>NZ_JAAAHS010000016.1 GCF_009908195.1 Streptomyces boluensis | reverse complement strand
CGGGTGGGCGGGGGAGACGGAGGCCTGACGTCTCCCCGCGACGGTGCACGCCGTTCGGCACGCACCGACGGGCCCTGCCTGCGCCCTCTCCGCGAACGGCCGGCTCAGCCCCGTGGCGTACGCACACCAATGCCGTGGCGTACGCACACCAATGCCGCGTACGCACACCAATTCCGGCAGAGATCACACACGTTGACGTCGGCTGCATGACACTACGATCGAGCATCCCTTTCACGGAGGGCCCGATGAGGGCCAGGTTGACTCTGCATCAGTTGACTCCGCATCAACTGACCAACCTGCTCGATACCGATGAGGAGTTGTGATGGCGCGAGAGCTGGTCTACACGGGGTTCATGTCGCTCGACGGCGTGGTGGACTCACCAGGAGGGAAAGCGGAAGGCCACCGCAGCGGCGGCTGGGTCATGCAGACCGAATTCGTACCGGAGGCCTACTCCCTCAAGGCGGACGAGTTGGCCGAGACGACGGCCCTGATGTTCGGACGCCACAGCTACGACGTGTTCGCGCCGATCTGGCCGGGGTCCGAGGACCACGCCCCCTACCGGGATCTTCCGAAGTACGTCGTCTCGACGTCGCTCACGGACGACGAACTGGTCGACGGATGGGGTCCGATCACGATTCTCCGCTCGATCGAGGACGTCGCCGAGGTCAAGCGGGGCGAGGGCGGGCCGATCTTCATCCACGGGAGCGCGGAACTGGCGCGGCGTCTGGCCGATGCCGACCTGATCGACCGGTACAACCTGCTCGTTTTCCCCGTACTGCTGGGAGCCGGCAAGTCCCTCTTCAGCCGTGAGGACCGGGACCAGCAGAATCTGCGGCTCCGGGAGTCGGAGTCCTACTCGAACGGCGTCACCAAACTCGTCTACGACGTGGTGCGATGACACCCCCGATGCCCCCGACGCCCTGAGCAGCACAGCCCGCCGGCCAGGGGCCCGCAGGCCATGACGACTGCGGGCCCCGGGTGCGCTCAAGCAGTAATCCTGAGCAGTAGCCCTGAGCAGTAGCCCTGAGCAGCAACCCTGAGCCGGTTGGGGCTACTTGCTGTAGTTCTTGCCGATGGGCCTGCCGGGGATCGGCTTGCCGATGAGAGCGACCGGGACGAACAGACAGAAGTGGCCGATCGCCATGGTGAGCGTCCAGATCGCCTCGTCGTCGTAGAGAGCGGATGCCTTGGCGAACAGCTCGTCGGAGACGCGCTCCCCGAACGGGTTCGGGTTGAGGACCGCCTCCACGAGTTCCAGTGCGACCCGTTCGGCGTCGGTGAAGTAGGGGGCGTCCTGCCAGGTCGCCACGGCGGTGATGCGCTTCTCGGTTTCCCCGGCTTTGCGGAGGCTCTCGGTCAGCGGGAGGGCGTGGTACGTGCTGCCGACGATCTGCGCGCCGCGGAGCTGCATCAGGCTGATGACGGTCTGCGGAACCGGCCCGTTCCGGATGCCACCGCGCACAGCTCCGGAGAGCTTCGCCAGCTCGGGAAAGAGGTGGGTGGGGTCGGGCAGACGCGACTCGATGCCGTCCTGCTCCGCCGCCGTGTCAGTGTCGGTCGTCGCCGGTGTGGACATGGCGATGTCTTCCTTCCTGGGTGCCGGATGGTGTCTCACCGCTCCGACAGCACAGGCGCCCGGAATGTGAGGCGGGCACCGACGTCACACCCGACGTCACACTCCGACGTCACATTCAGGGGCGCTGTCTTGTCGTACGGGTGAGGACAGACGCGACCGAGGGAGCCGACGACACCATGACCACCCCGTCCGAGCCGGGAGACGGCCGACCCGACCCGAGCCTGAGCGTGATCATGAGCGAGCGGCGTCAGCTGATCAACCTCGCCTACCGGCTCCTCGGCTCCCTCGCCGAAGCCGAGGACGCCGTGCAGGAGACCTACGCCCGCTGGTACGCCCTGTCCGCACAGGAGCAGCGGGCCATCGAAGCCCCCGGCGCCTGGCTGACCAAGGTCGCCGGCCGTATCTGCCTCAACGTGCTCAGCTCGGCACGGGCCCGACGGGAGCGGTACGTCGGCGACTGGATCCCCGAGCCGCTGCCCGAACCCGCGGAGTGGTCGGGCGGCCGGGCGGGCGGCACCACCGCCGACCCGGCCGACCGCGTCACCCTCGACGAGTCGATCGGCATGGCCTTCCTCGTCGTACTCGAGTCGATGACCCCGGCCGAACGCGTCGCGTTCATCCTCCACGACGTGTTCCGCTACCCCTTCGCGGACGTCGCCGACATCGTCGGCCGTACGCCGGCGGCCTGCCGCCAGCTGGCAACGTCGGCCCGCCGGCGCATCCGCACCTCGCGGACACCCGCGCCCCCGACCGCCCAACAGGCCGCCATCGTCCGGAACTTCAAGCAGGCCTGGGAAGCGAAGGACATCGGCGCCCTCGTCGGTCTCCTCGACCCGGCTGTCACGGCAACCGGCGACGGCGGCGGCCTCGCCACCACCGTGCGCCGCCCGATCCAAGGCGCCGAGCAGCTCGCGCGCGGCCTCGTCGCCCTCACCGGCAGGCTGGCCGACCTGACGATTCTGGAGCGCACCGTCAACGGCCAGCCCGGCCTGGTCGCCCAGCAGAACGGCGTCATCGTGACGGTGTACGCGTTCGACATCGCGGGCGACCGGATCACGCGCATCTGGGCCGTACGCAACCCCGAGAAGCTCCGGCCGTGGACGGTGGGCCACAGCACGGGGACCGAACCGGCCCGACCGCAGCCTTAGCGAGTGTTTGAGATCTCTAGTCGGGCGGCCTGTACGGCTGGATCCTGGTGGTCATGAGGTCTGGCGGGACGGTTCGGCGGTATTGCCGGGAGTGTGGGGTTCCGCTGCCGCCGACGAAGTCGGCGGCAGCGGTGTTCTGCTCGGGTACGTGCAGGTCACGGCGGTGGCGAGCCCTGGAACAGGCACGGCGGCGGGTGGCGGCGATGCAGCGTGGGGACGTGATGACGTGTCCGGTCTGCGCGCGTGAGTGGACGGTGGGGGTCGTGCGCCAGCGGTCGGCGGTGTTCTGTTCCTCGCGGTGCCGCACGCGGGCCTGGCGGTCGAAGGTGTCGCGGAATTCCGTCACGGTGACGCCATAGCCGAACGCCGCAGGTGACACAGGTGCCGCACTGACTTCGCGGAGGAGTGCGGGTGGAGGGCAGTGCGCCTCGTGCGCCCCTGATTCGCACCTGCCGGTGCGCGGGAAAACGGGGCCATTCTGGTCCTGACCTGGGCTGACACCGTTGCGAGCCGACCTTGACCGGTGGTCGGTCCGGCCCGGGGTGAGGTGGTGGGGCCGCGATGGCGGATCGGGTGGGGAACGTCTCCAGGACGCGTTACGAGCAGTTGGTCGCCGACGCGCGGGAGCTCGTCGCGACGGTGGCCCGCGCGCAGTTCGGGCTGGGGGACATCGCGCTGGAGATCGAGCCGCTGAGGCCGGTGGGCGGCTCGATGCCCAACGGGAGCGAGGACTTGTTCACGGTCGAGGAGTCGTTGGCGATCTTCGCCGATGACATCGGGGTGGCGGCCTCGACCGTGAAGGACTGGCGGTGGGTGGCCTCCCGCTGGCCGAAGGCCAAGCGGAAGGAAGGCGTTGCGTTCAGCGTTCACCGGATCCTGGCCTCGATCCGGGAGGACAGCGAGCGGTGGGCACAGATTGAGGACCCTCCGTTCAACCAGCGCACGGGCCGACGAGGTTGGACGAACGACGGGGCGAAACGCCTGGTCGGGCAGCGGGTGGACACGCCGGTCTCGGTCGAGGAGAAGGTACAGGCCGTCACCGATCTCACCCGGGACGACGAGGTCGCCGCCCAGGTCGCGGTGACCCTTCTTCGCCGGCCGGAGGCGGCGGCGACGCTGCCCGCCCCGGAGCGGGTGCGGGTGGTTCAGGAGCTGACCCGGGACGACGAGGTCGCGCAGACGGTGACCGAGGAGTTTCTCCAGCGGCCACGGGTCGCGCGGCAGGCTATGCGCAACAACACGACGCGTTCGGTGGTGAACCGGGCCCAGTTCGACAATTCCGAGGAGACCCGGGGCCGTATTCGTGACCGGGTTCCGGCGGTCCGCCAGATCGAGCACACCATGGAATACCTCGACCTGGTCGGGTCCTGCCACAGTTACGTGGCGACGCTGGGACGGCTGGTCCCTCGGATGCGGGACCAGGAGTTCAGCGAGGACGAACACGAGACGATCCGGCGCGGAATCGCAAAGGTCCGCGGCGCGGCCGACTGGCTGGAGGCCGCCATCGACACCGGCCAGTTCACCCTGGACGAGCAGCTGGCCCAGCTCCTGAAGGGCGACTGACCCGGTGGCACCGCGACGGCGTCGCGGTGAGGGGGCTCTGCCCCTGAGCGAGCACTACGGCGACCTGGTGAGGGTCGCGCTGATGGAGGCCCGGCCGGCCGGACTTCAGACGAAGCAGCTGGTCGCGGCGACGCGGCTCTCCCCTTCGCAGGTCGCGCGGCGAGTGCGGCATCTGCGGGACGTCGGTGCCGCCGAGCACCTGACCCCGATCATCTGGCGCCGGAAGGACGGGTACTTGTTCTCCGACGAGCCCGCGGACTGGATCGCCTACGAGAAGCAGCAGTTCCGTCTCCTGCTCGGCCGGCTCACCCGGATGATCACGGGGACCCTCGACCCGCACCTGGCCCGCTACCCCGACGACGAATGGGCACAGCTGGCATCCGCTCAGCTCACCGGGGTGAGGGCGACACTCTCCCAGCTCTCCAAATAGACCGAACCCGAGATGACCCATGCCCCTCTCCTCGCGCCGGCGCCGCTACCCATCCGACACCTCGGTTGCGGAATGGGCGCTGCTCGAACCGCTGCTGCCCGTCCCGGCCTGCCGGACCAAGGCGGGCGGCAGGCCGGAGAAATGGCACCGCCGCGAAGTCGTCGACGCGATCCGCTACGTCGTCGACAACGGGATCAAGTGGCGAGCGCTGCCCTCCGACTACCCGCCCTGGCAGACCGTCTACTACCACTTCGCCCGCTGGCACCGGCTGGGCGTCGTGGCGTTCCTGCGTGACCAGCTCCGCCGGCAGATCCGCACTGGCCAGGGGCGATGCCCCTGGCCAGTGACGTTGATCGTTGACTCGCAGTCGGTGAAGGGCGCGGAGACTGTCTCCAAGGCCACCCGCGGATTCGACGCAGGGAAAAAGATCAACGGACGCAAGAGACACATCGCGGTCGACACCCTCGGGCTCCCCGTGATGATCACAGTGACTCCCGCCAGCATGACCGACCGCGATGCCGCCCGCGAACTCCTCTGGCGCCTGCGCGTGATGCAACCGCAGATCACCCAGATCTGGGCCGATTCCGCCTACGCCGGCCAGCTCATCAACTGGTCGGGCGACTTCCTGGACATGACCCTCAAGACCGTCTCGCGGCCTCGCGGCGCGAAAGGCTTCGTGGTCCTTCCCCGACGCTGGAAAGTCGAGCGCACCCTTGGCTGGATCATGAAATCCCGCCGGAACGTCCGCGACTACGAACGGCTCCCCCAGCACTCGGAAGCCCATCTGACCTGGGGACTCATCACCCTTATGACCCGCAGGATCACCCGCAAAGGCCCCCGCACCGACTGGTCGAAGAGGACCTGACCACCGGCACAACTTCCGCCGATCGGTGACACGGCCCATGATGCGGTTCATCGCGGTGAGGGTCCTGGCCCGGTTGGCCGAGCCCTACCGTGTGGGTGGAGGAGGCGACGCTGATGGGGTCGTTGATCGGGGAGTTGGAGGTGCGGGAGGCGGCGGCGCGGGCCCGGGTGCGGTCGCCGCCGTCCTCGACGAGTGACGGAACCGCCGGGGCCGCACCGTGCCGGGGGCCGAGCGGGGCGGGCCGCCCACCGGCTAGCATCGCCGAGTTCGTGCCACCCACCGGCCCGGGCATCGCGGCGCGGCGTACAGGGGAGCTGACACGGCATGAGAACGAAGAGCGCAGCGGCGTGGGCGGTAGCGGTGCTGATGCTCGGCGCAGCCGTCGGCGGCTGCGCCGAGCAATCGGACAAGGGACCGTCCGGCAGCAGCGCGAAGCACACGAAGTTCCACCGCGAACCCGAGGACAAGCCTGATTCACGGGTCGTCGAGGCCGACGACGACCACACCGTCCTCGAACTGTCCGACGGCCGGCAGGTGTCCCTCCGCTTCACTCGCCGCGGCCTGGAGGCGCAGCATCGCGACGCCTCTGACGACGCCTGGTCCGCCCGGAAGACGGTCTATGAGACCGGCACCAAACCGTGCGGCGGTATCAGGGCAAAGGCGTACCGGGACACCGTGTGGCTCGCGGCCGGCTTCGGCGCGCACTGCAGGGACGGCGACGAACCGCAAGAAGTGATCGCGGCCGTCGCCACCGGGGACCTCTCCTCCTGGACCACCGACCCGGCCAAAAACACCATCGCCTGGCCGAAGGCCCGCATCCGCGACGATGGCGCCCGAGTGGACTTCGTCGATCCCGGCATGCTGAAAACCACCACGCTGACCTGGCGCAAAGGCTCCGGATTTGCCGGGGTGGCCACGAAGTACAAGCCCATCCACCCCTGGTTCGTGGGCCGGTGGCGAGCCACGGACGGCAGCCAGCAGCTGACCCTCCACCAGGTCGAGCCCGGCAGATGGGCACGCGTGGTCATCGAGTCCCGCACCGGCCCGCGATGCAAGGGCAGCGCCGTTGTCACCGGCATCGACCAGCACGACCTGTCCATGAGCAACTTCAAGCTCGATCAGGGCACCAGGACCGTCAACTGCCCGCCGAAGGAGACCGAGTACTCCTTCGACGTGAAGTCCTCGGACGGCCCGCTGCGCCTACGCAAGATCGGCAACCACCCGAAGACCGTCCTTACCTATGAGCGGGTGGGCTGAGTGCCTGTTCGGGATCCCGCTGCTGATCAAAGACCCCGGGTAGAACCCCGTCATGGGCCCGGATGAACCCAGCGACCAAGAGCTGCCGGACGAGCAGGAAGGGTGGAAGGACAGCCCGGCCCGGCGGTAGTTCTCCGGCCAGCGGTAGGCGACCCAGCGGCGGTTGCGGACCGTCTCATACGGGATGCCGGACTCCTCGGCCAGCAGGTGCAGCGAGGCCGAGACGGTGGGCAGGTCACCGATGGCGGTGGGCGAGCCGCCCGCCGGGCGCATCGGCTCCACCTCCAGCGCGCGGTCTCCGACGACGAACTGGATGCGCCGGTCGGTCTCCATCTCCTCGCGCAGCTCGGCGATGATCTGGTCGAACCGCTCGCGGGTGACCTGGCCTGTCTTCTCGCCGGTCTCGGGCATGGCAGCCACCACCCCACCAGGCGGGCCGGGGCGTCGGCGCGGTGCCGGCGGCGGGGCTCGGCCCGCACGACGCCACCGTCGACCCGCCGCAGTGAAACCGCAAGAATCGACTCCAACTGCCCGATAGAAGGGCGAATCTGACGGGGTGAGTCGTTCACGGTGCCGTCACTGTGACAGCTTGCTGAACGATTCCGCCCGGCGCCGCCAGGCCCGGGTCCGGCACCGGCCGGAGCAGAACACCGCGTCCTTGCGGCGCTCCAGCGAGGCGATCCACGCAGTCCCGCACTCCGGGCACTGCCGCATCCCCGCACCGCGGTGGACGGCCGCCCAGCGCCGCCGGACCCGAAGGCTGAGCTGCCATTGCCTGCAACGACACGTGGCGCAGCAGAACCGCGCGTCCGATCGCGCGTCCAGTGGCAGCCGGTCTCCGCACTGGGACACCGGCGGTCCTGCACCACTCCGAATCCGCCGGACACCTTCTCAGGCTAGGGCTCCGGTCTCTCCGAAGAGCCCCTTCCCAAACAGGCACTGAGCCGCACCGGCCTGCACGGATTCCATACGCCCCACCACGTCGGGCCAGCCCGGCACGATGAGCGCGACGGAGAAGAGTGCCGCCCCTCCCATGACGCTGCGGCGGGACGGGTCCATGTCTCGCCTCCCCAGAGCGACGATTCCCTCACCCCTGACCAGGGCTTCCGGAACAAAGCTCAGCTTGTCTTCAACTCCGGAATCGGACCTTGATGCTGCCCATGGTCTAGCTGGGCTGCTGGGTGATGTTGACCATCCAGGTGATCCCGAACCGGTCGACGAGCGAGCCGGCCTCGTCACCCCATGACTGCTTCTCCAGGGGCAGCGTCACGGTGCCATCGGCGGACAGCCTCTCGAAGTAGTCGCGGAGTTTGGCGGCGTCGCCGTCGCCGTTGAGGAAGACCGCGACGTTGTTGCCCGGGGTGTGGGGCATCTCTTCCCGAACGTCCCAGGCCATCAACGTGTAGCCGTCTGAGGTACGGAGCGTGGCGTGCATGATCTTGTCGGGGTGAGGCACGTCCGGCGAGCCGTATTCGGCGTAGGTGCCCATCTCCAACTGGCCGCCGAGGACGTCCTGATAGAACTCGATCGCGTGCCGTGCGTTCCCGTTGAAGGCGAGGCACGGGTTGAGTTGAGATCCCATCTGATGCTCCTTGGCGTGAGTGATTCGAACGGCTTGAACGTAGCAACGGGCACTGACAACCGTCCGAGCCCTGACCTGCTTGAACCCGCCGCGCTCGTCGTCCCATGCCGGGATGCGGTCGAGTTCGGCGCTCGTGGAGTTCACCAGCCGCCTAGGGAGACCTCCGGTCCAGCGCCGAGATAGTGGTGCAGGGCGCCGGCGGTGGTGTCCACGAACTCCTCGGGGATGGCATCAGTGTCGACCCAACGGACCTGTGCGTGCTTGTGGGGCTCGCGGTTCTCGGGTTCGCCGGTCCACTCATGAGCGGCGAAGACGACGGTCAGGAAGCCGTTGGGTGCTTCGACTCCCCAGGCGCCGTGGATGATGTGGGCGACTTTCAGGGATTCCGGCTTCACCGTCAGGCCGGTCTCCTCGTACAGCTCGCGAACCGCGGTCTCGGTGATCGGTTCGCCGGGTTCGCTCTTGCCGACGGGCAGATCCCACTTGCCCTGGGCGAACTTGGCGTTCTGGCCGCGCTGGAGGAGGACGACGCGGTTGTGGGCTCGGTCGTGGACGACGACAGCGGCGACCAGCAGGGTCATGGATTCGAGGGCGGGCTTGAGGGCATTGGGCTGCTGGTCATCGGTTGTCGGCTGAGCCACGGTGGTCCCTTCGTCGGCCGGGATTGGGGTCTCCCCTGCTCTGGGGGGCACCTCCCGGCGGTAGCTGGGGAGCCGACCCGCTGCGCGTCACGCCGAGAGCGAGGCCGGCGTGACGTGCCGGGCGCGTTCGTAGAGGTCGCGGGCAGTGCCGTTCTTCAGGTGCGGGCGGAGCACCTTGAACATGGTCCGTACGCGGTCGTCGGCCCGTCCCGACTGGACGTTGGGGTAGTCGTCGAGGGCCTGGTTCCAGGTGGCGCAGGCGGCTTCTAGGTGGCCGATCTCGAATTGCCGCTCGGCGAGGGTGCCCCGTTGGTGCATCCGCGTTCGTCGATAGATCGCGGGACGCAGCCGGTCGGCCTGCTGCATCGCCTCAACAGCACCAAGCATGTCACCGAGCTCATAACGCACTTGACTGATGTGGTAGTTGAGCGCTGCGGGATCGTACGAGCCGAGCGCCTTGGCTCGACCCTCCGCCCGGTCCATGGCGGCCTCCGCCTCTCGGATGTACCGCATCGCCCCCGTCCGGTCGCCGGTCTGCGCGGCAGCATGCGCCTGCTGCCCCACGAGAAACGCCTGCATGCGCGGCCCCGCCTTCGGTGACGCGGTGGCGGCGGCATCGGCCAACTCCATGGCCTTTGCCCCATGCCCCAGGTCGACCGCCTGCACGCTCATGCCGCGCAGGGTGGTGCAGTACGTCAGGTGGTCCTCGCCCGCGCCCGCCAGCTCCAGGGCCTTGACGTAGTAGCGCTGCGCGAGACCGTGCAGCCCTTCGTCCACGGCCATGTATCCGGTCAGGTACAGCAGATCCGAGGCCGCGGACAGCATCGCTTTCCGTACGTCGTCAGGTGCGTCGGCCCGTAGATAGGGCGCCACCGTGTTGATGAGGAACGCCGACGCCATCGGCCGTGCGTGCCGCCCGCCGAACTGGTCGTCGAGTTCCGAGATTCGCTCGGTCATGTCACCGACCAGCCGCGCCTCGGGCATGCCGATGCGTTGAGCAGCGCCAGTCCCGGCGGCTTCCATACGCCCCACCACATCGGGCCAGTTCGGCGCGGTCAGCGCGACGGAGAAGAGCGCTGCCCCCATGACGCCGCGGCGGGACGGGTCCATATCTCGCCTCCCCAGGCTGTACTACAAGGACAACTACCCGCCTAAGCACCCAGCAAGTGGCCGTGTTCGTGCAACAGGCTGCGTACCTCGGGCACTTCGGGGAAATCCCGGAGCCGGCGCAGCACGACGCGGGATCGTTCGGCGGCGCGATCGCTGGCCACCTCGGCGGACAGGGTGATGACGTGGCGGGCTTCCTCGGCGGCTTGCTCGTGTTCGTTGGCGTCGGCCAGAGCGATGGCGAGCCACGAGCGGTACAGCGCTACCTCCCGGGCGTGTGTCGCGTCGTACCGGCTGAGTACTTCGGTCAGCAGAGGCACGGCTCGTAGCGGCCGGTGCAGCTCGGTGAAGACCCGAGCGTCCATAACGTCCAGCTCCTCCCCGCACACCCAGTAGGCCCACTGGGGCGCCTGCTCGCTTTCCTGCTCGGACAGGGCCTCGTGTGCCTGCCCGAGTGCGGCGATGGTCGTAGGAGATCAGCAGGATGCCCGGTTCGAATCCCGTTCCGAGAATGACGAAGCTCAGGAGCTGGGAGCCTGTTCAGGCATGCGCAAGGGACGCAGCATGACCGTCAACGGGGGCGAATCCGGAGACGGCTGGGAATTGCCGACTACGCGGTAGCCCCAGCTTGCGTACAGAGTTTGCACCCGGCCATCTTGGTTGGCCGGTGACACCATCAGTGAAACCGCCTCTTCCTCACGCTCGGCTAGCAGAGCGTCGTGGATCCTCTTCGCGATTCCCTGCCGCCGATGTGCCTTGACCACCATCATTTCCTTGACCGCCACCGTCGGCGTCGAGGTGACCTGAACGGAAAGGGTTGGGCTGGTGCGCTTCCACCAACGGTCGTCTGGCGTCAGCGTGTTGACGTAGCCATAGCCGACGGGGTGCTCGTCCTCGTAGGCGATGACGACTTCCCAGCCGGGTTCACGCCCATGACGGGCGAGGCGCTCCGCATATCGCTCCACGGAGTAGTGGGGATTGTGCAGCTGGGCCTTGCGGACGTCAGCGTAGACATCGATCAGTGTGGACCACACGGAGTCGATGTCTCGGGCACGAACCAGCTCGGTCAAGGCGTCCTCCGGGCGTTGGTGAACTCGTTCCACTGTCTCGTCTCGGGACTCCGGGGCGCGACCTCTGAGAGGGCGCGTGTGAAGCTGTTGAGCATCCCCGCGACCCGTGGGTGGTCCATGGAAGATCCGGGAATGGACGTGGCCGTCGCGACGGCAGGTCCCAAGTCCCCCTGCCCGAGCTGGGCGCGCGCAAGACGGGCCGTGGTGATCGCTCGCGAACGCGTCAGGTTCGGCCGCAAGTAGACCAGGCTGCGGTGAGCATGCGCCTCCGCTGTCGCGTAGTCCTGCGCAGCCAGGTAGGCGGCCGTGGCCAGGCTGTGCAACTCGGCCTGGTCGAAGAAGGCGCGCATCCACACAGGGCGCGGTTCATCCGACGCGGCCCGGTCGAAAGCATCCTCAGCCTGCCCCATGCACCGTCGGATCGCAGCGAGATCCCCGTGGACGCCGTGAATGGCGGCGTGCCGAGCGTGCCCGAGCGCCCCAAAGAGCGGGTCACGCCGAACAAGCGTCAGGCGACGAGCCGCATCGTTCGCGGCGAGAGCGTCCACCGGCCGCGCCAAGTGCCGGTACAGAGAACCCGCGTGGGACCAGATACGGAACTGGATCGCTTGGTCCCCGGACATGCCGGCCAGCGAGGATGCGCGGTCGAAGTGCCGCTGCGCCGCGTCGAAGCGCCGCCCGTCGGTCGCTGCCCACATTGCCGAGCTGGTGAATGAGGCCGCCGTGGCGTAGATGGCGTTCTGGATTCGCTGGCTGCACGAGCCCCGCTGGAGCAGGCCCAGGGCCTCACCAGCCAGCCCGAGGGCCTGATTCTCGATGGAGAGGCTGCCGCCTTGTCGGTGATCCTTGGCAATGATCTCGGCGAACTTGGTGTGTAGGCGTTGCACGTCACCCGACCCGATGCGGGTGCGCGCGGCGGCCGGCCGCGCCGCGGTGGCGGCCAAGGCAAGCCCCACAGCGGTCGTCCCAAAAGTGCGACGTTGCACGGCGGAGCCCTCCTGCTCGTCTCCAGACCTGGTCTTGCAGCGCGGTTCGAAGCCGAGTTCTTCGGCCGTGCGTCCCAGCACGCTCTCCAGGGCAATACGGATCTTCGTGTGCGGCCAACTCGTCTTGCCGTGCATCAGGTTGTGCACGGTCCGTACTGACACCTTGCCCGGACTGCCGAAGACTTCTTCGATCACCTCGTTCATGCGCCGGGCTAACTCGACCTGCGTCATGTCGAGATCATCCATGCGCTGCTGCACAGTGATTGCCACCTCGCCAAGCTAACCGTGTCGCCACCTGCCGCTGAAGGCTGAAAGTAAAATTTTCCGGTCCCTCGCAAGCAGGCGTCACCCGATTCTTCATCGCGTCCGCCGGACTTTCGGCGCTCTACTCGAAGCATCGCTTGAGACGGGAAGACGCGAGGAGTGCGTGATGGCGAGTGCGACCACACAGGAACCGAGTCTCGCCGAGGCGCGGGCATTAACCGCCGTCACCGAGGACGTCGGCCTCGGTGGTCATGTGCCGGCCAACGACGTAATCCGCGCGCCCGGCGCCGAAGCAGAGGCGCGCACGCGGCCCCTGATGACGGCCTCCCCGTTCGAGCCTGCCTCCGGGCGCTCTTACGGGGAGGCGCACCACCCACCCCGTCCGGTCGTGAATGCCTTCGCCGACCGCCATGTATTCGGTGCGACTCTCAACACCCGGTGCTGGTCGAGTACTTGAAGAACATGAGAAGACCCCCGCGACCGCGCGAACGGTCCGGGGGCGTGGCCATCAACCCCAGGAGGTTGACGACGTGACACACGTTATCGCGCAGTTGTTCCTGCCGCTCTTACGGCTGCTGTGGCCCGCCAAGGGCCGGCATCGGTCCATCGCCGCCGCGGCGCGCTCCGCCACGCTCGGCGCGCACGTTCCGACCGCGCCGACGCGGTGCGCACCCGCGCTCCGGGGTGAGGACACCCCGCTCGTCCGCCCGTACCTCATCGCCCATGAGCAGCGGATGAAGGTACGGCAACAGCGCGCGCGGCGAAGGGCGTTGTGGTTCGCGGTGCACGGCGTCGACCTCGGGCCGCGCCGGATTCACGGTGTGGAGGTGGCCTGGTGACCGCATCGGGCATGGTGCGGCTCCTGCCGTGGGCGACCCCTGACGGCAAGCCGTGCTTCCTCACGAGTGACGACGCCGACAGCTACGTGAACAAGGTCGCCGACAACATCGAGAGCATCCAACTCGCCATGGGCAGCGACCTGTTGGACCACGCCGCCGACCTGCTCGCCGACCGCAAGGCCACACCGGACCAACTCCACTTCCTGCTCGCCCGGATGACCGAAGCCCTGAGCGACGCACTGCGGGTCGCGGAGAGCCGGGGCGACCGCTTGCCCGAACCCGACGAAGAACGAGCACTTCCCAACGACCGAGAAAGGGAAAACAATGCCTCCCTCACAGATCGCTGAGCGTCGCCCCACAGGTGTCGCGCTCGACGTACCGGAGCTGCGGTTGCCGCTGAGCACCGACGGCCCCGCACTCCTGCCGGAGCTGTCCGAAGGCGACGGGCCGTCCCCGTTCGCGTTCCGCTTCCTCGTACCGGCCCCTACGACGGGCGGCATCCTGCCGTGCGATGTCGCCTACGACGAGGACACCCAGAGGGGCACGTACGAGGGCCTGCCGCCCGGCGTCTACATGACCAAGAACCCGCCGAAGACGTACGGGCCGACGGCGCCGACGGGCCAGATGGACGCTCCGGACGACCCCGGGCCGAGTGACGACTGATGACGGACGCCGGACAGGTTCTCATCCTCGCGGGCCGGTTCGACCCGACCTGTGATCTGGTGGTCGAGGAACTGGACCGGCGTGCCGTGCCCGTCTTCCGGGCGGACATGGCCGAGTTCCCGCTGAGCCTCACACTCGCCGCGAACCTCAGTGGGAATCTCAGCGGGAACCGCTGGCACGGCACGCTGAAGAACGACCGCCGCACCCTCGACATCGCGTCGGTCCGTTCCGTCTACTACCGCCGCCCCACCCGCCCGAGGTTTCCGCAGGGCATGTCCTCCCAGGCGCGTAAAGTCGCCGAGACCGAGGCCCGTTGGGGCTTCGGCGGTCTGCTGTCGGCCCTGCCGTGCCGCTGGCTGCCCCCGCCGGGGAAGGCGGCCGATGCCGAGTACAAGCCGCTGCAGCTCCGTATCGCCGCCGAGGCGGGGCTGAGCGTCCCCCGAACGCTGATCACCAACGACCCTGATGCGGCAAGGGACTTCGCAGCCGGAACCGGCGGACCCGTCGTGTACAAGCCGTTCTTTCACGTGCGTGGCACCGTGCACGGACAGACCGTCGCCGTGTACGCGAACGTCGTCGATCCCGATGACCTGTCACACCCGGACATCGCGACCACGGCCCACCTCTTCCAGGAGTGGGTGCCCAAAGCACACGAGGTCCGGCAGACCGCCGTCGACGGCAGGATCTTCGCCGCCGAGATCCATGCCGACTCCGACGCCGGTCACATCGACTGGCGCAGCGACTACGACAGCCACACGTACAAGATCTGCGAACCGCCCGCCGACGTGGCGGCCGGAGTCCTGCGCGTGCTCGACTGTCTCGGACTCCCGTACGGCGCCTTCGACTTCGTGGTGACCCCGGACGGGGCCTGGCGGTTTCTGGAAGTGAACCCGAGCGGACAGTACGGGTTCATCGAGCAGGCGACCGGACTGCCCATCACGGCCGCGATCTGCGACTACCTGGAAGGAACCGGCTCGTGACGAACATCCTCGACGACGGACAGCGCACTCTCGCCGCTCGCGTCGCCCTCACCCAGCAGATCGAGCGCGGAAGCGTGGTGCTGTCCTCGCGCCTGGCGGGCGCCTTCCTCAACGTCCCCCGCCACCTCTTCGTGCCGGTGTTCTACCGCCGCGACGGCGACCGGTTCATCCCATGGTCCAGCACCGACGGCCACGCGGAGGCCTGGCTCGACGCCGTGTACGCGGACGACTCCCTCATCACCGAAGTGGACGGCGTGCACGCCGAGGACGCGGCCCCCGAGGGCCTGACCGGTGTTCCCACGTCGTCCTCGACGGCGCCGAGCCTCATGGCGGACATGCTCGACGCCCTCGACGTGCACGAGGGGCACGATGTGTTCGAGGCCGGCACCGGCACCGGCTACAACGCCGCCGCGCTGTGCTTCCTCGCCGGGGACAAGCACGTCACCACCGTCGACCGGACGGCATCTCTGACTGCCAGGGCCCGGCCGCGATTGTACGCCGTCGGCTTCGACCCGCTCGTCATCCACGGCGACGGCGCCCGGGACTTCCCGGCGGACGCGACGTACGACCGCATCATCGCCACCGCCTCCGTGTGCCGCGTTCCGCCCGCATGGCTGGCCCGGCTGCGTCCCGGCGGCATCATGGTCGTACCGATCAAGGGCACGCTCGCCGGTGGGATGGTGGCCAGGCTCACCAAGCTCCCCGATGGCTCCGCTGCCGGGTACGTCCTGCACACCCCCGCAGCGTTCATGCCGCTCAGGAGCGGCTCGGAGACGCCCGCACAGGTCTCCGTCGTCCCGGAAGGCCCGTGTGGAGACGGCGAGTTGTCGGCGCGCGTACTGGACGACTGGACGTTCTCGTTCTTCGCGCAGCTCCACCTGCCCCCGGATGTCGTACGCACCTACGGGACGAGTGCTGACGGCCTGCACGTCACGACGTTGTACGACCCGTCCGACGGCTCGACGACCCGCATCGCCGACATGCCCCAGGGACCACCGACGGTCACGTCGACCGGACCCCGCGACCTGTGGCGGCCGATCGCAGCCGCCCACCGACTGTGGGAACAGCTCAACCGGCCCCGCCGCGAGTGGTTCACCATCGAAGCCACTCCGGACGCGCAAGAGGTCAGGTACGCAGCGCCCGGCGGTGCCGTCCACAGGTGGGCCCTGTAGGCGGCGGTGCCCGAGGCGAAGACCGCACACGGATCAGGTCACCGCCCGGGTCACGTAGTAGTCGGAGCAGTGCTTCTGCCAGATCCGCCGAGACTTGATCGCCTTGTCAGGGTCGTCCTTCGGCCGGTCCGTGAGCCTGTCCTCGCTCAATGCCCTGGCGAAGCGTGCGGAAATGTCGGCGTCGGTAAGGAGAGCGGCCCGCAGAGGCCGGTCGTCGGTCACCTTCGCCGCTGCACGCATCTCGCTCGCGTGGGCGTAGTAGACGGTGGCTTCATCGTCAGGATGCGATGCCTTGTGGAGCAGTCCGTCGGCGGTCCAAGCCAGTTCGCACGCCTTCTTGTCCGGCACGATGAGGTCCTGGATCATGCCCAGCCCGCCGGCGCCGGCGAAGAGCGCGAGGGCTGCCCCGCCGCTGAGCCATGCCGCTGCCTTGGTGCCCTTGCGCATCCCACGTCCCCCGTGCGGTCGATCGTTCGGTCGTGGACCCGGACCTCAACTGGCATGCAGGCGTGGTGAGTCCGCCAGCAATATGCGCGCCGCCACGCGCATCCTGCAAGTGCCGGCGCGGGGGTGACGGCCGAGGGGGTGGTCATCCCCTAAGACGCCATTTCGTTTGGTGTGATCTTGCGGCAGTCTGGTGTGGTGACGACTGGGCTTGTGCAGCGGATGGTGCCGGACGGCTTGTGGGAGTTGTTCGAACGCGTGGTGCCGCCGGCGCCGGAACGTCCTCAGGGCGGTGGCCGGCGTCGGCATGGGGATCGGGAGGTGCTGGCTGCGATCATCTTCGTGGCCACCTCTGGGTGCACCTGGAACCAGCTCCCGCCCGGCTTCGGCCCCTCCGGAGTGACGGCGTTCCGGCGCTTCACGGAGTGGTCGCAGGCCCGGGTGTGGGCCAAGCTGCACCGTCTGGTCCTGGATGAACTCGGCGCCCGCGGCGAGTTGGACTGGTCGAGGTGCGCGATCGATTCCGTGAGCGTCAGGGCCCTCAAAGGGGGCCGTTGACGGGACCGAATCCGACCGATCGTGGCAAGCCAGGATCGAAAATCCACCTGATCGTCGACCGCAACGGCCTGCCCATCTCGATAGGCATCTCGGCCGCCAACGACCACGACAGCCAAGCCCTGATCCCGCTGATGCGAGGGATACCACCGATCCGCTCCCGCTTCGGCCCCCGTCGCCGCCGCCCCGCTAAGCTCCACGGCGACAAGGGCTACGACTACGACCACCTGCGCAACTGGCTGCGACGACGACAGATCGTGCCCCGCATCGCGCGGCGCGGAATCGAAGCCTCCGATCGACTGGGCCGGCACCGCTGGGTGGTCGAGCGAACGATGTCCTGGCTGAACGGATGCCGACGCCTGCACCGCCGCTACGAACGCAAGCCTGAGCACTTCCTCGCCTTCGTCGGCATCGCCAGCACCCTGATCTGCTACCGCCGCATCATCAAATGAAATGGCGTCTTACGGCGAGCGGCCAAGGTGTACCGCTCAATGCGGTGTGGAGCGGGGCTGCCAGTGCGCACCGAGCAGAGTTGAACATGTTCAACTTTCGTGGCAGCGTGAGCGCTTGACGATCTGGTGTGCGAAGCAACCGGGGTTTGACGTACGCAAGGGGGAGTCATGCGTGATGAACGAGGGCGAGTCGCTGCGGGGTTGCGTGGAGTGGTCTTGGCGGTCGCGGTGTTGACGCTGGCCACGGGGTGCATATGGCAGCCACAGACACTGGCTCGGGCCGACATCGTAGGCACCTGGACCGAGGGCGATACCGGGACCCTGCTCTTCAAGGACGACGGCACCGTCGTCGTAACCAACCTTGCCGAGTTCAATAACGACGGCGACAAGGTGTCGGAGTGCAGCGGCACCGGCGAGTGGGGCGCGTATCCCGACGACAAGGAAGCGGAGAAGGTGTGGACCACCGTCTGCGACGGCAACCCGTGGGAATTCGGCGGCTCGAAGGCGCATCCGAAGATGCGGCGCAGCGTGGGAGATCCTGATAGCGGGGACGACCAAACCCTC
Organism: Streptomyces boluensis; assembly: GCF_009908195.1. GTDB lineage: Bacteria > Actinomycetota > Actinomycetes > Streptomycetales > Streptomycetaceae > Streptomyces > Streptomyces boluensis. The sequence continues at coordinate 27,887 of NZ_JAAAHS010000016.1, read as the reverse complement.
AGCCGCAAGTAGCGGAAGCCGCCCGGCGCGTCCAGCCCGCCATCCAGGTGCACCCAGAGGTGGCCACGAAGATGATCGCAGCCAGCACCTCCCGATCCCCATGCCGACGCCGGCCACCGCCCTGAGGACGTTCCGGCGCCGGCGGCACCACGCGTTCGAACAACTCCCACAAGCCGTCCGGCACCATCCGCTGCACAAGCCCAGTCGTCACCACACCAGACTGCCGCAAGATCACACCAAACGAAATGGCGTCTAAGGACGACCGCCCAAAGCCACCCCCACCCGCTCAAGAGCCGTCCCAAGAACCTCCGCCGACGTAGCGAACGACAACCGAACGTACCCCTCACCCCCCGGCCCGAACGCCGAGCCCGGCATCAGGGCGACCCCCGTCTCCTTCAGGACCCACTGGGCGAACGACGACGAGTCGGTGAAGCCCGTGCCGCGGATGTCGGCGAAGGCGTAGAACGCGCCGTCCGGGGGTGAACAGGTCACCCCCGGCAGGGAGTTGAGGCCGTCCACCACCAGGTCGCGGCGGGTCGCGTACTGGCGGGTCATCTCCTCGACCGGGTCCTGTGGGCCCGTGAGTGCCGCGATGCCGCCGCGCTGCACGAACGAACCCGTGCAACCCACCGTGTGCTGCGCGACCTTGAGAAGTTCGGTCATGAGGTCGGTGGGGCCGGCCGCGTAGCCCAGGCGCCAGCCGGTCATCGCGTAGCCCTTGGAGAAGCCGTTCACCGTGATCGTGCGGTCGGCGCAGCTGGGGAGGGCGGCGAGGCTGCGGTGTTCCGTGCCGTCGTACAGGATCTTCTCGTAGATCTCGTCGGCGATCAGCAGTACGTCGTGCTCGACCGCGAACTGGCTGATGACGCGCGCCTCTTCGGCGGTCAGGGCCCGGCCGGTGGGGTTGTTGGGGGAGTTCACCAGGAGTGCTTTGGTACGGGGGGTGACGTGGGCTTCCAGGAGCTCGCGGGTGATCCGGAAACCGTTGCCGCCGTCGAGCGCCACCTGCACCGGACGCGCGCCGATCAGCCGCGCCATCGCCGTATAGCTGACCCAGCTCGGGGTCGGGACCAGGAGTTCGTCGCCGGGGTCCAGGACCGTGAGCAGCGCGGCGAACAGCGCGTGCTTCGCGGACGGGGTGACGACGATGTCGCTCGCCGGGTCGGCCATGACGCCGTTGTCCTTGGCGAGCTTCTGGGCGATGGCCTCCAGGAGCGCGGGCACACCGCGGCTCGGGGTGTAGTGCGTGAACCCTTCACGCAGCGCGCCCACCGCCTCGTCCACGACATGCTCCGGCGTGTCGAAGTCCGGTTCGCCGCCGCCCAGGTCGAACACCTCCACGCCCTGCGCGCGCAGCTCCGCGACCAGGTCGAAGACGGCGTACGTCGCCGACGCCCCCACGGTGCTGAAACGGGACGCTGCCCGGTTGCTCATGCCCCTACCCATTTTCCTCCGACTCCCTTCTCTGATACGTGAGTTGACGATCATTCACGCGTGGCCGGCGGCAGCGCGTCCGCGACCGTCGTGACCGTGGCGATACGGGAAAGCACCTTGAGCGCCGCCTCGTGGATCTCCGCGTCCCCGGCGAGCGTCGCGTCCTCGAGGACCCGTACCCGGTAGTCGCGGTCGTGGGCGGCCTGTGCCGTGGTCAGTACGACCAGTTCGGTGGAGACCCCGGTGAGCAGCAGCGTGTCGATCTCCTGGGTGCGCAGAAGGACTTCGAGGTTCGTGCCGTGGAAGGGGCTGATGCGGTGCTTGGCGACCACCGGCTCCCCGGGCGCGGGTGCGAGCGCCTCGTGGACCTGTGTCGCCCAGGTGCCGAGCAGCAGCCGCTCGTCGGCCTTGGCCTTCTCGAAGACCGGTGAACTCGCGGGCCATTGCGCGTAGTTGTCGCTGAACCCGACCACGACATAGATCACCGGTATGCCCGCCGCGCGGGCCCGCGCGATGGCCTCGGCGGTGTGCTCGATGACGCCCCGGTCGCGGGCCTCGGCGTAGTAGCCGTCCGCCGCGTACTTGCCGTCGGGGTGCACGATCTCGTTGATGAGGTCCAGTACGAGCAGCGCCGGGCGCCCGCCCTGCTCCCGCCCGCCCTGCTCCCGCTCGGGCTGCTGATCCTTACTCATTTCCCTCTTCCCTTCGTCGTGGCCTTCGTCGTGGCCTTCGTCGTGGCCTTCGCCGTGGAATTGCATGAACAACTCTCATGTGATGCATCAATAAACCCGTCTTGAACTGTAGATACAGCCGCTCATATCTTTTAGGAACAGCGAGACGGGTACCGATTGTTGAAAGGTCGTGTAGATAAATGAAGGTGGCAATAGTCGGCAGTGGCCCCAGGGGACTTTCCGTCCTGGAGCGCATGGCGGCCCGCCTCGCCGCAAGCCCGGTCGACGAGGCCACGGACATCTACCTCATCGACTCCCACCAGATCGGCAGCGGCCGCATCTGGCGCACTGACCAGCCGGAATGGTTCCTGATGAACACGGTGGCCGACGAGGTGTCCGCGTTCTCCGGACAGCCGGACGGCGGCCCCGCACGGCCCGGCGCGGGCCCCTCGCTCGCCCAGTGGTGGAGCGCCGAGGAACCGGCGAAGTACCCCGGGCCCAACAGCTATGCGCCGCGCGCCCTGCACGGCCGCTATATGCAGTTCATTCTCAGGACCATTGAGGAAAACCTCCCCGAAAATGTTCGGCTGATACCCGTCAAGGCGACGGTCGACGCACTGACGCGGACCGCGGACGGATATCACCTCACCCTCAGGGAAGGCGCCCACCTCACCGCCGACCGGGTCGTCCTGACCACCGGCCACACCACCCCCGAACTCACCGGCAACCAGCGCCGCCTTGCCGCCTTCGCCGAGCAGCACCCGCAACTGCGCTACATCGCGGGCGACTCGGCCGCCGACATGCCCCTCGACAGCGCCCCGGCAGGCTCGACCGTCGGTGTCCTCGGCCTCGGCCTGTCCTTCTACGACGTGATGGCCGCGCTCACCGAGGGCCGCGGCGGCATCTTCGAGGACGACGGGAACGGCGGGCTCGTCTACCGGCCCAGCGGCGACGAACCGGTGATCGTCGCCGGTTCGCGCAGCGCGATGCCGCTGCCGGCCCGCGGCCGCAACCAGAAACACCACGACTACCGCTACGACCACGCGCTGTTCACGACGGAACGCATCCTCGCGCACAGCCGCCACGGCGAGATCTCCTTCGCCGATGACGCCGTGCCGTGGCTGCTCGCCGAGGTCGAACTCGTCTACTACGCCACGACGTTGACGTCCCGGTACGGGCCCGGCAAGTCCGCCGCGTTCGAGGCCGAAGTGGTCGCCGCCGCCGAGGCCGGGGTGCCCGACGTCGTCGCCATCGCCGCCGGGTACGGGCTCGACGACGTGCCCCGTATCGACCTGGACGGTCAGGCCCGCCCGTTCGCCGGACGGCACTTCGACAGCCCCGAGCACTTCGAGCGGGCCCTCACCGACGCCCTCGCCGCCGACCTGGCGCACGCCGAGGCGGGCAACGTCGACGACCCGCTGAAGGCCGCCCTCGACGTCATCCGTGACTCCCGTGCCGTGATCCGCGCCCTCGTGGACTTCGCCGGCCTCACCCCGACCTCGCACCGCGAGGACTTCCTCGGCTGGTACGTGCCGCGCAGCTCGTTCCTCGCCGCGGGCCCGCCCCGCAGCCGCCTCCAGCAGGTCACCGCGCTCCTCGACTGCGGCCTGCTGCGCATCGCCGGGCCCGACACCCGCTTCCTGCCGGACGCCGCCTCGGGACGCTTCGCCGTGCACTCGCCGTACGTGGCGGGCTCCAAGGTCCTTGTCGACACCGTCGTCGACGCCCGCATCCCCACACCCGACGTGCGCCTCGACCCGCACCCGCTGACCCGCAGCCTGCGCGAGCAGGGCATCTGGACGTCGTACGTCAACCACGGCGCGGACGGCGACCGCTTCGACACCGGCGGTGTCGCCGTGACCGAGGCACCCTTCCACCCGGTGGACAACGCGGGCACACCCGACGAGGGCCTGTACGTCCTCGGCATCCCCACCGAGCACACCCGCTGGTTCATGCAGGGCGGCAGCAGCAGGCCCGGCTTCTGGACGGACTTCGTGCAGAACGCTGACGCGATCGCGGCTGATGTGACGGCGCCCGTCCTCGCCACCTCCGCGCCGGTCCAACTGGGCGTCTAGGCACGCCTGTTGAGACCTGGCGCCCGCTCCACCCGACCTCTCCGACCTCTCCGACCCGTGAAAGCGAGTACCCCCATGTCCGTAGTCACCCAGCCCGCCGTTCCCACCGCCGAGCCGCAGCCCCGCAACGTCACCGTGCTGCGCGACATCTTCGACCCGGTCGGCCTCGACGCCCTGGCCTGGGAGCGGTGGGAGGAGCCCGGCCGCGCGGGCGTCGACCTGCACCGCCTGTACGTCACCGACGACGACGCCTCCGGCGCCGCGATGATCACGCGGATGGCGCCGGGCGCCCACGGCGACCTGCACGAACACCTCGGGCACGAGCTGATCCTCGTACTCGAAGGGGAGCTGCGGAACGACAACGGCGACCGGTACCGGCCCGGCGACCTCGTCGTCGAGGAGCCCGGCAGCGTCCACCGGGTCAGCACCGAGACCGGCTGCACCGTGCTCGGTGTCCGGCACGCGCCGACCCGCCCGGTGGCCTGACCGCTCACCGCACCGCAACGGGCAGCCTCCTCCAGTCGTTGCGCAGCGCGAGCGAGCGCGCCACGTCGATGAAGGCCGCCGCCACCGGCGAGTCCTCCGAGCCGAGCCGGGTGCCGATGCCCAAGTGCCGTACGACCGGCGGGGACAGCGGCACGAGGCGCACCTCGGGCAGCGCCGCCGGCAGCGCGAGCCGGGGCAGCACCGTCGTACCGAGCCCGGCGGCGACCATCGCGAGGAGCGCGTTGATGTCCCGTACGTGGTGACTGATGGACGGCTCCAGGCCCACGGTGCGGAACGCGGCCCGCACCATCGCCTCGATCCCGCCGACCGGCATCAGGAAGGGCTCCCCGCCGAGCTCGCCGATGCCGAGCTCCGTGTGGGAGGCCAGCGAATGGTCGAGCGGCAGCACCGTGAACATCTCGTCCTGCAGCAGCGGCACCGTCGCAAGGCCCCGCTTGGGCAGGGACACGATGCCGATGTCGATGCCGTGGCCGCGCAGCCACTGCGCGATCTGGGCGTCACTGCCCTCGCGCAGCTCGATGTCCAACAGCGGGTAGCGGGTGTGGAGTTCGGACAGCAGGGCGGGCAGCAGCCGGGCGGCGAAGCTCTGGCTGGTGCCGATCCGTACGGTGCCCTCCGGCTCGCCGCCCTCGCCGTGCACCGCCTGCCGCACCCGCTCGGACTGCGCGACCGTGGCCCGCGCGGGCTCCAGGGCGCGGCGCCCGGCGTCGGTGAGTTCCACGCCGGAGCGGTCCCGCACCATCAGCGTCACGCCGAGCTCCGTCTCCAGGCCCGCGATGGCGTGGCTGACCGCGGACTGGCTGATGCCCAGGGCGCGGGCCGCGTTGGTGAAGCTGCCGGTGTCCGCTATGGCCACGAACGCCGCGCACTGCGACAGCTTCATCGCACAGTCGCTTTCATCGCACAGTCGCCTTCATCGCACGGTCGCCGGCGGGTATGTCACCGGAGGGCGCGTCACCGGCAGCGCGGGCCGCCGCGTCGCCTCGTACCGCGCGATGTCCGCCTCGTCGAGCAGGGTGTCGGCGATGGCGTCGAGGCCGCCGAGGAGCCGGCGCCGTACGTCCTCGTCGAGGGTGAAGTCCTGTACGAGATCGGCGCACCGCACCTGCAGCCGCTCCAGGTCGACGGTGACCAGAGCCGTCGGATCGGCCTCCGTCAGCTCCCACAGGCGCTCCACCACCGCGGCCGGGACGACGACCGTGAGCAGCCCGTTCATCAGCGAGTTGCCGCGGAAGATGTCGCCGAAACGGGGCGCGATCACGGCACGGAAGCCGTAGTCCTGCAGCGCCCACACCGCGTACTCGCGCGACGATCCGGTGCCGAAGTCCTGCCCCGCCACGAGGACGGTGGCGCCCTTGCGTTCCGGCTGCTCCAGGACGAAGCCGTCCTCGGTGCGCCAGTCGGCGAACAGCGAGTCCGCGTGCCCGTCACGCCTTGTGCTCGCGCAGAACCGGACCGGGATGATCTGGTCGGTGTCGACATCGGTACGGCGCAGCGGGGCCGCGGTCCCGGTGTGGACGGTGAACTTCTCCATGACGGTGGCGTTCTCCCTGAGGGTGGCCTTCTCCATGACGGTGGCCTTCTCCATGACGGTGCTCCGGCTCACAGATCGGCGGGCGAGGAAAGCCGTCCGGTGACGGCCGTGGCGGCGGCGACGGCGGGCGACACGATGTGGGTGCGCGACCCGCGGCCCTGCCGGCCCTCGAAGTTGCGGTTGTTGGTGGACGCGGCGCGCTGTCCCGGAAGCAGCCGGTCCTCGTTGAGCGCCGCGCACATCGAACAGCCCGCACCCACCCGGAAGTCGGCGCCTGCCTCGGCGAAGACCCGGTCGAGGCCCTCCTCGACGGCCTGGAGGCGTACGCGGGCGGAGCCCGGCACGATCATCATGTGCAGCCCGTCGGCGACCTTGCGTCCGCGCAGTACGTCGGCGGCGGCGCGCAGGTCCTCGATCCGGCTGTTGGTGCACGAGCCGAGGAACACGGTGTCCACGGACACGTCACGCAGTGCGGTGCCCGGCTTCAGGTCCATGTAGGTGAGGGCCCGTTCGGCGGCGGCGCGCTCGGCGGCCGTGCCGAAGTCGGCCGCCGCGGGCACCTGCCCGGCCAGCGGGACGCTCTGCGCGGGGTTGGTGCCCCACGACACGTAGGGGCTCAACTCCCGTGCGTCAATTGTCACTTCGCGATCGAAGCGGGCGTCGGCGTCGCTGGCCAGGCTGCGCCAGTACGCGACCTCGGCGTCCCACTCCTCGCCCTGCGGCATGCCGGGGCACCGCTCGAGATACGCGAACGTCGTCTCGTCCGGGGCGACCATCCCGGCGCGCGAGCCGGCCTCGACGGACATGTTGCACAGTGTCATCCGGGCTTCCATCGACAGCGCCCGCACGCCCGCGCCGCGGTACTCGATGATGTGGCCCTGCCCGCCCGCCGTGCCGATCTGCGCGATCAGGGCGAGCACCAGGTCCTTGGCGCTGACCCCCTCGGGCAGCGTGCCCTCCACGTTCACGGCCATGGTCTTCAGCGGCCGCATCGGCAGCGTCTGGGTGGCGAGGACATGCTCGACCTGGCTCGCGCCGATCCCGAAGGCCAGCGCGCCGAACGCGCCGAGCGTCGTGGTGTGCGAGTCGCAGCACACAATCGTCATGCCGGGCCGTACCAGGCCCAGTTCGGGCGCGATGACATGCACGATGCCCTGGCCCGGGTCGCCGAAGCGGTGCAGAGGGATGCCGAACTCGGCGCAGTTGGACCGCATCAACTCGGCCTGCCGGCGCCCCTCCCGGTCCTTGATGACCCGGTCGAGGGCGAGGGTGGGCGTGTTGTGGTCCTCGGTGCCGACGGTCAGATCGGGGCGGCGCACGGTCCGGCCCGCGGCCCGCAGCCGGTCGAAGGCCTGCGGGGTGTTCACCTCGTGGAGCAGCTGCAGATCCACGTACAGCAGATCGTCCTTACCGCCGCCGCTCGCACGTCGCACGACATGGGCGTCCCATGCCTTCTGCGCCAGTGTCGTACCCATGGTCTCCCTCGACTCGCTGCCGTCTGCCTGCGGGTACGTCGATCATGGGCCGCCCGACGGCCACACGCAGCGGCCCGCTCATGGCCGTGAGGGGAATGACCGGTCGAGGCCATGGCGGGCCGATTCGAGGGTCCGTTCTCGCAGGCAGGGGTGATTCAGCGCAGGGCGGCGGTGATGCGGTGTCGGAGTTGGGGGTCGGTGATCTGGTCGATGTCGCGCCAGGCGGCGTCGGAGACCTCTTCGGTCTGCAGGTCGCCGATGTCGGCGGTGGTGCGGAACAGGAACCGGAAGTCGAAGTGCTGGTGAGCGGGCTCGCCCTTGGCCGGGTTGGCGTCGATGGGGTGAGTATCGACGTGCAGCGGGCCTTCGCCGTGCGGGGTGACCGCGTGCGGCGGGATGCCGGTCTCCTCGGCCAGCTCGCGACCCGCGGCCTGCAAGAGGGTGTTGTCCTCGGACTCCAGGTGACCGCCGGGCAGCAGCCATTTCCCGGTGGCGTTGTGGTGGATGTGCAGGACGCGATGGCCGGCGTCGACGAGGATCGCGCCGGCGGTGACGTGCCCGGGGGACGTCTTGCGGCTGGTGAGGTCGTCGCCGTCGGCGATCAGGCCGAGGGCGACGGCGAGTTCCCTTTCGTTCTCGGGGTGTTCGTCGAGGTAGGCGTTCAGGGTGGTGCGGATGTGGTCTGCCGTGATGGCCATGGTGATCACCTGTTGAAGTAGGAGAGCCAGGTCGCCGCGATAGCTTCGCGGTCGGACGCGGGGACCTCATGGATGCCGGGGGCGAGGTCGCCGCGGGTGAGCATCCTGATCGCAGCGAGGATCTCGGCCTGGACCAGGAAGATGAACGGCCCAACGCTGGCGCCGTGGATGAAGTTGACGGCGTTGCCGCCATTCGCCAGATAGAAGTAGTGGCCGGTGGTCTGGTAGCGGGTGACGTGGTCGCCGACCTGAGTGCGGGTGTAGACGTCCGGGAGTCCGACGAGATCGAGTTCGTCCTCGCTGGAGGTGACGGTGGCGATGTAGGCGCCGTTGCGGAGGTGCCCGAAATCCTCACTGCGCAGGGAGACGGCGCCGGTCGCGCAGAGCACCAAGCCGGCCCCGGTCAGGGCGGTCTCGCGGTCGCGGGCGACAGCGAAGCCCTGGGACATGGCCTGGGTACGGCGAACGGGGTCGATGTCGAAGACGGTGACGTGGACGCCCTTGGCGTGCAGGAGCCGGGCGATCGAGGAGCCGAGTTTCCCGAAGCCGACCACGAGGGCGGGCCGGCCATGGAGGATGTCGCCGCGGTCGCGCATGACGGCCTCGGTGGAGAAGACGACGGACTGGCCGACGAGGAAGTCCTCGGGGTCCTTGAGCGGCGAGCGGGCGACCGAGATGACGGGGCAGGGCAGCTTCTCGAGATCTTCGTAGCGACGGTGACCGTTCTCGGTGTCCTCGACGACTCCGGCGAGGGTGCCGGTGAAGCGGCTGTGCAGGTCAGCGAGGCTCGGGGCGAAGTAGCCGCCGACATCGAGCAGGCTCACCGCTTCACCCGCGGCGCGGGACTCGAGGTAGTCCAGGGCCGTATCGGGGTCGGTGAACAGGCCGCGGGTGAGCGTGTCGACGGGGACGGCTTGTTCGACCTCGCGCTGGGCTGCCGGGTTGACCGATTTGGGCTTGGGCAGCACGGCCGCGAGCCGGGTCATCGCCGCGACGGCGCGGACGAACGCGGGCCGTTCGGGCAGCAGATGGGTGATCAGAAACGATGCGGTCGGCTCGCTGGGGGTGAATTGGGCGACGGTCCGGGCGAAGTAGGCGTCCAGCCGGGCGCGTTCGAAGGCTTCCATGTCAGTTTCCTCTCATCTGTCCAGGGGCGCGGGCGGCCTCGGGCTTCCGGGCGCCGGACGTGACGCCTGGCCGTGGGGCGCTCAGCATCACGCCGACCCGGCCTTGAAGCACGACCACACGATCTTCCCGATGGGGCGGCGGTCCTCGATGCCCCACTCATCGGCCAGCGCGGCCACCAGAACCAGGCCCCGTCCAGCGAGGTCCGTGGCCAAGGCGTCACGGACCTGCGGCTGTTGGCGGCGACTGTCGTGCACTTCGACGCCTACCACCTCGTCATCGAAGTCGATCCGCAGGAGGAATCCATGCCCCCGCGTGGTGCCGTGGACCACGGCGTTGGTGGTCAGCTCCGAAACGCAGAGCCGGACATCTTCGGCGCGGCCGGTGCGTCCCCACCCCTTCAGGGCTCGATCCGCGAACTGGCGTGCCTGGCTGACGGATTGGGGCCGGGCAGCGAAGAACTGCTGCATGCTGTCGGTCATCAAAACCCTTATGTCTCGGCGTCCAGAACGCGATCCTGACCCCGCCCGTGACGGGTCGGACCGCGAGGCGGGCTCGATGTGCGGGACGCTCGCGCCTGGCGGACCTGCAGCGGCCGGGCGGCCGCCGCCTCGATCTGCCGTCCGCGTGCGGCCGCTGTCACCCCCGGCCGCCAGGACTCCCGCCGGGCCGTGGAGACGCGCACCAGCCGCAGAAAGCCGTACACGACCGGGCCGTTGACGAGGCGATGCTGCGTGAGGGGTTCCATGCTCAAGACCGTCCAGAAGTGTCGGCACGTGGTGGCCTCTTCAGGCTCGCCGTCGGCCGATCCGGTGCCAATCACCGGCTGTTCCACCTCTGTTCCACTTCCGTCCCGCCGACCGCACCAGCCGTGCTTCGATGACTGGCGGAAGGGAGTGACGTGTGGCGACCGTGCACCACTGGACCGGCCTGGAAGCCAGGGCCCTGCGGCTAGCTTTGCGCCTCAGCGTGCGGGCCTTCGCCGAGCGCCTGGGCCTGGCCGTCGCGACGATCTCCAAGTGGGAGAAGCTCCTGGCCGCCACCGAGCCAAGACCCGACACCCAGGCCATCTTGGACACCGCACTCGCCCGCGCGGACGCCGCGGTCCACCTGCGCTTCGAGACCCTCCTGTCCGAACTCGGCCATGGCGCCAGTGGCGGCCGTCGACGGGTCACCACGGTCGGTCCCCGCGCCTGGGAGTACGAGTCGTGGACCGACGACCTGGACCGGGCCGCCGTCGCCCTCTCCCGGCAGAGCTTCGCCTTCGCCGACACCCTCCTCGGCCGGTGGCTGACCCGCTTCACGTCCGCCGAGCTCGACGACAAGGGCCTGTATCTGTTCGCCCGCTCGACCGCCCTGCTCGGCGACCTCAAACGTGACCAGGGCGCCGTGCTCGGGCCGCTGTCGGCCCAGCACTCCTATGCCGGTGCCCGTTCCGTCTTCGCCCAGCTCGACATCCCGCGCCGTGTCGCCCAGCTCGACCTGTCCCTCGCGGTCGTCGCGGAGATGTCCGGCAAGCTGGAGACCGCGGCCCGCGACTACGGGACTCTCGCCGTCGATGACCGGCTGTCGCGCCGCGACCGGGCTCGTGCCCGGTTGTGGGTGGGGACCGCACTGAGCAAGGACGGCGAGCACGACTGCGCGACGCGCGTCATGCAGGCCGCGACCCGAGAGTTCGAGGACCTCACCGAACCCGACGACTGGGCGGTGGCCCAGCAGAAACTCGCCCTGGCTCGCAGGGGCGCCGGGGATCTGACCGCAGCCTTGCAATTCATCGATACGGCCCGCAGCAGCGGGATCTCCGACTCGCCGATGCAACGCGTGCGCCTTGACACCGCTCACGGCCACATCCTGCTCTCTGATCCGGCGACCCGCGATGATGGACTGATCGTCCTCGACCGGGCCGCAGGCACGGCCGCCAAGTACGGGCTCGTGCACCAACTGCGCAGTATCGAGGGCGTGCAGGCCAGCGCGGGTCCAGCCGGGCCCCGGCAACGGTGACCAGGGAGAAGACCGCGTGTGCAACCACCAGCAGACCATCACAGACGACCAGTGGCGAGGGGCCGAGCTGATCTGGGACTTCCACCAGATGCACCACCAGGTGCGGCCCGCCGACGTGGCGATCGGCCTGGGCAGCCACGACCTCGGAGTCGCGACCGCCGCAGCCGAGCTGCATCGCGCCGGACTCTTCCCGCACCTGGTGTTCACCGGCGGCAACAGCCCCACCACCGCCAAGGTGTTCCCTCGCGGCGAGGCCGTCCATTTCCGCGAGCACGCCATCGACCTCGGTGTCCCCGCCGCGGCGATCCTGCTGGAGCCGAACGCCACGAACACCGGGCAGAACATCACGCTCTCCCGTGACGTCCTGGCTGCCGCCGGCCTCACCCCGAACTCGGTGCTGCTGATCTCCAAGCCCTATATGGAGAGGAGGTCGTTCGCCACCGCCCGCAAGTTGTGGCCCGACGTGGAGGTCATCTGCGCATCCGAGCCGCTGGAGTTCGACGACTACCTGAAGTCCATTGGCGACGAGAAGCTCGTCCTGGACATGCTCGTCGGCGACCTCCAGCGGGTCATCGCATACCCGAAGCTCGGTTTCGCCATCGAGCAGGACGTTCCGGGGGACGTGCATGCCGCGTACGAGTCCCTCATCCGCGACGGTTTCACCAGCCGCCTCATCACACCCTGAACTACGTCCCCACCCACCTGCCCCGGGGCCGCTCGACCTACATCCGAAACCAACGCGAACACCCCGCAGCAACACGTGAGTTGGCCGTCATCCGCTGTGCCATGATGGACATGTGCATCCGCCCACCGATCGACGAAGCCCCCTCCCGGCCTGCTGGGCCATGGGGATGTCCGTCGTCGTGGTGGTGGTCCTGGCCTGTGCTCACGTGTTCGGGACCGGCCTCGTGCGATCCATGGCCGCTGACCTGATCCGGGTACGGACGCGCCTCAAGCGGCTGCTATCAGGTCCGCTCCTCGCCAGCCTGTAAGAGCCTGCTCTCCCTTCTCCTCAGGGTGAGTGGGCAGTTCGGCGCTTCTCCGTGCGTTGGGAGCGCTTCAAGGAGCCGTCCTCCCAGCTCGCCATCCATTCCTGGACAAGGAAGAGATCGGCGATGCGACCGTTCTGGAAGAAGAAGCCCCGTACCACGACGACGAGTGCGTCCGAGCAGACGCACCCCGTCACGGACCGGGCGCCCGCCGCCGAAGGCGGCACCGGGTCCGACGGCGCGGGCGGTGTAGCCGCCGGATGAGGGGGCGTCGAGGTCATACGGCGCCCCCCCAGGAGTCCCCGGAGCACCGACGGCGATTTACCGCGGTAAATCGCCACCCCACAAGCCGATTTGGTGCCGTACACCCCATATGCGAACAAAAAGAACCCCGCACAACGCCGGGGATCGCTCGGCGCGGTGCGGGGCGGAAGGGAGGGGCCGGCCGTCGCGACGGTCGTGGCGGCGGCGCGCCCCGTCAGGGGGCAGGTACGGATCAGTAGTGCACCCGGCGGTTCTCGTCGGTCACGCGGTAGCGGACGTTCCACAGGCTGCGGCGTACGTAGGTCCGCTGCAGCCAGCGGTCCTGGCCGTCGTAGCGCGCGGTGAACGTCGAGCGGGCGTGCACGCCCTTGCGGTTGTTGATCAACAGGGCCTGGCCGGGGCGGAGTTGGACCTGGTGGGCGACCTGACCGCAGACCTCCTGGAGGGTGTCCAGGGCCTCGCGCGCGCCGCTGGTGAGCGGGTGCACGCCGTTCGCGGAGATCGCGATCTCGGGGTAGTCCTGATGGCCGTTGATCATCGGTACCGGCTCGGACAGCACGTCCTGGCCGCCCGCCACGTCCCGGACGTAACTGCCCGGCGCGTTCAGGCGGAACAGCGGGCTGCGCAGCGTCTCCAGGGTTTCCGGAGGCAGCGCGGCCTGGATGTCGCGGGCGTCGGCGTAGAAGGTGCCGGCGATGCCCTCGTGGTCCGGGCGCAGGCAACTCAGCACGAGGAAGTCGGGGTTGGCCACGTCGTAGCGGCCGATCACGTCGTGCATGATGTCGCTGTGGAAGTTGAGGAAGACCTCTGACCCCTGGTTCGTCTGGGTCATCGAGCCGCCCTCGACCGGGATGACGTCGTGCACCAACTGCCCGGCCTTCTCGGTGAGTACGCCCATCGGCTCGCCGAGCAGACCGCTCAGGCCGAGCAGCACGCCCTCGGCCACGAATGTCTTCTTGGCACGGCTCGGGCCGCCGTCCGACGGGGTGTCCGGCAGGTCCGCGTCGACCGGCAGGTTGCTGACGAGGGACACACCGGGGGTGTCGATGTGGCGGCCGAAGTCCAGGATCTGCTGGAGCAGTTCGGTCGGCAGGTCCGCGAAGATCTGCAGCAGCCGGGTCGACGAACGGTCGATGTCGGTGTTCGGGTCGGGCAGCTTCGCGAGCTGCTCGCCCAGGGCGTCCCGTACCGCGTCGGGCAGCGCTATCTCGCGGAAGGTCGGGGCGAGGACGGGGGCGGCCGGGACGCCGTGGTCGGTGGTCGCGGTCATGTCTGTCAGGCTCCTTGCATCTCTAGCAGTGGCGCGTTCGGGTCCACGTCCGCGCCGGGACGGTTCACGTAGTCGTGCAGACGCTGCGTCAGATGCAGCGCGTCCTCCTCGTCCGCCGCCAGCTGGGTCGCCACCTGGCTGCCGCGGACCGCGGTCACCGGCACACCCGCGTACTCACCCGGGGTGATGCCGTTGCGCCGCTGGAACTCGGGCAGGTCGACGAAGCCGCCCGTGACCGCCACCAGCGGTCCCGAAGTGAGGCGTACGACATCGATGTTGGCGCCGTGGAACGCGGCGAACGCCTGGTCGGCGAGCTCGTCCGTCGCGTACCGCAGAGCCGCCGAGCGCTGGTTGAGCACCACGGCCGCCACCGAGGAACCGGCCGGGCCGATCACCGAACCGGCGGGGAACGGGTCCCGGTTGTAGCGGCACACGATCTCGATCTTGTTGCGCTGCGCGAGCCGCACCGCCCTTCGGTGCAGCACCTTCGCGCCGTACAGGGACATCAACGCGGCCGTGTTGTACGACACTTGGCCGAGCAGCTGCGAGCCGGTGACCAGGTGCGGGTCCGAGCTGTAGATGCCGTCGACGTCCGAGTGGATCTCACAGGACCGGGCGCCCACGGCCGCGGCCACCGCGACCGCGGACAGGTCCGAGCTGTTCTTGCCCAGCCAGGTCGGCCGGCCCTCCCGGTCGGCGGCCTGCCCGCCCGGCACCACGATGACCTCGTTGTCGCGCAGCGCCGTACGCAGCGGCTCCGGGTCGGTGTGCTCCAACCGGGCCCACATGAACGCCGAGTCGGTGACCAGGCCCAGCTGGTGCCCGGCGAGCACCGTCGCCGTGCGGCCCGCCCGGTGCAGGGCGGTGGCCAGGAGCTGTGCGCCCACCGTGTCGGCCAGGGTCAGCAGACCCGCGACCGTCTCGTCCTCCGGGTGCCGGTTGACCTGGCTGAGGCGCTCACGGAACTGCTCCGTCTCGCCCGGCTGGCCGCTCACCACGACCACCAGACGCGTGCCGTCGCTCTGCACCCGCCGGGCCAGCGCCTCGGCGAGCTGCCCGTACGCGGCCAGGGTGCGGAAGCTGGAGCCGCCGAACTTCAGGACCGCGACCGGCTGCTCCGGTGCCGTCGGCGGCGAGCCCTTCACAGCGTCTCCCGGGCGATGAGCTCCTCGGCGATCTGGATCGCGTTGAGGGCGGCGCCGATGGTGAGGTTGTCGGCGACCAGCCACAGCCAGAAGGCGCGCGGGTTGTTGGGGTTCACGCGGACCCGGCCGACGTGCACCTGGTCGCGGTCGTCGATGGTGGCGGGGGTGGGGAACTCGCGCGGCGACTCCCGGTCGTGCACCGTCACCTCGGGCAGCGCGGCAAGGGTCTCGACCAGCTCGGTGCGGTCCACGACGCCCTGCGTCTCGATCCACACGGCCTCCGAGTGCCCGTTCACCACCGGCACCCGCACACACGTCGTGGTGACATCGAGGTGCGGTATGCCGAGGATCTTGCGGGACTCCTGGAGCATCTTCTGCTCCTCGAGGGTGAAGCCCGAGTCCAGGAACCGGTCGATCTTCGGAATGACGTTGAAGGCGAGCGACGGCGTGAACTCCTTGTTGGGGTACGCCTCTTCGGGATGGTCGAGGCTCGCCCGGCTGGCGTCCTGCAGCTCCTCCACACCGGGGTGCCCGAGCCCGGACGCCGCCTGGTACGTGCTGACGACGGCCTGACGTATGCCCCAGCGCTCCTCCACACCCTTGAGGAGGCGCACCAGCGGGATCGTCGAGCAGTTGGGGTTGGCGATCACACCGGACTTCGGCCGCCGGTCCAGCTCGTGCGCGTTGACCTGCGGCACCACAAGGGGGGTGTCCGGGTCCATGCGGTACGCGATGGTGTTGTCGATGACGACCGCGCCGGCGGCGGTGGCCTTGGGCACCCACTTCTCGCTCGCCTCGGTACCCGCCGAGAAGAACGCCAGGTCCACTTCCGAGAAGTCGAACTCGTCGACGGCCTGCACCGGGTACGCCACCCCGTCCACGGTCAGCTCGGTGCCCGCGGAGCGGGCCGAGGCGACCAGGCGCATGTCGCGGTAGCGTAGTCCGCGCTGCTCGATCAGGCCGATCAGGGTGTTGCCGACGGCGCCGGTCGCGCCGACGATGGCGACGCGCGGGGCCTTGGGGTCGGTGACGAGGGTCATCGGGTGCCTCCGGACTTGATCTCGATCTTGGACTCGGCGGCCGTGGCGGCGTCGCCCGGCTCCTCGGCGGCAGGCGCGGCGGCAGCCGGCTCCTGGACCGCGGGCTTCGCGGCGGTGGCCGCGGCGGGGCGGCCCTTGAAGGACCAGCCCAGGTTGATGCCCAGGCTCGCGGCGACGATCAGCGGAATGCCGAGCGCCTGCAGCAGGCTCACACTGTGCCCGTAGACCGCCCAGTCCATGAGCATCGCGACCGCCGGGTACACGAACGCCAGGACGGCGATCTTCGGGGTGGGCAGCTTCTGGTACGCGGAGTACATCAGGACGTACATCACGCAGGTGTGGATCAGGCCGAGGCCGACCAGCCAGCCCCAGTCGGCGCCGAGGTCCTTCGTCTCGCTCAGCGTCGTGAACGGCAGCAGCAGGAAGATGCCGAGAACCACCTGCACCAGGGCGACCAGGTGCGGCCTCACGCCCGTGACCCGCTTGGTGATCACCGTCGAGGCGGCGTAGAACACGGCCGCGAGCAGGGCGTAACCGAGGCCCTGCAGATAGGCGCTGTCACCGCCGCCGGTCAGGTCCGAGGCGGACACCCCGGCGACCAGGATCAGGCCGACGAACGCGATGCCGAGCCAGCCGAACTTGGTGGCCGTGAGCTTGTCGCGGAACAGCAGCGCACCGAGCAGCACCACGTAGAACGGCTGCGTGTGATAGACGACCGTCGCCACCGAGATGGACGTGCCCTCGTACGACTCGAAGAGGAACGCCCAGTTGAAGACGATGAACGCGCCGCCGAGCGCGGCCAGGCCCAGCTTCTTGGGCGTGAAGCCGTGGTTCTTGAAGAAGCCGCGCACCAGGCAGTACAGACCGAGCGCCGCGGCTCCGAACAGGCAGCGGAAGAAGACCACGTTGAAGGGCGAGGCGCCCGACTCGATGACGAAGACGCCGAGAGTGCCGGAGAGCACCATGGCGGCGGTCAACTCTACCGCGCCCTTCGTCTCCGTGCCTGCCGCGCGGGTATCGGAACTCATGGGGAAGAGGCCTTTCTCAGAAGGAAAGTGACGGATGGTCAGTGACCGGTACGGAGACTGTGATCAGTGCAGAGGCACGGCGTACTGCAGGCCGCCGCGGGTGAACAGCTCGTTCATCCCGCGCGGCACGTTCAGGCCCGTGGCCGGGCCGAGGTTGCGCTCGTAGACGTCCGCGTACGTGCCGACCGCGGCCAGGACGCGCGCGGCCCAGTCCTGGTCGAGGCCGATCGCGGCGCCGTGCGCTCCCGCGGCCTCGGCGGCCTGCGCGAGTGCCTTCTCCCGCTCGCCGACCTCGACGGCCTCGTTGACGTGAAGCTCGGCAGAGACCAGGAGTTGCAGCACCCACCGGCAGAGCCGGAACCAGGCCGCGTCACCGTCGCGCACCGCGGCCGCCATCGGCTCCCGCGAGATGGCCTCATCGAGGATGCGGTGCGCGCCCGGATCGGCGAGCGCCGCCCGCTCCCCGGCAAGCGCCACCCGGTCCAGGACGTACGCCACACACGCCCCGTCGGCGTACGCGGCCAGCGTCTTGGCGGGCGTGGCATGCGCGACCGGCTCGACCGCGAGGCCCCGCGCGCCGTACCAGGACGCCAGGTTGGCGGCGCTCGTGGTGCCGGCCTGCACGGCGACCCGCTGCCCGGCGAGCTGCTCGGGCGCGGTGATGCCGCTGTCCGCGCGGACCAGGAAACCCTCACCGTCGTAGCAGGTCACCCCCGCGAAAAGCACCGGCAGCGAGGCCTCACGGCCCAGCGTCCAGCTCACGTTGGACACGGTCAGCTCGGCGTCACCGGCGGCGAGATGCGTGAGCCGGTCCGCCGGGTCCGACGACACCCAGTCGACGGCCTCGCCGTCACCGAGCGCCGCGGCAGCCACGGCGCGGGCGATATCGGTGTCGAGCCCGACCCAGCGGCCGTCGTCGCCACGCTGCGACAGACCACGGATACCGCGGCTCACCACGGCACGCAGCGCACCGCGTCCGCGTACCGCATCGAGGGTGGGAGTGCTGGTCACGAAGTGCTCCTCGGATAGGAACGGAAGCTCTGGCAAAGGCTGTTGACGGTCCGAATACGCAGGACGCGGACCCGGCGCAGCGCACAGCGCGCGGGGCCGCTCACGACAGGCCCCGCCGGGCCGTGCGCCCCGGGTACTGCAGACCCCGGAGGTGGCCGTTGGTCAACTGCTCACGGTCGAAGCGCTGTTCGTTGAAACCGAGCATCGTGAGGAGGCCCTTGGCGCTGACCGGACGGCGCGAGGCGCCCCGCTCCACACGCAACGGCATCCGCCCGGCCTCGGCCCACTGCAGCATCCCCGCCGGATCGACGTACGCCCGCGACTTGTTGGCGTTGTCCTGATGCAGGCAGTACGGCACGTCCAGATGGCCCCGCTCGAACGCCCGGATCAGCGCCTCACCGACCGTCGGGGCCAGCTCAAGAGTGCTGTCCACCAGGAGGCGGGCCTCCTCGTACACACCCGACTCGGTCGGCGCGACCTCCGCCCCGCGCCCGGCCTCGTCCCGCGCGATGGACGCCGCGAACTCAAGCGCGTCCACGTTCTCGGCGATCGTCGGAATACGGTGCGCCTCCGCCGGCGTCTTCACGATCAGCCGCTCACTGCCGCTGCGCACCGCGAGCCGCACACTCTCCTCGAGGATGCGGAACGACCCCACGGGCGTACGCGGGAACACCCCCATGAACGTGTAGAGCACCACGTGCCAGTCGGCCTCCGCGAGCCGCTCACCGGCAAGGCGGCGCAGCGCCGCGATGGCCTCCAGGTCCTGACCCGGGTGCGTCTGCTGCGCGTAGCTCAACGAGATGTCGCTCAGCCCGTGCTCCCGGAAGAACAACCCCTCCAGGACACTCAGCGCGACCAGCAGACTCGGCGGGCACAACTGGCCCAGCATGCAGCCGCCGAAGCTCTCCAGGTGCATCGGATCGGGCTGCGCGGCGATCAGCTCACAGCACTGCGCCCACGCCTTCACCGCCGCACTGATCGGGGCCCGGCTGTAGGGCAGGCAGTACGACACGGGGCCGCCCTCGGTCGCGTCGACGCCCGCGGCCACCATCGCCTCGAACAACGGGTACGGCAACGCGGAACCGTGCCGCACCTGCACCGGGAAGTCCCGGCCGCCCGACGCCGACACCGGACCCGACACCGAGTCCAGCAACTGCCGGGTGGCGTCCGGGCCGTGCGCCACCAGTGGGAAGCCGTTCAGCTCCGCACCGGTGCGCAGCGCCTGCCGCGCCGAGTCGTGGTCGTTGACACGGGTGTAGCTGTCCAGGGTGATCGTGCCGGTCGCCGTGGCATCGGCGCCCCGCACCCCGAGCAGCCCCTCCCGCATCGTGGCGAGATCCGCGAAACCCATCCGCGGCTGCACCACGAGCCGGCCGTCGGCGTGCGCCCCGTGGACGTAGCGCGAGAACCGCCCCTGCGTCCGGGCCGCGGCCACGGCACCCTCGGAGGAACGTATCGGCGCGTTCATGCCGCCACCCCCGAGGAGGCGAGCGCGGGCCGCTCGGCGGGCGCGTCGAGCGTTCCCAGGAATTCCTGGAAATTCTCGATACCGCCGTCCGCCTCGAACACCGCGTCATAACCGCTCAGTGCCAATTCCTCGGCGAATACGATGTTTTCCGCGCCGCGCACCCCCAGCTTTCCGCCGATCACCACTCTCAGATCCGCCAGATCCGGTTCCTCGCGTATGCGGCGGATCAGCCGGAGACCGTCGAGATGGCCATGTCCGTTGACCGTGCTGATGACGAGCGCATCAGGTCGCGATCGGCGGCATTCTTCGATGATGAGATCGTCGGGCACACAAGCTCCCAGGTTGGTGACGTGCGCGCCCTGCTCCTCGAGCAGTAGCTGAAGAAAGACGAGATTCCACATATGGGCATCGGAAGACACGCTCGACACGACAAACCGCTTCGCCGGGAGCATGACCTGGGACATGGGGTTTCTCCTTGTTGTGTAACTGGGACTCCAAAAGTCTCTGCGGTGCGGAGAGTGAAGTCCAGGAGATGAGTTCGCCGTACCAGATGGCCGTTATCGGCTGCACCGATCGATAAAACGAATCCATTCATGAACAGCATGCGGGCCGCTCATGTGAAGGACCGTCAGTGCGGTGCCGATCAGGAATCCTGGTACTCCTGGCTGAGGAACGTGATGACCTGCTCCACGAACACCTGCCGCTCGCGGGACAGTTGGGACCCCTTGCGCCAGGCGAGCTGCGTGTACAGCTCGAACGGCGGCTCCCACGCCAGCGGTACGAGCGTGCCGGCGGCCAGCTCGTCGGTGACGGTCATCCGCGGCAGCATGCTGACGCCGAGCCCCGCGCCGACACCGCGCTTGATCGCCTCGATGTTGCCGAACTCCAGGAACGGCACCGGCTCACCCGAGCCGTCGTTCAGCTCCGCCTCCAGGAGCTCCCGGTACGCGCAGCCCGCCTCGGGCGCGAGCACCGACTCGGTGCGCAGCTCGTCCGTGTCGACCTTCGACTCGCCGGCCAGGCGGTGCCCCGGCGCGGCCACGATGACCAGCGGCTCCACGCCCAGGACTTCGCTGTGCACACCGGAGTGCTGCGTCTCGGCCTCCATCAGGAAACCGGCGTCGAACACCCCCTGACGCAGCGAGTGCAGCGTCTCCGCGCACAGGCTCGGCCGCAGCGCGATCTGGAGCCGCGGGTAGCGGTGGTGGAAGTACTCAAGGACGGTCGGCATCCGGTACGAGGTGATGCTCTCCATCGTGCCGATCGTCAGCACACCTTCAGGCTGCGCGTCGGGCGAGGCCACCCCGCGCGCCTCGTCGGCGAGCGACAGCATCTGCCCGGCGTACGGCAGCAGACGCGTACCGGCGGGAGTGAGCTTCACCTTGCCCGCCACCCGCTCGAACAGCTCGCTGCCCAGTGATACCTCCAGGCTCTTGATCTGCGCGGTCACGCTCGACTGCGCATAGTTCAGCTCGGCCGCGGCCCGGGTGAAGCTCCCCAGCGCGGCCACACGGTGAAAGGTCCGAAGTTGCCTTATGTCCATTGGTTTCTCCCGGTGGGATTCGAGACGTTGCTCCACAGAGGGGTAGAGACATCGAGCCTGCCGAGCGGTCCGCCTCCGGCGGAAGCGCCAACCGGTGGCACACAGTGCCCGCGACCGGAATGTGCCTGGGTCCAACCGGGGTCAGAAACGCGTGAGCCGCGCCGACTCCCCACGGAGGAAGGAGAGTCGGCGCGGCGGTAGGTTCGCGTCGCTGCTGCGTTCAGGCACTCACCCGGTGCTGCCCGTCCCCGTACAGGACCGTCGTGGGCCGCTCGTCGGCACGGGTCCACAGCACGGTCCCGGCGAGCAGCGTGTGGTCGTGCAGGCGCACCGTCTCGCCGATCGCGCACACCACGCCCACCGCGGCCGCGCTCAGCACCGGCACGCCGTGGCGCGGCTCCCAGTCGACACCGGCGAAGCGCTGCGCCGCGGTGCCCACCGCGAACTGTCCGGCCAACTGCCGGGCGGACCACGGCAGTACGTTCACGCCGAAGGAGCCGCAGGACAGGATCCGGTCGAGGGTGCGGCTGCCGGTGCCGAGCGACACGAGCAGCGAAGGCGGCCGCAGGGACAGGGACATGACCGCGTTCACCGTGCAGCCGACGGGCCCGTCCGGGCCGGTCGCGGTGACCACCGCGACGCCCGTGGGCAGGCGCGCCATCGCGTGCCGGAAGCGGTCGCCGGACACCACGGGCGGCGCGGACAGAAGACTTTCGGTGGTCATCGACTGCTCACCTTCAGGCGGCTAAGGGCGTACGGATAAGGCCGTGCGGATAAGGGCGTACTCAGGCGTGCTGGGCGACGGACTCGGCGATCTCGGCGGTCACCGCCTTGCGGTCGACCTTTCCGTTGGCGTTCAGCGGCAGCTCCTCGTAGCGGCTGATCCCGCGCGGCACCATGTACGCGGGCAGCCGCAGCCGCAGCGCGGCGAGCAGTTCCTGCGGCGGTGCGGGCGAGCCGGTGCACACCGCCTCCAGGTCGCATTCGCCGTCCGCTCCGGGCAGCGCCACCACCAACGCGTCCCGTACGCCCGGCAGTTCACGCAGCGCCGCCTCGATCTCGCCGAGCTCCACGCGGTAGCCGCGCACCTTGACCTGCTGGTCGAGGCGGCCCAGGTGCACCAGGTGGCCGTCCTGCCGGGCGACCCGGTCGCCGGTGCGGTACCAGAGCGCGTCGGGCACGGGCCCGCCGCCGTCGAAGTCCCGGGCCCGCTCGCCGTCCTCGTACCGGACGAAGCGGCCCGCGTTGTTCGCCGGGTCCAGATAGCCGGGGAAGCGCTGCGGGCCGCGCACGCACAACTCGCCGTCCTCGCACGGCAGTCCGTCGGCGTCCAGGACCACCTGCTCAAGGCCCGGATACAGGGTGCCGATCGGCACCGTGCCATTGGCGGGCCGTGGCCAGTCGGCGGTGTCGGGCGGCAGCCGGTACTCGGTGCAGCTGATGGTCAGTTCGGTCGGCCCGTACAGGTTCTCGATCCGGCTGCCGGCCGCCGCCCGCTGCCAGGCCTCGGCCTGCTGCAGGGTCAGCGGCTCCCCGCAGAACAGGCTCCAGCGCAGCGTCGGCATGCTGCCCGCCGCCAGGCTGCGAAGCCGCCGCGCCACCGACACCACCGACGGCACCGAGAACCAGTGGGTCAGTTCCTTGGCCGCCACGAACCGGGACGGCGCCATCAGGTCCGCGCGGCCCGGCACGACCAGAGCGGCCCCGCCGCCCCACGCGGCGAACATGTCGAAGACCGACAGGTCGAAGGTCAGGTCGAAGGTCTGCGACACCCGGCTGCCCGGACCCAGCTCATAGCGGGGCACGACATGCCGCAGATAGGCGGACGCATGGCGGTGCCGGATCGGCACCCCCTTGGGCGTACCGGTGGAGCCGGAGGTGAACAGGATGTACGCCACCGCGTCCAAGTCCCCCGCGTACGGCGGGAGTTCGACCCTATCTGCACGGTCCACGCGGTCCGCGCACCCGGCGAGCGGCAGCACCGGCACCGGAAGCCCGGCCTCGGCGGCCCCCGTCTCCTCCGCAAGCACCACGTCCAGGGCGCCCGCGCGGACGATCGCCGTGTTGCGGGCGGCCGGGAACGACGGGTTCAGCGGCACCACCGTGCCGCCCAGGCGCTGCACCGCGAGATAGCCCGCGTAGCCGAGGACGCTGCGCTCGGCGAGCAGGCCCACCCGGCGCGGCACCGTGCCGTGCGCCGCGAGCAGACCGGCGGCGATCCGGTCCGAGAGCTCGCCCAACTGCCCGTACGTGAGCCGCTCCTGACCCACCTCCAGGGCCAGGGCGTCGCCGTGGGCGTCGACGGAGCCGGCGAACCACTCGTACAGGGTCCGGTCCATGGTCATCCTTCCTGGGGAAAGTCGGTGCCCAAGTCGGCCTGGGCGGTGAGGAGTTGCTCGATGGAGCGGTCGACGACGGTGGGGCGCGGCCGGCCGCGGGCGGCCGACTGGGCGGCGAACCGCAGGGTCCTGGGCAGCTCGCCCCACGCCGCCGTCGCCGCGGCCGCCCGCTCGGGGTGCAGCGCCCCGTCGGCGACCGCGAAGGCGAGCCGGTAGGTGTGGTGGCGGGCGGCGGCCCACAGGTCGTCGACGTGGCGCGACAGTGCCTCGGGGTGGTCGCGCAGGACGGCCGCGACCCGGGTCAGGGACTCGGCCGTATCGAGGCTCCACCGGCCCGGACCCGGATCGGCGGGCGGCACCGGGGTCGTGCGGGGCTGCCAGGCCAGCCAGCGGTGGTGTCCGGCGGGCGGCACCGGGACCTGCCCGCCCAGGGCGAACCGGTCGCGGCGGGCCACCTCCGGCGGCGGGTCCTGCGCCGGTGTGAGCGCCGCGGCCAGCTCGCCGTCGGTGAGCCAGCCGAGGTAGGGCTCCTGCTCGCCGTGCGGGGTGAGGGCCGTGAAGTGGTCGGCGACGAACCAGCGGCCGTCCCGGTACTCGCGGAGCAGCACCCAGTGCGGGGCGTCGGCACGGCCGTAGCCGGGCGCCCAGGGCAGATGGCGGACGCTGCCCACCGCCAACACCCGCCCGTCGGCGTGCAGTTGGTCGAGGAGCGCGACGCGGGCCGAGGGCCAGTCGGGCGCGCCGCGGTAGGCCAGCTCGCGGCCGTCCGGGGTGATGTCGACGCGGGGGTGGTGCGAGAAGGCCAGCTCACCGGCGCCCAGCTCACCGGCGTCCGGATCCACCCGCACCGCGAGCCGCACCGACTCGGCGAAGCGGCGCCGTACATCGGGCACGTCGGGCGTGAGGTGGGCGAGCAGGTTGGTGGTGTAGCAGCTGAGGTCCGGCATCGTGGCCGGGGCACCGGTCAGGAACACGAGGCCTCCTCGGCGCCGCGGATCGCGGCGCTGTCGACGTACGGGGCGGTGAAGGCGCAGCTCAACGGGGTGCGGGAGCGGCCGCGCAGGCTGACCCAGGTGAACGCGTCCCAGCGGCCGTGCCGGCCGCCGGGCGGCACGTCGATCGCCCAGGGCCGCCCGGAGAGGCCGCTTCCCTCGGCTTTCACACAGGCCTCCTGCGCGGTCCACACCCAGGCGAGCTCGGCGGCCCGCCGCCCCTCGGGGAGCGGGATCACCTCCGGGGCGTGCGCGCCCAGGCAGCGGCGTAGCAGCGACTCGGGTGCGGTGTCGGGCGGCAGTTGTACGTCGACACCGACCTTGCGGTGCGGGGCGAGGGCGACGGCGACGGCGTCACCGTCGTGGGAGATGCTGATGCCCGTCTCCGGATGCCCGTCGAGGACCGGCCGGCCCTGCGCGTCGGCGGTCACCGCCGCGTCGGCCAGGCCGGGCAGGGTGGCGCGCAGCAGATGGCGCAGCAGGGCCCGGCTGGCGCGGAACTCCGCCACCCGCCACGGCGGCGCCCCGGCGGCCGTCTCCCGGTCGAGCGGGTGCGGCTCCGCCTCGGCCCAACGGCGCCCGCGGCCACCGGCCACCCACACCTTCGGGGCCACCTGCGTCATCAGGAACGTCATGAGCGCAGCTCCTTGAGCACCTTGTCCGCGTGGTCGGCGACCGCGCCCAGAACCAGTTCGGTGACCCCGCCGCCGATGCCGAACACGGCGGCCTCGCTCCGGGTCTGCTGTACGCCGCCGCGGCGGAACCCGTCGGCGCCCTGCAGTTGGGCGCAGGTCGCGAGGACCGGCTCGGCGGCCAGCGCCGCCGCCGACTTGAGCAGCGCGGCCGCCGAGAGGTCGTGATGGCGTACGACCCGGGTGCCGAGGCTGTCGCAGAGCGCCCGCAACTGGCGTACCTGCACCAGGCAGTCGGCGAAGCGGCGGCGCACCGAGGCGTCCTGCCACAGCGGCCGGCCGTCGACCTCACGCAGGGCGAGCCGCACCTTGGTGTCGCTGAGCACCCGGGTGGTGAGCGCCACCGCCCACAGCGCGCCCGCGAGCCGTTCCGTACCCATGTGCTGCGCGAAGCTCAGCATGCCGCGGCCCGGCCGGCCCACGACGTGGGCGGCGGGCAGCCGGACCCCGGTGAACCGGACGTGGCCCACGCCGCCGCCGGTCAGCAGGTGGCTGTCGGCGGCCTGGACGTCCACGCCGGGCACGTCGGCCGGGACAAGCACCCACGTGAAGCTGGAGAAGTGCCGGCCCGCCTTGTGCCGGGCCAGGACGAGGAAGTGGTCGGCCGCGCAGGCCGTGGTGATCCACCGCTTGCCGCCGTCGACGACCACCTCGTCCGGGCCGAGCGTCACCTCGGTGCCGAGCCCGGCCAGGTCGGAGCCGGCGGCGGCCGCATCGGTGGCGGCCAGCGCCAACGTCGCGGCCCCGTCGAGGACTTGGGCCAGGACATCGCGTACGGGACCGGAGGGCGGGGCGGACGCGGCGAGCACCGGCAGCGCGCTGGCCACCTGTACGAGCACGCTGAGCGTGACGCCGTTCTCGCCGCGGGCGTCCACCGCGCCGAGCAGCCCGGCGAGCCGGCCGGGGTCCGGGGTGCCGGACATCGCCGGGACGTAGAGGTCGCGCAGCACGCCCGCGGCGCCGAGCGCCGCCCACACCCCGGGCACCGGCGCGTGCGCGGGCAGCCCGGCCAGGGCGACCGCCGTCCGCTCGCGGTGGTCCGTGGCGCTGTGGTCCGTGGCGGTGTGGTCCGCCGCGACGGGGGGCGGTGCCGCGCGGGTCTCAGGCAAGGCGCACCTCCTGATCGAGCAGGGCGAGCTTGCCGTCGACCAGGTGGAGCCGGTCGTTGCTGTAGTTCAGCGCGGCCGACCGCAGGTCGCGCAGGCTCTGTTCGAGCCGGGTGGGCGAGTCCTTGAGGTAGCCGTGCCGCATTCCCACGGCCTCCACCAGACCCTCGACGACCTGATGGCACTCCTCGGCCGCGGTGATCTTCAGCCCGTTGAGCAGCAGTTGGATACGCGGCGGGCTGAGGTCGTCCTCGGTGGCGACGACGTGCTGGGCGCGGGCAAGCAGCGCGTGCACGGTGTCGAGCCGCTGCCGGGCCCGGGAGAGCCGGGTGAGCAGCAGCTCCGAGTCGAGGTCGACCCGGCCGCGGCTCTGCGGCCCGCGCAGCAGCTTCAGTACGCGGGACAGCGCGCCCGCCGCCGTGCCGAGCCAACAGGCCGACCAGCCCAGATGCGCCATCGGCCCGAACACGGCGGTCACCATCGCCCTGAAGTCGCCGTGCGCGCCCACCACTTGGCGGTCCGGCACGGTACCCGTCAGGCGCAGCGCCACGCTGTGGCTGGCGCGCATGCCGAGCGGCTGCCAGTCGCCGGACCGCTCGACGGTGAGCTGCTCGCGGTGCGCGTACACCAGCGACACCTGGTTCGGTGACGTCGACTCCGGGCTCTGCATGGTGATCAGGAAGCCGTCGGCGTGCTCGCCGCCGGTGACGATCGGCGCGAAGCGGTCGAGGACGAGGTGCCCGTCCTCGCGGCCGAGCGCCGCCGCGGAGCTGAGCAGATGACCGCCCTTGCCGGCCTCGGTGGTCACCGACGCCAGATAGACCCGGCCCGCGGCGATCTCGGGCAGCAGTTCGGCGCGCAGCCCGTCGTCGGCGTAGCGCACCAGGGCCGCCACCTGCTGGCAGTGCATCGTGAAGATCATCGCTACGGACATGTCGACGCGGCCGAGGGCGATGCCCGCGGCCACCACGTCGTCGACGGAGCCGCCGAGCCCGCCGTGCGTACGCGGCACGAGCAGGCCGAGCAGGCCGGTGCGGCGCATCTCGGCCAGCGCCTCGACGGGGAAGGACGCGTCGCGGTCGTGCCGTGCCAGGTGCTCGGCCGCGACGGCGGCGACCTGGGCGGTGCGCTGCGCGACGACGGTGGCCGCCGGAGCCGCGCGCCGGGGCGCGGGCCGGGGCGCGGCGAGCGTGGGCGCGGTCATGCGGCCAGCTCCTGCGGGGCGCCGCTCGGCTCGTCGGCGTCGATCACGGCGCTCACCACGGCCCACAGGCTGCCGGCGGTGGCGAAGGTCTCGTCGTTCATGTCGTCGTCGGGCAGCGTCACGCCGAACGTGTCCTCGATGGCGAAAAGCAGCTCGATGGCCTGCATCGAGTCCAGGCCGAGATCGCGCAGCGAGGAGCCGGCGGTGATCTCCTGGTCGCCGAGGAACTTCAGGAACGGGGTGAGCAGTTCGGTCAGTCGGGGGTCCATAACTTCA
>NZ_JAAAHS010000159.1 GCF_009908195.1 Streptomyces boluensis | reverse complement strand
ACGGGCGTGCGGGCCCTTCGTCCGGCTCCGGTTCGCCCTCGGTGCCGGTCTCGGCGTGCTTCTCCTCGTACAGCCGGGCCACTTCCTCGACGGGGAGCGCGGGCCAGGTGGAGAGTTCGCCGGTGCGCCGGTCCACCACGGCGGTGGCGGCGTCGACTTCGGCGGGCGGGCGGCGTTCACCGCTCTCGGGGTCGCGTTCCTCGGGCGGCGGCGCGCCCCACACGACCCAGCCGAGCGAGAACTCGTGCGTACGGACTTCGCGGCGCATCGCGGTGGGGGCGTCGCCGTTGAGCCAGCCGTCGGCCGCCGCGAGGGCCTGCTCCTGTGTGGTCACTCGCTGCTCCTTGGGAGGCTGCCTCGTATCCGAGGTGTTCTTGTGAGGGTCGTGTGACGTCGGGAACCGCGTCGCTCCACGCCTCGGTCGTAAGGGCCGTTGTGGGCTGTTGTGACGCTTCGGTGTCAACTGACGGTTGACCCTAATCGACCGGTGTGGTGGGCCGTTCACGGGAGTTAGTCTGAAGCGGCGACAGTCTTACGCGAGGTCATGTACGCGAGTCATGGGGGAGCAGTTGTGACGGGTTTCCGCGCTGATGCCAAGGTCCTTAAGGACGAGGGCTTCAACATGTTCGAGGTCGGACAGGACTGGGGCAAGGCCGCCAAGGCGCTCCAGGAAGGCCTCACCGCTCTGGAGAAGGGCGACACTCCCCCGTGGGGCGATGACGACCTCGGCGAGAAGTTCGGCGTGGTCTACGAGGGCCTGCGGGACGGCATGTTCGAGTCGATGAACAGCCTCGCCGAGCGCATCGCCGGTATCGGCGTGAAGTTCACGGAGATGGGCATGCGGCACGAGCAGGGCGAGCTCGCCCAGGAGGAGAAGTACGCACAGCTCACCTCGGAGCACGACGCCTCGGGCGGCGCGGGCGCCCGGGGCATGCAGTCGGTCTGAGGCCGGTCTCCCGGCGCCGGTGGCACTGACACCGGCGGGCCGGGCCCGGTGCCGTCGACGCTCCACCGCCGGTCGCGCCACCGCGCGTTCGGACCGGTTGTGCCGCGTGGGCTTGTTGGAGCTGTCCTGTGACATTCGGCCGCTGGCGGTGTCACAGGTGATGGTTAGGCTTTGGCTACCGCTGTACGGCGTGTGACCCCTTGGTGTGTCCAAGTGCCGGGTCCACGGGCGGTGGTCGCGAATCGGGGGTGTGCTGCTGTGTCGATGATGTTGCCGGACGAGCTCGAGTGGGTGCTCGAGATGCTCGGCTTCACCTGGCCTACCGCTGACGAGGACAAACTCGTCCAGAGCGCGGAAGTCTGGGAGAAGTTCGCGTCCGATGTGGCCGAGCTGCACGCCAACGCCAACAGCAGCGCCTCCACTGTCCTGGCGAACAACGCCGGTGACGCTGTCGACAAGTTCAAGAAGACGTACGACAAGTTCGACAACGGCGGCGACGGGTACCTCCAGAACGCCTCTCAGGCGGCCACCGTCATCGGCATGGCACTGCGCGGCGCGGCGATCCTCGTCGTCAGCTGCAAGGTCGCGGTCATCGTCCAACTCATCGCCCTCGCCGTACAGATCATCGCCGCGGCGGCCGCCTCCGTCGTCACCTTCGGCCTCTCCAACGCCGCATCCCTCGCCACCACCGCCATCACCCGCGTCACCGTCCGGCAGATTCTCGACACACTCAAGGACGCGCTGATCGAAGCCGCCATCGAGTGCATGAAGGAACCGGCAGTCTCCGCGCTCGAAGCCATGATCACCGACCTGACGCGGCAGTCCGTCAACGTCGGCTTCGGCGCCCAGTCCGGCATCGACATCTCCGAGACCGTCAAGGCCGGCGCCGAAGGCGGCTGGGAAGCGATCAAGCAGACCCCCCAGACGTTCCTCGAGAGCGTCCGCGACAGCGTCGGCAGCAAGGCCGGCGGAGCCGCCCGCCGAGGCGCGGAGAACTTCGCCGACAGCGGTCCGCTGGGCAGCAACCCGTCGTCCATGAGCGCCGAAGCGGGTACGGGACCGGAGTCGGCCTCGGACGCCACGGACCCCGCATCGGACACGGCGAGCGACTCCGACTCCTCGTCGGACGGCCCGAGCGTCAGCAGTACGGTCTCGGCGGACACCGGCGGCGACGGCCCCGACCTCGGGGACGGTCCGGGCTCGGACTCGCCGTCGAACTCCGACGGGCCCTCGCTCGGCGACTTCAACGACGGCTCCGACAACTCCCCGTCGTCGGGCCAGAATTCGAACTCGGACAGCGGCGGTAACGGCGGCCCTAGCAACTCCAACCCGGGCGGCATCACCTCGCCCAACGCACAGTCGGGGCCCACGCCTTCGGCGTCCGACAGCTCGCCGTCCTCGAAGGACGGCCCCAACATCGGCACGCAGGTCAACAGCCTCGCCTCGTCCGCGCCGACGGTCACCAACTCGGCGCCGCCGCCCACGACTTCGGACTCCTCGCCGTCGCGCGGTGACAGCAACAACGCGATGCCCACCTCGCCGAACTCGCCGTCGACGGGCGACTCGGGTTCGCGCAACTCGCCGAGCCAGGGCGGCTCCTCGCAGTCCGGCGGCAATACGGCGACGAGCCCGAACCCCTCGAACTCGGCGCCCCCGCGAAACAACCCGTCGGCGAACCCGGGCACCCAGACGCCGGGCGGCACGCCCTCCTCGCCGAACCCTTCGAACCCCGGCCCTGGCACGACTCCGCGCCCGACCCCGGGCGACGGCTCCTCGGGCACGCCGGGCGGGCGGCCGTCCGTACCGCAGCAGAACACGCCGGGCGGTGCGGCCACCCCGGTGCACACACCGGGCGGCAACTCGCCGGGTGGCAACTCGCCTGGAGGCAACTCGCCGGGTGGCAACCCGCCGCAGCACTCGCCGGGCAACCCGGGTACGCCGAACGCCCCGAGCAACCCGGCGACGCCGAACACTCCCCCGCAGGCCCCGGCGAACAACCCGCCGCAGCAGGCGACGCCGGGGCCGGTCGTGGTCCCGGTGCACACGGTGACGACGACGGCCACGCCGCAGACGCCGGACCTGTCCAACCAGTCGAATCAGTCCAACCAGTCGCCCGGCGCGCACAACGACAACGGCAACAACAAGGACGACGACTCCAAGTCCGAGCCGACGCCCGCCTCTTCGACCCGCGACAACACTCCGCCCGGCGGCGTCAACGACCCCTCCCGCAGGGAGCAGAACGCGCTCGAGAACTCCGTTCCCCGGGACGAGAACGGCGACCCGACGCGCCCGCCGAACCCGGACGACGGCAACTGGGTCGAGCGCATCAACGGCAACGGCACCGACACCCCCGGCCGCAGCAACAACTGTGTCGACACCGCCCTGTCCACGGTCGACACCTTCGCCGGCACTCCTACGGCGGCCGGTGCCCGCACGCCCGACCTGGACGCGGACGGCAACCCGTCCGACCGGGGCGAGCGCGGCGGCCGCGACCGCATCGAGAACACACTCGGCGCCCGCTTCAACGACATGGGCAACGGCCGGGACGCGTACAACCGCCTGGAGAACACCCTCCGCAAGGGCGGCCACGGCTCGCAGGCCGTGATCATCACCCAGGACGCCAACGGCCGCGCCCACGCGTGGAACGCCGTCAACCACAACGGCAAGATCACGTACATCGACGCCCAGTCGGGCCAGCGCAGCCCGAACCCGCTGCACAGCGGGAAGAACGGGGTCTTCGCGATTCCGCTGGGGGCGGACCGGCGTCCGGTGACACCCGGCAACGACAACCGGTCCCGCAACGACTCGGGGCAACGCCCCGAGGCCAACTCGCCCGCACGGTCCGACCGGAGCAGTCCCGAGCGCCCCGCGGACACCCAGCGCAGGCCAAACGCGGAGCCCGCCGGGGCCAAGCCGGACGACTCGAACTCCAAGGACAAGGGCAAGGACAACAAGGGCAAGGACCCGGACCCGGAGAACAACAAGGACTCCGACAAGCCGGAGTACTCCGAACCCCACGATCGCGGCGACAGCACCACTTCGGACGAGAGTCGCCGGGTCACCGAAGGCGGTCCCGACAACGGTCTCTCACGCACCCATGAACAGGCGGAGGACAGCGATTCCAAGGAATACGGGATCGAGGCCGACGACCTGCAGAAGGCGCTGCGTGACCAGCGAGATGTGCATCGCGTCGAGCTCGACCGGGTCCATTCCGAGCTCGACAGGTGGGCGGGCTCGGGCGATCTCAATCGAGCCCTGCAGCAGACCGCGCCCGGAAGCGGTGACGGGCCACGCACCTTCACCCGGAACGAACTGAGCACGGCTCTACCCGGATTCGGCCAGCTCTCCCGAGGGGAACAGCAGGCGGTCGTGACCTCGCTCGCCAGGCTCAGCCTCTCCTTCCACCAGCAGCACAGCGTGGGCGTCAACCCTGAGCGGATCGACCGTCCCTACCGAGCGGCCAACGAAGGCGCCCCGGGCGCGGACACCCCGGACCGTGGTGCCAAGCTGTCGAAGCAGTCGCTCGGCGTACGACTGCACCGGATGGCGATCAACCAGCTGTTCAAGGTCGCGGCGTACAAGAACCTCGAAGCTGACGACGCGGCCAAGATCAAGCGACACGGGCCGGACTTCAGTGGCAAGAACTTCGCGGTCCTCGAGATACAAGGCCCCCCGCCGAAGGGGGAAGTGACCTACGTGGTCGAATCATCCGTGCCCGCCAACAAGGAATTGCGTGGTGTTCAGCCACGCCACTCGGAACGACACCTCTTGGAATGGCTGAAGCGTGTCGACCCCGACGGGGACAAATACACTCCCCTCGGTCTCTATACCGAGCGTGAACCGTGCGGCACGGGCCAAGGACACATGAAGTGTTCCGATGTTCTGCTGGATGAGCGATTCAAAGACGTGCCCATCCACTACAGCACCACGTACCGGGACGACCCGAAGGGCGTCGACCAGCGTGATCAGCTGATCGACGACAAGAAGGAATTCCTGAAAGAGCTCAAGGGCCTGCCTGACGACAAAATCAAAGAGAAGATGGCAGAGCGGCTGCAAGAGCATTACAAGGACGACCCGCAGCGACTTGAGAGGACCGCCAAAAGGATCGACGGCAAGTCCGGCGCGGAGCTTCTCAAGTCCATCCGGAACGAACTCGACACGCAGCGCAAAGAGACTCGAACTCCCAAGGAACAAGCCATCACCAAGGAGTTCGACCAGCACATCGATGCCTTGCAGGAGACCTGGAACAAACTGCGTCCTCAACTGACCGCCTGAGATCGCGTCGGTCGCGAGACCGGCGCAGGCGAGCACTAGTCCGGATCAGTCACCCGCAATACACACCTAGGCTGTACCCCATGCCAGATACCATCGACGCCCTCGTTGAGGACCTCTCGAACCAGGACCGTGACGTACGGAAAGCCGCGGAAGACTCCTTGGTCACGCTCGGGCCACCGTGCATCGACCGACTGCTGCCCTACGTCTACGACGGGCAGCCGACGGCACGGCGATTGCGGGCCGAATCCGTGTTCCAGCGCCTGGGAGGTGACGCGCTGCCCCGGCTTCGCGAGATCCGAGCCCAAGGCCCCGGACATCTGCGCGCCAAAGCCCTCACGATGCTGGTCGATCTGGCTGGAGCAGAGTCCCTCGGCGAACGGGACAAGGATGCCGTGGACCGTCTCGTACGGATCAAACTGCTTTCCGAACTCCCGGTGAAGGTCCCTTCGGAAGCGGGCCGCTGGCTGGCGCTGCCGGCGGAACGGTTCGACGACGCGCTATCGGTCCTGGAACTCCATGACCTCAAAGCCGTCACCACCGTCATGGGGGTGGCGGCAGCCACCAAGGCCACTGGTTCCATCTCCTTTCAGAGCGCCAAGGGTGAGAAGCGGACGGCGTACCGCGTTTTCATCACCCCGGAATTCGAGAACTGGCTCACGGGGGCGCGCTGGCGGCTGCTGTGGGGGAATTCATTCCTGGATGAACTCGACGGGTTCATCCTGGCCGGCAAAATCAGCGAGCGGTGCGGCGAAGCACACTTCTACGTCATTGATCCGTACAACGGATCGGAAAGCTGGTACGTGGCACGCGACGGCCGCTCCGTGCGCGGCTACAGCACCTACGCGCATCCGCAGTTCAGTGGAGAGCCGCTGCCCTTCGAGATCGAGCGTCGGGAGGACTCCATGGACGACGAGGAAGAAGCAGCGCTCTACGCCGAGGGCGTTCCCGAGACGCTGACCGCCGCCGACAGCCTCTCCGCCGAACCCGGCCCCATGCTCGCGGACCACACCCACGGTCACGGCTGGCTGGCGACCACGCACGCCGACTGTCCCAACTCCCGCTTCCCGGGCGCCCTGCCCATCTGACCGACCCACGAGTTGAGGACGGACACCCATGACCGACACCGACAACGGCTACCCTCCGCACCCGCACATAGGCGGGCGCACCAACGCCTTGCGTGCGCTTGCCGCTTGGCGCATGGAGTGGCCCGGTTCGCCTCGGGTGCTGGCAGTGACGGGGGACTCCGGCAGCGGCCGCTCCCGACTGCTCACCGGCTTCCTGATGCTCTGCGACCCCGAGTTCCGCAAGCAGTTGTTCCTCGACCAGCTCGACCCGGCCACCGTTCCACCCGAGCTGCCCGCACCCGCGGCGACCAATGCACGTGGGCTGACCGCCGCGCAGTTTCTGTGGGCCCTCGCGGACCACTACGACCTGGACGTGGACCGCGTCGAGGACGTCTACCCCGCGTTGGCCGCGCTGGGTGAGCCCGTTCCGCTCGTCGTCCTCGACGTGGATCAGGCCGGGCCGGTGCGCGCCGCGGACGAACCGGCCGCGCTCGTCCACCAGGTGCTCAAGCCGCTGGCAGCCCTGGAGACCGTGCGTCTCGTGGTCGAGCTGCCCCGGCCACTCGCGGCAGAGCTGGCCGATCAACTGCCGCCTGAGACGGTGCAGGTCATCGACCTCGACACTCCCCAGTGGGCCGACCCGGACGGGCTCGTGCGGCAGGCAACAGCGGCTCTCGACCCTCAATTCGGCGCCCCCGAACTGCCGTTCACTGTGGATACCGACGTGCGGAGCTCACTGGGCACGGCGATCGCGCAGCGGGCGGGCACCAGTCCCCTGGTGGTGCAGCTCGCCGTCCAGTGCGCCCTCACCGCACCCGAGGGTTTCGACCCGGCCGACGAGGAACAGCTGCCGACATCCGTCAGCTCGGTTCTCGACTGGCATGCCCGGCGCATGGGCGCCGACGCGCAGACACTGCGGCACCTGCTCGCTCCGCTCGCCCTTGCCGAGAGCGACGGCATTCCCGTCGATCTGTGGGTCCGGCTCGCCGGCGCCGTCGCCGGACAGGACATGGCTGACACCGTCGCGTCCGGCATGCTCCTGGCCGGGCCGTTCATCAGGCCCGTCAAGGATCCTGAGGACGCCACCGGCCGGCGCATGTCGTTGCGCCTCGCCCACCCCGCGATAGGGGAGGAGATCCGCGCGGCACTGCCCCAGTTGCACACGGCCCAGTCCCGTATCGCGATGGCTCTCCTCGAAGCCGTGCCGCAACAGGACTGGAGCAAGGCCGAGCCCTACATACGCGACCACATCGCGGGACATGCTCTGGCCGCCGGTCTGCTGCCCCAACTCCTCACGGACCCGAGCCTGTTCGTGCACGCCGATCCAGTCGCGTTGCGCGCCGCGGTGGAAGCCGTGCCGCTGGAGTCACTGGGCGCCCCCGCCCTCACGTATCTACGGACCGTCCCTCTGCTGACCCGCAATGAACTGCCTGCGCTGGGGCGCGCCGCACTCCTGGAGACGGCGTTCGTCGAAGACGGTCTGGCGGATTTCGCCGAGGCCGTCCGCCGTCTCGGACTCGAACTGCCCTGGCGGACCCTGTGGACCCTTCCGGTGTCCGGGGTCGACGAGGTCACCATCGCCCAGCTCCCCACGGCCGACGGCGCGGTCCGCCCGGTCGCTGTCGCCGTTGTCCCGGTCGGCACTCCCGGGGCCTGGCAGGCAGGACCGGCCGACGACGAGACCGTCGCTGCCCGCGGGGGCCTGCTCGTACACGACCTCATGCAGTCCTACCTCTATCCACCCGCCGACCCCGCACTCCTGGCCCGCCCCTCCGAGGACGACCGGGCAGCCGGACCCTTCGGGCTCAGCCAGGGTGCGGACTACGTCAGGGTCTGGGACCGCGCCGCCGGGGAACCCGTGGCCGCGTTCCTCTCGGTCGAACCCCTCACCGGAGCCGACCTGTCCCCCAGTGGCGTTCTGATCGTCGCCACACAGAGCGGGGTCAAGGCCCTGCACATCACCACGGACGCGGCACCGATAGCCTCGTAGCCCCGTTCTGCGCAACTGTCGACCGCGACGACCGACCTGTAGCTCGAAGGAGTTCCCCGTGACCAGCCAGGAGCAGGCGCTCGCCCTCGCCGACAGTTGGCTCAACCCTGCAGGTAACCAGGCTCCGCGCCGCGAGGTCCGGATGCAGGAGTTCGACCTCGGCTGGGTGGTGTGGGCCGCACCCGCGGCTCTGGAGCGCGACCCGGAGACGGGAGAGCGCCGGCCGCCGTCCGAGCTCGGTGACGCATGCGGCGTGATCGACCGTCGTACGGGCGAACTGACGATCTGGCCGTCCGTCCCGGTGGACGAGGTCGTGCGCATGTACCGGCAGAAGCACGGCGGCGACGGAGCCACCGGCAGCGGCCGTCCCGCCACAGGACCGGGCAACACCTGCGTGGTCACCTACACCGACGCTGCCGCGGACGACGAGATCACCCTCTTCCGCACCTCTGCTCCCGGGCTGCCGCCCGCCGAGTACCAGGCGTGGTCGGAGCTGCGCCGTCTGGGCATCGCGCCGGAGAACGTCGTCGCAGCGCACACCGACCTCCACCCGAGTCTCCTTCCGGGCGGCTACACGGCGGAACTCCTCAACACCTTCCGCAACGCGGAGCTCTCCAGCTCGCAGCCGTACGGCGCCCGCGCCGAGGCCCGTGCCGAAGGCATCGCCGCCCTCGTCGACCAGGTCGAGCAGACCCACCGTATGGCCGGCCAGCAGCCCCCGCCCCGCCCGCACCGGGTCCCCGTCCCGACCCAGGTGGCGCCGGCCGTGCCGCTCTCCGACGAGGCCCTCGGCGAGCACCTCATCTCCGTCTTCGGCCACGACGGCGTACGCCGCTACGCCCTCGAGGCCGTCGCCGGGAGCCGTCTCCCGGACACCACGAAGGCCACGCTCTCCGAGGCCGGCCTCCCCGCCGACCTGCCCCTGTTCTTCATCGCGGACAACCCCGAAGCACCGTCCGCGGGCGGCCTGTTCGCCGACGTACCGACGAATCTCCGGGAGCGTCGCAGCCCCGCTGGCGAGGAGAAGCTGGCCGTACTCGGCCACCTCGTCCGGATCGGCTTCGACGGCGTCGCCGTCATCGCCGTCCAGGTTCTGCCCGGCTCGACCGAGCCCAACGGCCTCGGGGCGATCTGGGCCATCGACCCGGTCACCGCCGACGCCCGCTACGTCAACATCTCCCTGTCCGCGTACACCCGTTCCCTGGCCCTCCTCGCCGAGACCCGGCAGCGGATGGTCCGCATGAACCCGTACGAGGCGGGCGCGGCGGTGGCGGAACTTCAGGAGCAGCTCGCCGCGCTCGACGCCACGGCGCAGGCCAACCCCGACACGTGGTGGTCGCTGATCGTCGAGCAGATGTGGCACGGGTTGTTCTGAAGGCCCATCCGAGTCAGCCGCGTCAGCAGAGTCAGGAGAGTCAGCCCGCTCGGCCATGAACAGCAGTCGGACACCCGCCCCCTCACCCGTGCCGCCCGAGCAGGCCCTGGTCACGTTGCGGGAGTGGCTGAGCGCCGAGCGGCCCAGGGTCGCGGAGCTGACCGGTCCTGCGGGTTCGGGGCGTACGAGGGTCCTGCGGCAGGTGCACGAAGCCGCCCCGGACTCGGTGTTCATCGATGCCACCGGGCTGACGTCCGAGGACGTCATTCATCGGGTCCTGGCGGCGGCGGGTCTGGACAACCCACCGGAGCGACGGGCCGATTGGGGATACGCGCTCGAGGAGTCCCCGCTCCGGGGCAAGCTGATCGTGCTCGCCAACGCGCAGCGCGCCGGGCGTACGCGGCGCTCCGCCGAGCCTGACCGGATGGTGCACCGGTTCAGCGGTGAGCTGGCGGTGGCCGGGGTGAAGGTTCTCGTCGAGCGGGACCTTCCTGATGTCCGGCGCAGGCACGACCACTTGGTCGTGGCTCTGCCGCCGCTCCCGGCGGATGAGTCCCTTGAGCGTGAGCTGCCCGACGGGGCGGCGGTCGAGGCCCTGCGTGCGTTGGCGCTGGCCGAGCCACGCCGCGTACCCATGGACGTCTGGGCGGAGTTGGGCCGGGCCTGGGAGGTGCGGTCGGGGCGTCAGGTGGATGTCGCCGCGGCATCGCGGGCGGACGGGCTCCTCGATGTGGACGACGAGGGCCGCGCCCTGTTCCGTGCGGAGCACGTCGCAGATGCGCTCCGCCGGAGCGTGGAGCCCGAACTCGTACGCGCGGTGCATCGCGATGTGGTCGAGTGGCTCCGTGGCCGGGCGGCGGACGGGCCCGTGCCGACAAGGCGGTACCTGTCTCAGGGCCTGGCCATGCACGCGGTGCAGGCGGGCGAGTTCGACGCCGTGCAGCGCTCCGGCCGGCTGGTGGCGCACATCGATCAGGTGGCGCTGATCGACGCGGCGCGCGCCGACCGCTCCTACGTCGTCAACGGCGATTCACCGACCGGTGACGCGGTCAACTTGTGGGCGTCCGGCGTCGATTCGCTGCCGCAGGACGAGTGGGCTTCCTGGCTGCACCTGATGAGCACCGTACGCGGCGACCATGAGACGGCCGCCGAGATCGCGGCTGCGGTCGCGGCGTCGGACCGACAGCTTCCGTGGCGCGTGCGCTGGGCGCACTGGCGGCCTCCGGGTGCGGTGGGCGCGGAGTTCGTACGGCCCGGCCCGCTGGCGAAGCCGTACCTCGCCCCCGAGGAGTACCGTCCCGGCCGGCCCACGGTGATCGCCGAGGGCGAGTGGAACGACCGCTACCAGGCCTGGGACGTGCGGACCGGCGAACAGGTGGCCGGGCCGTGGCCCGATGCGGTACCCGATCCGGGGCAGCGCGAGGACCTGTGGCTCCCGGACGGCGACCGCGATGTCACTCCCGCTTGGGTCGACCTGACGGTGTTCGACGCCTTGGAGCCGTCCTTCGTCGCGGGGCAGGTCGCGGTGGGCGAGGTCGCGGTCGGCGATGCCGCGGTGGGCCATGTCGTGGTGGGCGATGTAGTGGTGGTGGCCGGGCTCGGGGGGATCTTCGCCGTGGACGTTCATCCCGCTGCCGACGGGGCCGGGCTCACCGAGGTGCACGGTGAGCCGATGTTCGACGATCCGGTGTGGTCCCCCGTCCCCTACGACAGGGCCCCGCAGGGCGACGGGCTGTACGCCGCGGGCCTCTTCGAACCCGGTGTCGTACGTCTCCTGCCGAAGGACCGCGTCCCGCGAGGCCTGACCGACACCGAGTCCCTGCGGGTACTCACCGAGGCGGGGCTGCCGGCTGTCGAGGCGGTCGAGATGCGGTTGCTCGCGCTGGACGAACAGGGTCTGGCCGAAGCGGACTCCGACGACTTGGACTCCGGCGAAGGGGATGGGGACTACGGCTCGTCCACCTCCGCGTACTACCGGCTCGGCCAGTGGGTGACCAGCGATGTGGTCCTGAACGGTTCGACCGGAACGGTCCATCTCCTGGGCGCGAACGACTGGGTCAGCGACGACGAGTTCGACGACTTCTTCTTCGACGAGGGGGAGGACTCGGGCGCCGAAGACCAGGACGGGGACGAAGTCCAAGGCGGTGCCGGGCTGTTGATCGCCGGCAGCCTGACCGCCTTCGTCAAGCTGCTCCAGCAGTACCTGGTGACCCGCTGCATGCTGGCCTCGGCCGGCTACCGGCGCGAACGCGAGGAGATCAGGGACAGCCTGTCGGGCACCCTGTCCGAGATCGATGCCGCAGGGGCCGCGTCGGGCGCCTGGACCACCGGCTTCACAGAGACCGACTGACACCGACGGGTACCGGCTGACACCGACTGACACCGACGGGCACCGGATGTGCGAGAACTCGACCACGCGGTGTGGTCCGTCGACGCCCAGGGTTCACACGCCAAGGCATGGCCGTACGCATTGCACAGCAACTGAACACTGCGCGAACTCCCCTCACGCCCCGCCCTGTTGAAGCCTTCCTGTGACACTTACGCACCCCCATAGCCCGGCGGGCTCGGTAAAGTCTGACTGCCGTTGGCTTCGTTCTGCCCTTGGTGCGACGGGGGCCCGCGGTGGACAGTTGCCGGGATACGGGGGTGTGCTGCAGTGTCGATGATGTTGCCGGACGAGCTCGAGTGGGTGCTCGAGATGCTCGGCTTCACCTGGCCTAC
Source organism: Streptomyces boluensis (assembly GCF_009908195.1). Taxonomy (GTDB): domain Bacteria; phylum Actinomycetota; class Actinomycetes; order Streptomycetales; family Streptomycetaceae; genus Streptomyces; species Streptomyces boluensis. The sequence continues at coordinate 3,540 of NZ_JAAAHS010000159.1, read as the reverse complement.
CGCTGACGAGGACAAACTCGTCCAGAGCGCGGAAGTCTGGGAGAAGTTCGCGTCCGACGTGGCCGAACTCCACGCCAACGCCAACAGCAGCGCCTCCACCGTCATGGCGAACAACGCGGGCGACGCCATCGACAAATTCAAGAAGACGTACGACAAGTTCGACAGCGGCGGCGACGGATATCTCCAGAATGCCTCGCAGGCAGCCACGATCATCGGCGCGGCGCTGCGCGGCGCGGCCATTCTGGTCGTCAGCTGCAAGGTCGCCGTCATCGTCCAACTCATCGCCCTCGCCGTACAGATCATCGCCGCGGCGGCCGCCTCCGTCGTCACCTTCGGCCTCTCCAACGCCGCGTCCCTCGCGACCACCGCCATCACCCGCGTCGCCGTGCGGCAAATTCTTGACGCACTCAAAGACGCGCTGGTCGAGGCGATCATCGAGTGCATGAAGGAACCGGCGGTCTCGGCACTCGAAGCCATGATCACCGACCTGACACGGCAGTCCGTCAACGTCGGCTTCGGCGCCCAGTCCGGCATCGACATCTCGGAAACCGTCAAGGCCGGCGCCAAGGGCGGCTGGGAAGCGATCAAGCAAACTCCGCAGACGTTCCTCGAGAGCGTCCGCGACAGCGTCGGCAGCAAGGCCGGCGGAGCCGCCCGCAGCGGTGCGGAGAATTACGCCAACAACGGGCCGCTGGGCAACAACTCCTCGCCTTCGGGGAGCGATTCGGGTCCGGGTAGCAATTCGAGTACGGGTAACGACTCGGGGTCCAACTCGAACTCGTCCTCCGATTCGAATTCCAACTCCAGCTCCAACTCCAACTCCAGTTCCGATTCCAGCTCGAACTCGAACTCCTCCGACTCGTCGTCGAACTCGAACTCGAACTCCTCGTCCAGCAACTCCGGGCCGAACGTCGGCAGCACCGTCTCCTCGGACAGCGGCGGCGACTCGCCCTCCGGCCCGAACACCGGCCCCGGCCCCAGCTCGGACTCCGGCGGCAGCAACAACAGCCCCGACTCCGGGCCGAGCCAGTACACCGCCCCCACCCGCAGCGACAGCCCCGGCCTGAGCGACTTCGACGATCCAGGGCCGAGCAACTCCTCACCGAGCCCGTCCTCCAGCCCTTCGCCGAGCGCCTCGGACAGCGGCGGCAGCCCCGGCGGTTCCACGCCGAGCGGCGGCAACTCCAACCCGGGCGGCGTCACCTCGCCAAGCCCGCAGTCCGCGTCGCCGAGCCCCGCGCCGTCCAACAGCTCCCCCTCCACGGGTGACGGCGGCAACATCGGCACGCAGGTCGACAGCCTCGCCGCCTCCTCCCCCACACAGACCAACTCCGCGCCCGCACCCACGACTTCGGAACCCTCGACGTCCACACCGCGCGGTGACAGCGGCGGCGGTGGCGGCATGCCGAGCTCTCCGGCACCCTCGTCGACGGGCGGCGACGCGGGCGCGCGTCCGGGTACGAACTCGGGCGGTACGCCGTCCTCGGGCGGATCGGGTACGCCCACGAGCCCGACCAACTCGTCCTCCGCACCGCCGCGCAGCGCCCCGTCGACGACACCGGGTACGTCCACCCCGTCCGCGAGCGGCCCGCCCTCCTCACCGAGCCCCACCTCCTCGGGGCCCGCGTCCACGCCGCGCAGCACGACGCCGAGTGACAGCGGCAACTCCTCCGGTACGCCGAGCGGCCGCCCGTCGACATCCACGCCGGGCACGCCGTCCAACCCGTCCAACCCGTCCGTGCCTCAGCAGAGCTCGCCGAGTACGAGCACTCCGGGCACGAGCACTCCGAGCAGCACCCCGAGTACGAGCACTCCGAGCAGCACGCCGAGTACGAGCACTCCGAGCAACAGCACTCCGGCGTCCAGTACACCCAGCTCCAACTCCCCCAGCTCTACGGACAGTCGGACGCCGGGAACGCACACGAACTCGACATCGACCCCCACGTCGACCCCGAGCAGCACCCCGAGCGCCACCACGCCGGGCACGCCGTCGTCGACGACCCCGTCGAACTCGAACCCGTCCAACGCCGCCACGCCGACGAACACGACGCCAACACCCACGCCCACGCCCACGCCGAGCACCAACGACCGGCCAGGGCAGCAACAGCCCAACGCGAACCAACCGACGTCGACGCCCACGCCCAACAAACAGCCGTCACAACAGCCGTCGCAGCAGTCGCCGACCACAACCCCCTCCGCGACGCCGAACAACCCGGCCGCACCCCGGACCCCGCAGACCACCCCGTCGGACAACGGCAATCCGAACAACCCGGCCGGGCCGAAGAACGACAACGCCAAGCCGGACAACGCCAAGCCGGACACCGCCAAGCCGAACGAACCCGGCGACGACGACAGCACGGACAAGAATGAGAACAAGAACCAGGACGAGAACAAGAACGAGAACCAGGACGACAGTCAGGACAAGGATCCGGACAAGGACCCGGACAAGGACGAGGCCAAGAAGGACACCCCGGACGACAGCCTCCAGGCCATCCGCGACGACCTCGACCACGAGCCGGGCGGCCTCCGCGGCGTCGACCCGGCCGATCAGCAGGCCCTTGAGGACGTCATCCCGCGGAACGAGGACGGTACGCCGCAGCGCTACCCGGACCCGTTCGACAAGGGTGGCTGGGCCCAGCTCGTCAACGACGGCGGCAACGAAGTCCCCGGTCGCGGCAACAACTGCGCCGACTGCTCCCGCTCGCTCCTCGAGACCTGGTACGGCAACCCCACGGTCTCCGCGCCCCGCACGCTCGACCCGGCCCCGAACGGCGGGATCGACCTCCTCAGCCCGGAGGACAACGCCAACGACAACCAGCGCCGCTGGTCCGGCGCTGAGCACACGTACGCGGGTCCGGGCAACGACCCGGACACGCCCCGGCGGATCGAGTACGAACTCCTCCAGGCGGGCCCCGGCTCCGCCGCGATCGTCCAGGTCAACTGGAACGGCGGGGGCGGCCACGCGTTCAACGCCGTGAACCACGAGGGGAAGATCGTCTGGATCGACACCCAGACCGGCCAGGTCAGCCACGACCCGATCCACATCGAGAACGCGTCACACGCCTGGCACATGCCGCTGGACCCGAACGGCGATCCGCTGCACCCGGTACCCAAACCGGACAGCAACAACCAGTCGAACAACCAGTCCAACAACCAGCAGTCGAACGGCGACCAGGCCACCAACGACACCCAGAACGCACAGAACTCTCAGAACGCGCAGAACCCGCAGGACTCGCAGAGCACGAACCCGGAGTCGACACCGGACTCCGACCCTGCGGCTCAACAACCCGACCAGAGCCCGCAGTCCAGCCCGGAAACCACACCGGACACCCCGTCGAACACCGCACCGGACACCGCACCAGACACCGCACCGAACAGCACTGCGGACTCCACCCCGAGCACGACCCCGGAGTCCACGAGCAACGACCCCGCGGGCGACAAGCCGGCCGGCGACCCCGGCAACCCCAGCGACAACAGCAACACCGACGACGCCAACAGCCCCAAGGCCGCCCCGACGACCCCGGACGGGACCACCACCCC
>NZ_JAAAHS010000158.1 GCF_009908195.1 Streptomyces boluensis | reverse complement strand
CGCCCGCCTCGGCCCTCTCGCCCTGCGCAACCGGATCATCAAGGCCGCGACCTTCGAGGGCGCCACCCCCGACGCGCTGGTCACGGACCGGCTCGTCGAGTACCACCGGCGACCCGCCGCGGGCGGTGTCGGGATGACCACCGTCGCGTATCTGGCGGTCGCCCCCGAAGGGCGCACCGAGCGGCGGCAGATCTGGATGCGGCCCGAGGCGGTACCCGGCCTTCGGTGCCTGACCGACGCCGTGCACGCCGAGGGGGCCGCGGTCTCGGCCCAGATCGGGCACGCCGGGCCGGTCGCCGACGCCCGCTCCAACCGGCGGCCCGCGCTGGGACCGGCACGGATGCTCAACCCGCTCAGCATGCGGACCACACGGGCCGCGACCGAGGCCGACATCGCGCGGATCACCCGCGCGCACGCCGACGCGGCGCGGATCGCCGTCGAGTCGGGCTTCGACGCCGTGGAGATCCACCTCGGGCACAACTACTTCGCCAGCGCCTTCCTGAGCCCCAGACTCAACAAGCGCACGGACCGGTACGGCGGCTCGCTCGCCGCACGTGCCGAGGTCGCCCGTGGTGTGGCGCGTGCGGTGCGGGCCGAGGTGGGGGACCGGATCGCGGTCCTCGCGAAGCTCAGCATGGAGGACGGCGTACCCGGCGGGATCTGGCTGGACGAGAGCATCCAGGTCGCCCGGTGGCTCCAGGAGGACGGCTCGCTCGACGCCCTTGAGCTGACCGCGGGCAGCTCGCTGCTCAACCCGATGTACCTGTTCCGCGGGGACGCGCCCGTGTCCGACTTCGCCGCCGTGTTCCCCCAACCGGTGCGCGCGGCCGTGCGGTTGCTCGGCGGACGGTTCCTGCGCACCTACCCGTACCAGGAGGCGTTCCTGCTCGACTCGGCCCGCCAGTTCCGTGCCGAACTCGACCTGCCGCTGATCCTGCTCGGCGGCATCACCGGCCGGGACGCCATGGACCGGGCGATGGCCGAGGGCTTCGAGTTCGTGGCGATGGGCCGGGCGCTGCTGCGCGAACCCGACCTGATCCGGCGCATCGCGAAGGACCGGACGACCGAGTCCCTGTGCATCCACTGCAACCGCTGCATGCCGACGATCTACTCGGGCACCCGCTGCGTCCTGGTGGAACCGGAACCGGAACCGGAACCGCCACCGGAGCCGGAGCCGGGATCGCCGCAGCCGCGGAAACGGTGAGTGTACGGTCGTACGCTCCAGGGTGTACGGTCGTACGCATGCCGACGGATCACTGTGCCGACGACCCCCGCACCCAGCTGGAGCGGATGCTCGCGGGCGACCTCTACATCGCGGACGACCCCGAGATCGCCCGCCGACAGCAGCACGCCATGCGGCTCGCGGCGCGCTACGGGACCGAGTTCCTCGACGACCCGGACAAGGCCAGGCCGGTCCTCGACGACCTGCTCGACGAGGTGGGCGAGGGAGTGGAGGTCCGGCCGCCGCTGTACGTCGACTACGGCAGCAACATCAGCATCGGCGCCCACACGTTCGTCAACTACCACCTGACCGCCCTCGACGTCGCCCGCATCACCATCGGCGAGGACTGCCTGCTCGGACCGAACGTCCAACTCCTCACCCCCACCCACCCGTTGGAGCCGGGCCCGCGCCGCGACAAGCTGGAGGCCGCGCTTCCCATCACCCTCGGGGACAACGTCTGGCTGGGCGGCGGCGTCATCGTCTGCCCCGGCGTGACCATCGGCGACAACAGCGTCATCGGTGCCGGCTCGGTCGTCACCAAGGACATCCCCGCCGACGTCGTCGCCGTCGGCAACCCCGCACGACCCGTACGCGAGCTGTAGGGCGGACCGCCATGGCCACCGGACACACCGACCCGCAGCGGCGCGCACGCATCCTCGCCGCCACCCTCGACCACATCGCCGACGAGGGCGTCGCCGGTGTCTCGCACCGCAGGATCGCCACCCGCGCCGGGGTGCCGCTCGGCTCGATGACGTACCACTTCGGCGGGATCGACGAGCTGCTCCGCGAGGCCTTCACCGGCTTCGCCGACCACATCGTGGCCGTCTTCGAGCAGCACCTCGATGGCGTGGCGGGGCCCGACGAGGCCCGTACGGCGGTGACGGACCTCGTACACACCCTGTCCGAAGGGCCGCGCCGCGATCTGGTCCTCACCCAGGAGCTGTACACCCTGGCCGCCCGCCGCCCCGAGTACCGGCAGCTCACCCAGGCCTGGATGCGGCGCAGCCGCGAACTCCTCGAACGGCACTTCGACCCGGACACGGCCCGCCAACTCGACGCCCTCATCGAGGGGTTGACCCTGCACCGCGCCCTGGAACCCGACCCCCACCACCGTGCGCTGACCCGCCAGGCGATCCTGCGCATCACCACACCCGCCCCCTGACGGCGGACACAGAACGGCCCGTGGGGCGCGGCCCTGACACCGCGCCCCACGGGCCTCAACCGTTCCGCCGGACCTCTACCGGACCTCTGGAGAGCTAGCCGACCGCGACCTCCTTGCCCGACAGCTCCGCGAGTACGCCGTCCTTCGTCACCCTGAGATCGCGCAGCCGCAGGTCGACCGGCATGTCGTCGGGCAGCCGGGCGGAGAACTCCATCGCCTCGGCGACCTTCGGCTCCTGGACCTTGCGCAGGCCCTCGATCAGCGACGGGTCGATGCCCGTGGGCTCAAGGAGTGCCGGGTGCTCGACCAGCGCGTCCAGGGCCCGGCCCTTCAGGAGCTGGTCGGGGCGGGTCCGCTGCCCCGTCGCCCGCTGCAGCTCCCGCTCGTCCACCTTGCCGGCCGTGGGCGCCGCGAGCTGCAGGCCGCCGCCCTTGCCGGGCGTGTAGGTGAGCAGTCCCGGCACTTCGAGGCGCGCCCCGGCCACGGTCATCTTCACGCCACGCTCGCCCACGCGGTGCATCTCGGCCCGCGCCCGGATGTTCACCCGCTTGTCGCCCACCGGCATCTCGCCCCGCGCGATGACCGTGTTCGCGGCCCGGCCGGGTGCCAACTTCACCTGGGAGGCGCCGACTTCACGGTTCAGGTCGTCGAAGGCGAGGAACACATCGCCGCGTACCCGGCCGAGCACCGCGCCCTTGACCGAGCTTGGCAGGCTGCCGACGAGCCGGATGTCGTCGACGCCGACGTCGACCTGCGCGACGGACACCGGCCCGGCGGGCACGTCCGGCACGTTCACCTCGACGCGGTCGAGGTCGCCCGCGACGACCTGCGCGAGGAACGGGAAGCTGTCGATGTGCACCTCGGGCGCGGCCCGCAGCTTCAGCGCCTTCTGGACCTCCTGCGCGGCCAGGTTCTCGGCGTACAGCACGGCCCAGCGGTCACCGAGCGCGAGGAACGCAAGCACGACGGCCAGGGCGCCCACGGTCTTCACCGTCCGGCGCACGATGCGCCGCCCACGGGACTTCCGCCCCGCGGGCGCGCCGGCGTCCCGCTCGGCCTCAGATGCCGGGCCGGTTCCCGTACGGGCCGAACTCCCGCCCGTACGGGCCGAGTTGTCGTCGGAGGTACGCGCCCCCGGAAGGTGGGCCGTGGAGTCTTCGGGCTGTTCGTTCGCAATCACCGGATCATGCGATCACAGCGCGCCCTTCCCGTTCAAACTCATGGTCGATCGCCGCCCCTGAGGCCCCTGGGCGACGCCGTGCGGTGTGGGTCACCTCAGCAGCGCTCGATGACTGTGCCCCCGCGACCCTCCGACGTCCACCGTGACCCGTGGGCGCCGCCCCACCACCACGGCCACCGAGGCGTCCGCGCTCTCCACCGACCGTACGGGGAAGGGGAGTTCGAGCGTGACCCGGTCCGCCGTACGGCCGGGATCGGCGACGGCCAGGGAGATGCCGGCGTCCCCGCGCCGGACGAGCACCGATGCCGGGCCGTCGCAGGTGAGGCCCGCCACGCCGCCCGCCTGCCAGAAGTGCGCCGCCGTCAGCCCGTCCCTGCGAGCCTCGACGGCCTGTACGGAAGGGGAGTTGGCGACGATCCGGACGGGCGAGGCGTCGGCCCAGCTCTCCGTGGCCGCGGGGGTGGCGTGCGGGAGCAAGGCGTAGGCGTAGCCGGCGTCCGAGGGGGAGGTGCCGTGGTCGAGGCGGAGAGTGAGGTAGCGGCGGGTGACGGGCGTGGGGCTGCCGCCCGTGTCCGCCCCGGTGTTGATGGCCCGCCAGGTCCCGGTGCGCTCCTCGCGCAGCGCGTGCAGCGCGGCGCCACCGGCGCCACCGGCGGAACCGGCGGAAGGGGGGAAGACGTAGCCGCCGACGCCTGCGACATGGGCCCACCGGGCGCCGTCGAAGGTCGACGACCAGCCCTGTGACGAGGGTTGCTCGGTGCCGTCGATCAGGAGGGTGGGGGCGCCCGATGTGCCGAGGTTGCGGTTCTCGACGATCGTCTCGACGGTGCGGCCGTCCTCGGCGGAGATGCCCGCGCCGAGTGCGAGCACGGCGTTGTCCAGGAAGAACCACGCTTTGTGCGCCCGCAGGGTGCTGCCGGCCGCGAGCAGTCGCATCGCGGCCACCCCGAACCGGCCGTCGACGCTCGCACCGCCCGCCACCGTGTTGGAGGGCCGGTACAGGCTCGTGCCGCCGCCGGTGCCCGCATCCGCGCGGGGCCGGGTGTCGACGGTGACGCCCGGCAGGCGGTACGGGTCGACGGTCGGCCAGAAGCCGTCACCGAACTGCCCCAGATCGTCGTCGAGATACAGGTAGGTCATCCCGTCGCCGGTGTACCAGCCGTGCAGATTCTCGCCGTTGCCCGCCTCGTACCCGGCGATCCGCCGCGACGACAGCGACAGCGCGAACGCCCACCGCGGCCTGCGGTGCACCACGCGGTCCATGTCGGCGAGGACGACATGCCCGGTCATCCGGTGGGCGGGGCGGACTCCGTCGTCCGCGAGCAGCTCCTTCGCCCGCGCCACCTGCGGGACCGATGCGACGGCCAGATACGGATGGCTGTCGTTGCGCTCGATCCAGCCCTTCACCGTCGCGCGCCACCTCTCCGCGTATGCCGCCGGGGCGCCCGCGGCGAGCAGCAGGACGCTGGAAATCACCTCGGCACCCGCCGTGCTGTCCACGGAACGCTCACGGGACACCGCACGCCCGCGGACGGAGTCCATCATCAGGCCGTCGAAGACCAGCGGGGCGAACGAGCGCTCCACCGCCTCGCGGACGACGGACACCTTCGGGTCGGTCACCGCCCACGGCGAGTCGGCGAGCAGGGTGAGCAGCAGAGCGGCACCGGCGAGCAGCACACTGCCGTACGAACCCGTGTACGCGACCGCGTCGTGCTGCACGAACGAGCCGTCCTCGTAGAACCCGTCCCCTGAACTGACATATTTCAGCAGGCTGTTGCGGCCCGCGTCGCGGGTGTCGGAGAGCCCGTCGCGGGCCAGCGCGACCTTGGCGGTGTCCTGGCCGAGCAGCCCGCGCAGGGCGACGATCACGCACTTGTCGGCCCGGTTCGCCCCCGTCTCGGAGAGCGTGGGGGAGTTGGTGCGCCGGTCCGGGTCCGGCACGAACCGGTCGACCGTCGCCAGGTAGTCGGCCAGGTCAGCGGCCGGCAGGACCTCGCGCAACAGCACGCAGGTGTCGAGCAGTGCGCGCGGTGCGCCGATCTCCCAGAACCACCAGTTGCCGCTCTCCGTGGCCGACGCGTGGTAGGCGCGGTCGTGCAGGAACCGGAGCGCCGAGACGAGTGCGCCCAATACATCGGCAGAACCGGCGAGTTGGGCCCCGATGGTGGCCCATGCCGTGGCCAGGGTGCGCAGCCGGGTGTAGCTCTGACCGAAGTTGCCGGGCGCGGTGACGGGAGAGAGGTCGGCCCAGAGCGCGGTGCGCTCGGCGGACCGGTCGAGGCTCGACCACAGCTCACCGGCGGCCGCGTCAAGGCGGCCGAGCGCCGCGGCGAGATCGGTATCGGTGGGGTCGAAGTCCCCGCCCGTGAGCAGGAGTTCGGCGCGGGCGAGAAGCGTGGCGTAGTCGTCCTCGCCCGCACCGCCCGCCTCACCTGCCTCGTCGGCGTCGGCGTCGGCTGCGGCGTGGGCGGAGGCAGAGGTCCCGCCGAGAGCCGTCGCCGCGCCCGCCCCCGCCAGCAGGGTGAGTGCGGTCCGGCGGCCGAGCGTGGAAGAGGTGGTCGACGGATGCATCCTCAACTCCCTTGAAACCGGCAGACGTAGGAGGTCTGTGGGTGGGTGGGGTGAGGGAAGCTTGGGAGCAACTGCCGTCACTCCGCAAGAGGTTGGTCGGTACTGGCTCTTTCCTCCGACCTATTGACGTAATAGAAACCGCTTACTAACTTGCGGGCCGCACCCACCCTGCGCGACCGCGTCCCGAAGCCCCCGGACCGGACATCGACGGCCATCCCGACCGACCGGAAGGCGGCAGCCGCATGAGACGCCACCCGCAGCGCACTGGATCCGGATCCACCGGAACGCCCCCGCGCACCGGAGTCCCACCGCGCACCGGAACGCCCCCACGTACCCGAACCCGCCTGCGTGCCAGAGCCGCCACCGTCCCCCTCGCCGTAGGAGCCGTGCTCACCGCGGTCCTCACCGCAGTCCTCACCGCCCCGACCCCGACTGCAGCGGCACAGGCCGGGTCCGCGTCGGCCGGGTCCGGGGCCCGCGCCCTCTACGCCGCACCGGACGGCGGAGGCGGCGACTGCACCGACACCCGGCCGTGCTCCCTCGAACAGGTACGGGACGAGGCCCGCACGGAGAGCGGGGACGTCGAGATCAGGCTCAAGGACGGCACGTACGCCATGAACCGTCCGCTGAAGCTCGGCGCGCAGGACTCGGGGCACGAGGCCCGCACTGTGACCTGGACGGCGGCACCCGGCGCCCGCCCCGTGCTCTCCGGCGGGCGGGCCCTGACCGGCTGGTCGGCAGGAGCGAACGGCACCTGGACGGCGAAGGTGCCCGACGGCGTCACCCCGCGTCAGCTTTTCGTCGACGGTGAACGGGCCGTCCGCGCGCGGGGCGCGGCCTGTGCGGCAAGCGTCTGTGACGCCACGGCGAGCGGGATGACCGGCGCGCGGGCGACCGGGGTCGCCGACTGGCGGCGGCCCACCGCGGCCGAGGCGGTGATCCGCGTCCGCTGGCGGAACTACCACTGCCGGATCAGCGCGGTCAGCGGCGACACCCTCGCGTTCGCCCGGCCGTGCTGGACCAACTCCTCCAGCGGCACGGACCGCACCGGCCCCGCGTGGGACAGCACGACCGTCGACTCGGCCCGTTACAGTGGTGTCGCGTTCTTCGAGAACGCGCCCGAACTCCTCGACAAACAAGGGGAGTTCGTCTGGGACCCGCAGGAGCGCACCGTCACCTATCTGCCGCGCAAGGGCGAGGACCTGCGCACCGCCCAGGTGGTCACCCCGCACACCGAGCAACTGCTGGTCATGGACGGCGTGCACGACGTGACGCTCCGCGGCATCGGTTTCGCCCACGCCGCCTACCGTCAGCCCGACACCGACGAGGGGTACGCGGGCACCCAGGCGGGCCTCACCCTCACCAGCGAGACCGGCCCCGTCGACCACGCGGGCCGCTACTACACCAAGCCGTCGGCAGCCCTCACGGTCCGGGGCGGTCGTCAAGTCACCGTCGACCGGGCACAGTTCACGCAGTCGGGCGGCGCGGGCGCGGTCCTGGAGGCGGGCACGAAGGACTCGACGGTCACCCGGTCCTCGTTCACCGACCTGTCCTCCGGCGCGCTGTACGTCGGCGACACGGAACCCATACCGGACAGCGAACTCGTGGGGGAGCGCAACACGGTGTCGTACAACACGATCCGGCACACCGGGGTGGAGTACACCGACGCCGTGGGCATCTGGGCGGGCTACGAACGGGAGTTGACGGTCGACCACAACACCCTGGACCGGCTGCCCTACTCCGGGATCTCCGTCGGCTGGGGCTGGAACCAGCCCGAGGCCCAGAAGTCGGTGCTGCGCGACAACCGCGTCACCGGCAACCGCATCACGAGCGTCATGGAGGTCGCCCACGAGCAGCACGACGGCGGTGCGATCTACACCCAGGGCGACCAGCCCGGCACGGTGATCTCCGGCAACTACATCAACCGTTCCGCGTACGGCAACACCGAGCGCGACGGCAACGGCATCTACCTCGACGAGCAGTCCTCGCACATCCGCGTCGAGCGGAACGTCATCACGCGCATCGGCTACAAGTGGGTGTCCAACTGGGCGGGTTACGGCATCGAGAACACCGCACGCGGCAACTGGTCCGACACCGCGGCCCCCGCCCTCAGCGGCCGCGGCTCGGTGATGGAGGACAACCTCACCGGGCTCGACCGGCTGCCGGACGCGGCCGTCGAGGTGGCCCGTAGCGCCGGCGCCGAGAGCGGGCCGGTCGAGCAGCTCGAAGCCGACCTCGCCCGCACCGGCACCGCCACCCAGTCCTCCACGGACGGCACTGCCACGGCCGCCCGCGCCATCGACGGCGACACCACCACCGACACCCGCACCCTCGCCGAACCGGGCGCCTGGTGGGACCTCGACCTGGGTGCCGCACGCGAGGTCCGCTCTGTCGAGATCTGGAACGACTCCGCGATGACCACGGCCGACTTCGACGTGATCACCGACTCCGGCACGGTCCACGTCGAGGGCAAGGCACTGCGCCCCACACTCCTCACCCTCGACACCAGCACGCGCCACGTCAGGATCCGGATCACGGGCGAGGGGCGGGTCGGGCTCTCGCAGGTGTTGGTGCACTAGGGGACTGAGGCGGTTGATCCCGCACTCGACAGCGTGGCGTTCGCGGTAGTCGGTCTTGTCGAACTTCGGCGGTCGACCACCACGCGAGCTGAGCCTCCGGACATGGGCTATATCAATCATGGGTCATGGCAGGCACCCGCTGTGAGCTGGAAGCTTGTGGGGTGGCAGGATGGAACTCCATGAAGATTGCAGCAGGTCAGTTCACCTGTGTTCCGGTTGATGTGGCCGCCAACGTCCGGCAGATGACAGTCCTCGCAGGCCAGGCTCGCGCTCAGGGTGCAGAGCTCGTGGTGTTTCCCGAGCTGGCCTTGACCGGGTACGAGCTCGATGCCGTACTCGCTGATCCTGGTCTCTGGGCGACGGCGGAAGATCCGCGCCTGGACCTGGTCCGGATGAGCGGCATTGCCACCGTCGTCAATTGCGTAGCAGCCACCGACGGGCCACGGCCTGCGATTGAGACGCTGGTCTTCGGGGCCGACGGCGAGCTGCTCACGAGCTACCGGAAGCAGCACCTGTTCGAGCATGAGCAGGCGGCCTTCGTGGCCGGGCAGCACGATGGGCGATTCGAGTTCGGAGGTGTGCGCTTCGCGCTCGCCACCTGCTACGACAACCACTTTCCCGACCTGACCGCGCGTGGGTCCGCTGATGAGTGTCAGGTGCACCTGGCCAGCTCGCTGTACGGCACTGGCGGTGGAGTTGATGAGCTCGCGGCGATCTATCCGGGCATCGCCAAAGACTTGAACATGTACGTCGTGATGGCCAACCATGTCGGACCGGCAGGGCCGTGGACCGGCTGCGGCCGTTCCTCCGTCTGGGCTCCGGGCGGCGCCCCTGTCGCGGAGGCCGACGCACAGACGGCCATGCTCGTCATGGCCGACGTCGGGTGAGCCTCGTTCGGCTCACGCACGGAACCAGATGGTGACTGCGGCGGCGGTGACGGTGCCTCGCGCTCTGCTTGGATGAGTCAGGGGATCTGGCCGGCGAGGCACTCGTCCTCACCGGCTTGCCGGCCGATCAGCAGCGGGTCCTGGGGCGGGAACACTAGGTGAGCCCCGCCTCGGCGCAAGCCGTCGCGTACCGCGCCGTGCAGATCTCCGACACCTTGAAGATCCCGTCCTTGACCACGGTGCTCTTGACGTTGTCACGGGTCAGCGGCTCGACCACCACGCGGTGCGCCCGGATTTCCTTGTCGGTCGGGCTGTCCACATGGTCGGCCGTCATCGCCTCGAACTCGATGTTGCGCCCCTGCGAGACCCGTACCGCCATCTCGGCTACGGTAGCGGCCTCTTGTGTATATGGCTTGTACACACTCATGTACTGATCACCCGTCAGGATCCGTCGTACGGCAGCGAGTTCCGCGTCCTGTCCGGTCACCGGTGGCAGCGGGGACACCCCGGCCTCCTTCAGGGCCTGGATGATGCCGCCCGCCATCCCGTCGTTCGCGGAGTACACCGCGTCGATGTTCTTGGCGCCGAGATCGGAGATCGCCCGCTCCATGGACGCCTTCGCCGTCGACGGCTTCCAGCCCGCGGTGTCGTACGACTTGGCGATGGTCACGTTGACCGAGAGCCTGCTGCGCGCACCCTTCTCGTACTCGGCGCTGTTCGGGTCGGTCGGCGAGCCGTTGATCATGACGACCTTGCTCTTCCTGCTCGCCTTCTCCCCGAGCGCGTCCACGAGCGCCTTGCCCTGCACCTCGCCCACCAGCGTGTTGTCGAAGCCGATGTACGCGTCGATCGGCCCCTCGGCCAACCGGTCGTACGCGATGACGTGGACGCCCGCGTCCTTCGCCGCCCGTACGGCGCCGGCGATGGCGTGCGCGTCGACCGCGTCCACGATGATCGTGTCCACCTTGTCGGCGATCATCGACAGCATCTGCCGGTTCTGCAGGGTCGCGTCCTCGTCGGCGTTCTCGTATACCAACTCGCCCTTGCCGTCGGTCAGTTCGGCCACCTGCTCCTTGATGATGGGGTGGTCGAACTTCTCGTAGCGGGCCGTCTCCCGCTCGGGCAGCAGCAGCCCGATCGTCACGTCGTTGCCCTTGCGGGGCGGCGGGCTTGTGGCGCTGTCTGCCGTCCCGGACAGCATCCCGCCGCAGCCCGAGACCGTGACCAGCAGGACGGATGCGACGCAAGGTGCGGCCACGCATCGCATACGCGAGTTCATCCGGTTGCCTCCCTGATGTGGCCGCGACGATGCGGCCGGATTGCATCGCAGCAAACTCGGTCGCCTCGGCCGAGTCAAGAGGTGAAGCCACACCGCAACAGAACCGGGTTCGACCGTTCGCCAAGTGAAGGCCTGGACCTTTTGGAGTCGCCCCTCGGTGTCAGGGCTCGCATAAGGTGCCCGGCATGCCGCAATCACCCGTCGACCCTCCCGCGGACCCTCCCGCGCCCGACCTCGTCGAAGACCTGTTGGAGGACTACCTGGACGCGGTGTGGCAGTCGGGGCGGGACGGATCGGGCACCCTGCTCCCGGAGCTCCCGCTCGCCCTGCGCGCGGGCGGAACGGACGACCTGACCCGCCGGGCCCTCGCCCGACTGCGGAACATCCCGCGCACGTCGAAGGACGAGCACTGCCGCCAAGTCGGCGAGCTGCTCCGGGAGTTGTGGACCAGCCGCAGCCCGTGGAACGCGGCCGCGCTCCGGCTGCTCGACGATCCGTACACCTTCGTCGCCACCGGCCCGCGTCGGCACGACGACTGGGCGCACGACGTACTCGCCGTACTGGACCGCTCTACCGCCGACCCGCGCGGCCTGCTCCGCATCGACTCGGACCGTACGAACCCCGTCCGCGCGGAACTGCCCACGTACCCCTTCGACCGGTGGACCGCCGGGCAGATCCACGAGCGGCTGCACCCTTTGACGCCGGCGGCGGCCGTCGAAGCGGTGACTGTCATGGCGGAGGAATGGCAGTCGGAGCCGGTCCCCGTCCGCTCCCGTCCGGACCGGGACGCCCTCCTCGACTACGCCCGCACCCTGCTCGACCGGTACGGGCCCGCCGCGCGCTTCTGGACCAACGCGACCGTGGCGGCCACCGGCCAGGACCCGCACTTCCTCGACGCGGGCCTCGCGGGCACCCCCTGCCACCGCTTCCTCACGAACGCCTCCGTGGGCGGCTTCGACTTCTACGAGGAGCTCGGCGTCATCGCGGTCTCCACCGACGAGGTGGGCGTCTTCTGGTCGATCGGGGCGTACTGAGATCCCGCCCCGGCTCGCGGACGGCCGATTGTCAGTGGCGGCTGCGAACCTGTGGGACATGGACAGCGACATGAACAGGGACGAGGAACTGCTGCGCGGCCGGGTCTACGGCCAGGACCACGACGACCCCCGGCAGGGACCCCAACCGGGGCGTACGTACGCCGAGCTGGTCGGCGGCCCGCTGGACGGACTGCTGCTCGACATCACCGGCTGGACACAGGACGCGCTCGACGCCGGTGCCGCCCTGGAGACGGAGCTCGGCAGATTCGGCGGCGGACGCGCGCTGTACGGGCCACGCTCCGGCGAGCCCGCGCGCTGGGACTGGACGGGCGACAGCCCCTGACCCGCGCCCGGCCGGGGGCGCTCACTGGTACGGCGGTACGGAAGGGCGGGCCGAAGGGGGTACGTATCACCGCCGGTGCCGCGGCCCGTCGCGGCCCGTCGCGCCCTGGCAGCCGACTCCCGCACCGCGCGCGCCGCCCACGCCCCCCCCGATGGAAGGAACGTCTCATGAAGGCACTGCAGTACCGCGCCGTTGGCGCTGCGCCCGAGGTCGTCACGGTCGCCGATCCGGAACCCGGCCCCGGACAGGTGCTGCTGAAGGTCACCGCTGCCGGGGTGTGCCACTCCGACATCGCCGTCATGAGCTGGCCCGCCGATGAGCTTCCCTTCGCGCTGCCGCTGACCCTCGGGCACGAAGGGGTCGGCACCGTCGCCGCCCTCGGTGACGGCGTCACCGACTTCGAGGCCGGAGACTCCGTCGCGGTCTACGGGCCGTGGGGCTGCGGGAGTTGCTTCACCTGCGCGCAGGGCAAGGAGAACTACTGTCTGCGCGCGGCGGAGCTCGGCATCCGGCCGCCCGGACTCGGCGCTCCAGGTGCCATCGCCGAGTACATGATCGTGGACAGCCCGCGCCACCTCGTCCCCCTCGGCGACCTCGACCCCGTACAGGCCGTGCCCCTGACGGACGCCGGACTCACCCCGTACCACGCGATCAAGCGGTCGCTGCCCAAGCTGGTGCCCGGTAGCACGACCGTGGTGATCGGCACGGGCGGGCTCGGGCACGTCGCCATTCAGCTGCTGCGCGCCATGACCGCGACGCGCGTCGTAGCCCTGGACGTCACCGAGGAGAAGCTCCAACTGGCCCGCGCGGTCGGCGCGCACGAGGCGGTGCTGTCCGACGCGGCGGCCGCGTCGGCGGTCCGCGACCTGACGAACGGCCGCGGGGCCGAGGTCGTCCTCGACTTCGTCGGCGCCCAGCCGACCGTGACGTCCGCGGGGGCGATGGCCGCGGTCGAGGGCGACATCACCATCGTCGGCCTCGGCGGCGGCGCCCTGCCCGTCGGCTTCGGCGCCCTGCCGTACGAGGTGTCGGTGTGCTCGCCCTACTGGGGCAGCCGGTCCGAGCTGATCGAGGTGCTCGACCTGGCCCGCGCAGGAGCGGTCGAGGTGCACGTCGAGAAGTACGCGCTCGACGAGTCGCCGCGGGCGTACGAACGGCTCCACGAGGGGGCGATCCAGGGGCGGGCGGTGATCCTTCCGCACGACTGAACGCGCGGGCGGCGGGCGGGGCCGGACGGGCGGTCCTCCTCAGTCCGTGCCCGTCTCAGTCCGTGTCCGGCGCCGGCCCGGATCCCGTCGTCGGCCCGGTTCCCGTTGTCGGGGCGGGAGTCAGGGGCGTGCGGCCGAGGGCGGTCGTCCCTTCGAGGTCCCAGTGGAGTTCGCCGCCGTCGGTGAGATACGGGACGGAGCGGCCCAACTTGCCGCCGTGCTCCAGGACTTCGGCGACATCGTGCAGGTAGGAGCCGAGCGACGACCAGTCCGCGTCCTGGATCCCGGCGTCGTCGTGGAACACCGTCCCCACCCAGCCCTGGGTCGCGCCGTCCCGCGCGTCGATGACCTGCGCGTCGCCGTCGCTCTCCGCCCACGGAATCCACTGGGCGTGCCAGTCGGGGGCCTCGTCGTCGCCCGCGTGCTCCCGCGCCGCCATGAACGTGAGCAGCTCCATGCGGCCGCGCCAACGGGCGACGATCTGCTCGACGGTGAGCGGCGGCTTCCCGGGCAGCGGGCCGACGGTGCCGGTCGCACCGGTCAGGCCGTTGTGGCAGGCGAGCGACTCGAGCAGGTCGGGCGGGAAGCGCAGGCCCATCTCCTGCTCGGCCCAGGCGACTTGATCGGGGTCGGCGGGCGGGGCGAGCCGCGCGTACGACTCCGGCGCGTGGGTCCGCAGCCAGGCGTCGATCCGGTTCCACGAGGCGCGCACGGAAGGTGTGGTGTGGGGCATGGGGGCAGTATGGCCGCCATGTCCGTACCGGGGTCCGCGTTTCGCGGGGTGGGTTCCCGCCCGAGCCGTAGCGACCGTCCGGGCCGTACGCGACCGCCCGAGCCATAAACGCGCCCGAGCCGTACGCGGCCGCCCGGGGGCGGGGATGCGTACGGCTCGGGTGAGCGGGAGAGGGAGCCGGAGCCGGAGGCTAGGCGCCGCTGGCGTCCAGCATGCCCTCGCGCTCGACGATCTTGACGCGCTCGCGGCCCTCGGGCTCGCCGAGTGCCTTCTCGGCGGCGTCGAGCCGGTACCAGCCGTCCCACGTGGTGTAGCGGATCTCGCGCTCGGCGAGGTACGCGTCGACGGCATCCGGGTCGGGAGCCATCGGCGTGTGCAGCCGGCCCGCGGCGTGGTCCGCCAGGAGGCTGGCCACCGTCTCGTTGGCGTCACCCTTGGTGTGACCGATGAGGCCCACGGGGCCGCGCCGGATCCAGCCGGTCACGTACGTGGACTGCAGGTGCTCGCCGCCCTCCTCGATGACCCGGCCGGCCTCGTCCGGCACGGTGCCGGAGGCGATGTCCCAGGGCAGCTTGGGCAGTTCGTCGGAGAGGTAGCCGACGGCGCGGTAGATCGCTGTGGTGTCCCAGTCCGTGAAGGCGCCGGTGCCCTTGACGTTGCCCGTGCCGTCGAGCTCGGTGCGCTCCGTACGCAGACCCGTGACGCGGCCGTCCTCGCCGAGCACCTCGGTGGGCGACTCGAAGAAGTGCAGGAACAGCTTGTGCGGCCGGTCGCCGACGTCGCGGATCGCCCAGTTCTCCAGGGTCTTGGCGACCATGTCGGCCTGCTTGTTGCCGCGCCGGGTCTCGATGGAGCCGTCGTCGTAGTCGATGTCCTCGGGGTTCACGATGACCTCGATGGACGGCGAGTGGTCGAGCTCCCGCAGCTCCATCGGGCTGAACTTCGCCTGGGCCGGGCCGCGGCGGCCGAAGACGTGGATCTCCTTGGCGCGATTGGCCTTGAGCCCGTCGTGGACGTTCGCCGGTATCTCCGTCGGCAGCAGCTCCTCGGCGGTCTTCGCCAGGATGCGCGCGACATCGAGGGCGACGTTGCCGACGCCGAGGACGGCGACCTTCTCCGCTTCGAGCGGCCAGGTGCGCGGCACGTCGGGGTGGCCGTCGTACCAGGAGACGAAGTCGGCCGCGCCGTACGAACCCTCGAGGTCGATGCCCGGGATGTCCAGGGCACGGTCGGCGGTGGCGCCCGTGGAGAAGATGACCGCGTCGTAGAACGAACGCAGCTCGTCGAGGTCGATGTCCCGCGGGTAGTCGACATTGCCGAAGAGTCGGATCTGCGGCTTGTCGAGCACCTGGTGGAGGGCGTTGACGATGCCCTTGATGCGGGGGTGGTCGGGGGCGACGCCGTATCGGATCAGACCGAAGGGGGCCGGCATGCGCTCGAACAGGTCGATGGACACCCCCGGATCGGCAGCCGCCGCTGACTTCAACAGGGCGTCGGCGGCGTAGATGCCGGCAGGGCCGGCTCCGACAATGGCTACCCGCAGAGGGCGCGGCATGTTCAGGTTCCCTTCGGGGACGGTGTGGTTCTCAGGGGCAAGCCTAAAGTAAGGCAAGCCTAAGTCGGTAGGCGGGTCGGGCTTATGAGGTCATAAGGCAGAGTTATGGGTTGCCATAGCCCCGCTTTGGGAGTGTACGGGCGTCGAACCCCACTTCCCGAACCCCTGCCGGTACCCCACCCC
>NZ_JAAAHS010000157.1 GCF_009908195.1 Streptomyces boluensis | reverse complement strand
GGCGTGCGGGGTGCGTGGGGTGCCTTGGGTGCTTGGAGTGGCGTCCGGGGTGCTGGCCGGTCGCCGGGTGCCGGGCGGCGCGTCATGGGTCGTCCCTTCGTCCGGTACGGTCACGACGGCCGCAGCAGAGCACGCGTAGGCACAACTAGCAACGGACGGGCGTGAGTTGGCGCCGGTCACGGGTGCGCCGCGCGGGGCCGGGCGTCCCCCGTACGGCCCAACCCCGGTAGCGACCGCCGCACGCCTGAGCGAACAGTCGGACATGACTCAAGCGCCCGAAGACAGCCAGGCACCGAACCCGCCGCCCGGTGACAGCGAGCACGGGCCACCACCGGGTCCGCTCGGCATCCTCGCGAAATCCGCCTGGCAGGCCGTCCTCGTGGCGGGGGTCGCCTCGCTCGTCCTGGGCGTTCTCGTCCTGGTCTGGCCGGGCGCCTCACTCCGTGCCGCGGGTGTGCTGTTCGGGGTCTACCTGCTGGTGAGCGGCATCTTCCAGCTGGTGTCCGCGTTCGGTACACATGTGGCGGCGGCGATGCGCGTGATGGCATTCATCAGCGGCGCGCTCTCGGTCCTGCTCGGCCTGTTCTGCTTCCGCGGGGAAATGCAGTCGGTCCTGCTGCTCGCCCTGTGGATCGGCATCGGCTGGCTGTTCCGCGGCATCACACAGACCGTGGCGGCGCTGTCCGACGCGGCGATGCCGGCCCGTGGCTGGCAGGTCTTCCTCGGCATCGTCAGCGCGCTCGCGGGCGTCGTCCTGATCGTGTCGCCGTTCGAGTCCGTCGCGGTCCTGACCCTGATCGGCGGCGTGTGGCTGCTTGTGGTCGGCGTGGTGGAGATCGTCACGGCGTTCGCGGTGCGGTCGCGGGCGAAGAAGCTCCCCGCGGGCGCGTAGCGGGTACGGGCCGGCGGCGGCCCGCCGGGACCGCTGTTCCCTCGCCGGGGGCGGCGGTCCTGCCGTATCGGCACCGGTATCGGTGGCGGTCGCCGCATGCCGGAAGTGAACATTGAATTGACACGGGGTGCGGTCTCCGGCGATCCGATGTTTCGTACGCCGCGCCACGGATAACCTCAGAACCCCGGCTCAAGGAGGCTCGGATCGTGTCCGCCTTTGTTCTCTTCGATCTGGAGTTCACGTCGTGGCCGGGCGCCCTTGAAGAGGATTGGTCGGCGCCCGGACAACTCCGGGAGATCGTCCAGATCGGCGCCCTGCGCCTTGGCGAGGACTATTCCGTGGTCGACGAGTTCGACATGCTGGTCCGGCCCGTGGTCAATCCCCGGCTCTCCCCGTATTTCACCGAGCTCACCGGGATCGGCCAGGAAGCGGTGGACCGGGACGGAGTTCCCCCGGCGCGGGCGCTCGGTGAATTCCTCGGATTCTGCGCGGGCAGTTCCGTGCTCTCGTACGGCAACGACATGGTCGTACTCGGGGAGAACGTGGGCTGGGCGCGGGCGCGTGGTGAGGCGGTCGAGCACGGAATTCTTGCTCCCCGCTTTCTCAATGTCCGGCCGTGGCTGAACCATGTCGCGCCCGCCACCGCGCCCGCCAACGTGGGCCGCCTCTGGCAGGTCCTCGGACTGCCCAGGCCGCGCGCGGGTGCGGAGCATTCCGCGCTGTTCGACTGCTACTCGTTCGCGGCGGCGCTCCGGCATCTGCGCGGTACGGGGGCGACGTTGCCGGACGGGTTCCTGTAGACCCCCGAGGCGGCGTCAAGTCGGCGTCCGCTACCAGCGTTTGCGTGCGGACGCGGCGGCTCCGGTCACCAGGGTGTCGGGGGGAACGTCCTTCGTGACGACGGCTCCGGCGCCGACCACGGCACCGCGCCCGATGGTGACGCCGGGGAGGACCGTGACCGAGGCGCCGAGCCACGCCCCGGCTTCGACCGTGATCGGTGCCCGCGTGATGAACTCGCTCCGCTCGGACGCCGGGAGGGGATGGTCGGAGGAGATGAGGTTGGTCTTCGGGCCGATCAGGACACCGTCGCCGATGTGGATTCCGCCCTGGTCCAAGAAGGTGCAGCCCTGATTGACGAAGACGTGCTCCCCGAATTCGATACGGAGACCGTGGTCCGTGTAGAAGGGCGGATAGACGGTCACGGATCCGGGGACCGGCTTTCCGACGATCTCGGCAAGGAGTTCCGCGCGGGTGGCCTTGTCGTCGAAGGGCAGGACGTTGAGCCGTGAGGTCAGGTCGGTCACGTACTCGATACGTTCCGCGACTCGCTCGAATTCTGGAGTGCGGACGTAGAGGCGGTTCTGGTCAGGCATGAAGGTTCCTCGCAATTGGCCTTCTGGCCGGGGCAGTTGAGCGGTCCCGGTCGATCGGTGCCATCAAAGCGAGCACGGCGCGCGGAAATCAAACAACGGCTCCGACGGGCAGAAACAACCGTTGGTTGTCTGCCTAGGATGAGCGGCATGGATGTCACTGCCGTGCGGACCTTCGTCGCCGTCGTGGAAGCGGGACAGTTCCTGGAGGCCGCGGCGCTGCTCTCGGTCACGCCGCAGGCGGTGTCCAAGCGCGTCGCCGCGCTGGAGAAGGAGCTCAGGGTCCAACTCTTCACCCGGGACGCGCGCGGAGCACGGATCACCGTGGACGGGCAGGCGTTCCTGCCGCACGCCCGCACCTTCCTCGAAGCCGCCGAACGGGCCGTCGCGTCCGTGCGGCCGGGGCAGCGGGCGTTGCGCGTCGACGTGATCGGGCGCGGTCTGTCGCTCGCCGGTCTGCTGCGCGGCTTCCATCAGGCGTACCCCGAGACCGAGTTGGACGTCGTGACGCTGTTCGACTCCGGCACGGCGATCGCGGCCGTGCGCAGCGGGGCGATCGACGCGACGTTCCGCGCTGTGACCGTGCCCGGCCGTCAGCTGCCCGTCGGGCTCGAGGCCACTCCCGTGTTCGACGAGCCGCTGCACCTGTTCACCGGGCCGGGCCACGAGTTCGCGCAGGCCGCCGCGGTCACCCCGGCCCAGCTCGCGGGCCGCCGGATCTGGATGCCGGGGAACATGCCGGGCACCGAATGGGCCGCCTACTACGACGAGTTCGCCGCCGCGTTCGGCATCGTCATCGACTCGGTCGGCCCGGACTTCGGCATCGAGGCCCTCCTCGACACCGTGGCCGGCTCCACGACTCTGGGTACCTTCGTCAGCGAACAGACGCCACTGGTCTGGCCCGCCGGGCACGACCTGCGCCGGATCCCCGTCGAGGACCCGACGCCGCTGTACCCGCACGCACTGGTCTGGCGTACGGACAATCCGCACCCGTCCCTGACCGCCCTGCGCGACCACCTCACCTCGGCCTACCCGGGGCGTGCCGCCGGCGGGGTCTGGGTGCCGGGGGCGAGTCGGCTCTCGGCGTCCACGTAGATCGGACCTCGGCGTCCGCGTAACAGCCCGACCCCGCGCTCACTCCGGCTCGCGGATCGCCTCCACCGCGTCCCGTACATCCGCGTGCGGGTCGTCGGCGAGGCCGTCGAGGAGTGCGGTGACGCCGGGGGTGGACCAGCGGGCGACCGCCCACACCAGGTCCTCCCGCACTCCGGGGTCGGGGTGGGCGGCGAGGTGGGTGAGCTGGTCGAGCGGGCCGCGGCGGCGCATGCCGAACCAGTGCAGCGCTTTGCGCAGTACGGCCGGGTCGCCGGGGGTGCCGGCCGCCGCGATGTCGGCGAGCAGGACCCGGACCGGTGGCGGCGGCCCGTCCAGCGGGTGCGGCAGCCGCTCGCGCAGCCGCCGCGCCCCGTATCCGCCCCGCACCTTGCACCCGAAGCAGGTGCAGGGTCGTACGCCGTGCGCATCGGGCAGGTACCGCCAGCCCGCCACCTGCGGTGCGCTGCGGATCCGGTGCACCTCGCGGGGCCGGACCGCCCGGGGAACGAACACCTCCCAGCCGCGCGGATCGTCAAGGTCCGCGATCCGCCGGACCGCCTCGGCCGCGGGGACCGTGGCCTGGGCCTCGCGCCGCCGGTCCCGGTAGTGGCCGACCAGTACGTCCTGCTGGTCGTCGAGACGTATGTGGACGGCGACCAGGCCGCCCCGGCTGCCGAAGCGGGCCAGTTCGCGCAACCATTGGTGGGTGAGGGTGTACGACGGCAGCACCGGGAAGCAGTACACGCCGCGTGCGCCGCCCTGCCCGCCGGAGGCCGCGCGGATCCCGGATCTCCGGATGCGCGGCGCGTTCGCCGCCGAGGTCAGGTGCACGAATATCGCCATGATCGGGATGGTAGACAACCCGGTTCGGAGAGACCCATCGATTGTTCAGTTCTGCTGAAAGGCTCGTTCGGAAACTTTCGATGGACCTACCTGCTCGCGTCTGTGAGAGTCGATGACACCACAACCGCAGAGCGCAGCACGCACGGAAGGCAGGCCATGACCCTCGACCCGTCCCGCAGCAACGACGCCAACCCCTACGGTGGCGGCGACCCGTACGCCGACTACCGCGACGGCGAGTTCGCCTTCACCCGCCTTCCCGACCTGGCCGACCGCCGGCTCGGCGCGGGCGTGATCGCGGCCAACGACGAGTTCTTCGCCCAGCGCGAGAACCTGCTGCTGACCCACCGGGCCGAGTTCGACCCGCACCACTTCGGGCACAAGGGCAAGGTCATGGACGGCTGGGAGACCCGCCGTCGCCGCGGCGCGGGCGCCGCCACCCCGCACCCGGAGGCCGAGGAGCACGACTGGGCGCTGATCCGGCTCGGCGCCCCGGGCGTCATCCGCGGGATCATCGTGGACACCGCGCACTTCCGCGGCAACTACCCGCAGCAGGTCAGCATCCAGGGTGTCTGCGCCGAGCCCGACGCCAGCCCCGATGAGCTGCTCGCCGCCGACGTGAAGTGGGAGGAGATCGTGCCCCGCACCGCCGTACGCGGGCACGCCGCGAACGGCTTCGAGGTGAGCATCGAGCGCCGCTTCACGCACCTGCGGCTCAACCAGCACCCCGACGGCGGCATCGCCCGCCTTCGGGTGCACGGCGAGGTCGTGCCCGACCCGGCCTGGCTCGCGCTGCTCGGCACCTTCGACCTGGCCGGCGTCGCCAACGGCGGTACGGTCACGGACGCCTCCGACGCGTTCTACTCCTCCCCCGGCAACACGATCATGCCGGGCACGTCCCGGAAGATGGACGACGGCTGGGAGACCCGCCGCCGCCGCGACAAGGGCAACGACTGGATCACGTACCGGCTCTCCGCCCAGGCTGAGATCCGTGCCGCCGAGGTCGACACCGCGTACCTCAAGGGCAACTCCGCGGGCTGGATCGCCCTGTCGGTGCGTGACGGCGAGAACGGCGAGTGGACCGAGATCGTGCCGCGCACCCGGCTCCAGCCCGACACCCTGCACCGCCTTCCGCTGGCCGCGCCGGTCACGGCCACCGAGGTCCGCCTCGACGTGTACCCGGACGGCGGCATCTCCCGCCTGCGCCTGCACGGCAACCTCACCGAGCAGGGCAACGCCGACCTGACGCGCCGCTTCGGCGAGCTCACGCGCTGACGGTACGGGTGACCGGGACCCATCGGGTCGGCCGCTGAGCCGACCGGACAGGTCCCCCCCAGACGCTGTGCTCCGGGATCGCCGAGCGCATCCCGGAGCACAGCATTCCAATCGGCCAACTACCCGTCACACCAGGTCAGTTGCCCTTCTCCAGCGCCTCGGCCGAGTACTGCCAGGGGCGCAGCTGGGTGATGTCCTCACCCTCGTCCTTGGCCTTCTGCAGCGCGCCGATGAGGCGGCCCACCGCGTCCTCGAACTCGGTGTACGGCAACCCCTCGCCGCCCTTGTCGCTGTGCCACAAGTTGTAGCCGGCATCGACGTACAGCTCGTCCGCCTTGTCGTTCGTGCCCGCCCCCGGCGCGACCACGGCCCCGAACTGCAGGAGCTTGAGCGAGAATCCGGCGGCCGCCCCGACGTAGCCGTAGTGGATGTTGGACCACATGTCGTAGTACACGGCCCGGCCCGCCGAGTCGCCGGGGATCTTGAAGTAGCGGTCGATCTCGCTGTCGAGGCCGTACCTCTCCTCCAGTTTCGGCTTGTGGTCCCACTCCGCGCCCCCTTCGACCATGCGCTTCCAGATCACCAGGGCCTCGCCGAGAGCGAGGGGGTTCGGCGGGATCCCGACGGCATCGGCGAGGAGCTCGCGGATATCGTCGACCTCCGTGCTGTGGATGTTGTTCTTCATCTCGTCGAAGATGTAGCGCTGGGCGCCCGGGAAACGCTCCTCGCTCTTGAGCAACTCCGCGGTCTTCAGGGTGGGTTCGCGCGGCCAGTCGAAGCCCTGGGGTTCGCGCCGCACGGTGCGGTTGACGACCCGGGCCGCGTTCTCGTCCGCTTCCTTGACGAGGTCGCGTGCCTTCTCGATCTCCTCCTGGCAGGCCCGGCCGAGCGCCCTCTTCACCTTGTCCGCGATGGTGTCGAAGGGCTCCTCCCACCAGTCCGGCTCGTCGGGGACGTTGACGACACCCTCGTCGTTCACGCTGTACCCGAGGGCCGGGACCTCCACCAACGTCGTGGTGTGCAGCCGCTTCTGGCCATCGCGGAACAGTCTGCTGCTCTCGTCGAGCGCGTCCCGCACCGCGACCGCCTCGCGCAGCGCGTGCCTGAACTCCACGGCGGCCAGGGCTATTTCGCGGGGCGTCTCCTCCGGTCCGGTCCAGCCGGACTCGGCGATGGGGCGGGCCGCCTTGTCGAAGAAGTCCTCGGTGATTCCCTCCAGTTCCTCGACGACCTTGTGCCAGGCCTTCACGCTCGCCGGGATGTGGCTGAAGTCGTGGTCGTACACGTCCTTGTAGGTGAGCTTGTCCATGGCTGTGTCACTCACCTTCCGCGAGGTCGAGCAGGGCCTTCTCCAGGCGACGGCACTCCTTGACGTGCGCGTTGATGTCATCGCCCCACACGTCGACGGCGCGCGACAGGTCCTGGTCGAGCTTGAACGCGGTGGGCTTGCCGAGGCTCTCCGCGGCCACCGCCGTCTCGGGCAGCGCCTGCCGGGCGACCACGTCGAAGCGGCGGGCGAGGTCGCCGATCACGCCGGCGATCTCCCGCAGCTTGTCCGCCGGTGGCGGATCCTCCGACTCGGGCTCCTTGCTCTTCCTGCGGGCCTCCTTGCGGCCCGGCGGCTTCTCCCCCTTCACCGCGTCGGCGGCCCGCTCGATCCAGCCCTTCGCCGCCTTCTCCCGCTGGTCGTAGCGGTCCGGGAAGGCGGAGACCTGTACGCGCTGGGCGAGTTGGCCGGCGCTCAGCGAAGTCTCCTCCCGGGCGATCGGGATGGCCTTCTCGAAGAACTTGTGCGCCGCGTAGTTCACGTTCATGACCTGGACGGCCTCGCCCCAGCCCTGACTCGGGCGCTGCTGGAACACGCCGAGTGAGTCCCGGTCGCCGTAGTTGAGGTTCTCCATCCCGGACTCGACAAGCGCCGTCTCGAACGCGGCGAGCATCACCTTGTCCGTGACGTCGAGTTCCCGCCCGACGAGCAGGATCACCGTCGCCACCCTGATGTCCGGACGCCCCTTGCGCGGTCCTGGCGGCGGGCCCTGCGGTGCCTTCTCTGCCATGCTGCACCTCCGTGTGTGCGCATCCCCCGGCGACAGCCCCCCGTTTCCGCAGGCCTCGCCGCTGTACGAGGGAAGCTAGCGAAAGCCGATGAACAACCGCTAAACACCTGATAAGCGACATCCCACCCCCGTCGGCGTCGCAGGTCAGGGCTGTCTCCGGTAAGCGACATCTCCGGTCAGGAGGTACGCGAGGCGGGCGAGCTCACACGGTGCGGGGCTGGCATCGATACGGGTGTATGCAGCACCCTTTTCGTGGGGCGCGAGCCCCGACCGCGATCTCGCACCAGCACTCGTACCGGCACGTCCGAGAGGGAAGCACCCGTTGAACACCGGCAGTTACTTCGAGGCCATCGACGAGCACCGCTTCAAGCCCACCGCGCACGCGAGCGGCGCCTGGAGCGTGGACGAGTACCACTTCAGCCCGCTCGGCGGCCTGCTCGTGCACGCCATCGACCAGCATCTGGCCGGTCGGCCCGACGACGGGCTCGTGTCGGCCCGGATCAGCTTCGACATCCTGGGCCGGCTCCCCCTGGACGAGTGCGAGGTCAGGGTGGAGACCCTGCGGCCCGGCCGCACCATCGAACTCCTCGAAGCGGTGGCCCTCATCGCCGACCGCCCCGTCGTACGGGCCCGTGCCTGGCGCCTCGCCGCCGGTGACACCTCCGCCGTGGCCGGGGGCGGCGCGGGTCCGCTCACCCCGCCCGAGGAGCTCGCCCGCTGGCCCATGGGGTCCGTGTGGCCGGGCGGGTACATCGACTCCCTGGACGTACGCCCGGTCGCGCCCCCGCAGCCGGGGCGTGCGACCGCGTGGATCTCCTCGCCGCTGGACCTCGTCGCCGGGCACACCAGCAGCAACCTCGCCTCGTACGTCGCGCTCGTCGACACCGCCAACGGCATCGGTGTACGGCAGTCGCCGACCGACTGGATGTTCCCGAACGTCGACCTGACCATCCATCTGCACCGGCAGCCGGAGGGCCGCTGGACGGGCCTCGACACGACGGTGACGTTCGGCCCGACCGGCCAGGGCATCACGAGCACGGTGCTGCACGACATCAACGGAGCGGTCGGTTACGCCCAACAGCTCCTCACGGTCCGCCCGTTGTGAGTCCTCGTGCCACATTCCCTGCCCATCCCGCCCTGCTCGCCACCGACCTCGTCCGCTCCTACGGAGAACGACGCGTCCTCGACGGTGTCTCCCTCACCGCTCGCCGGGCCACCGCATCGGCCTGATCGGGGACAACGGCGTCGGCAAGTCGACGTTGCTGCGGATCCTCGCGGGCGCCGACGAACCCGACTCCGGCACCGTCGTACGCCCCGCCGACCTCGGCGTACTGCACACGGCTTCCGCGTCGCCGGCCGACGCGTCCCGTACGGCCACGTACTGCGCTTGAGCCGGTGCGAGGCGGGATGTGAAGGTGTGCCGTATGACGTCCCGTACCGCCTTGTCGGCCCTCTCCGTGTGCGCCATATCCGCGCTGCTCGTGCCCCTGACCGGATGCGGCGGTGACACCAGCGGTGACACCGGCGGGGGAAAGTCCGGGGCGGAGCCGACCGCGCCCGGCGCGAGTGCGGCGCCGTCGGCAGGGAAGGGCTCGAAGGACCCGGACGACATCAACGGCGACGGGTTCCAGGACCTGTTGGTGCCCGTGTACCTCGGCAAGGCCGACCAGCCCGGCGCCGACCAGCGGGTGGCTGTCGTCTACGGCTCCGCCGACGGGCTCGACCCCACGACGCGTACGGTGCACGGGCGCGCGGCGCTCGGCCTGCCCGCGTCCCTCGAGGGCGCACGTGACTCGCTCACCGTCGATGAGGTCGTCACGGCGGACCTGGACGGTGACGGATACCCGGAGTTCGTGTCGACGGTCCTGGGCGAGACGGCGACCGACGGCCTGATCTCCTCCGCGCGGAGCGTCCCGCACATCACGTGGGGCGGGCCGGGCGGATCCAAGGACGAGGGCGCGGGCGCGAAGGGCGAGGCCACTCCCGTACAGCTCCCGCCCAGCGTGTCGAAGTTGGGCGTCCAGTCCCTGGTACGCGGCGACTTCGACGGCGACGGGCACCACGACCTGGCGGCGCTCGCGCAGAACGAGCAGTCGACGGTGGTGCTGTACGGGCCGTTCACACGGGACGGCAACCCGGCCCGCTCCGACACCGGCCTGCCCGGTTCGAGCGGCGCGCTCATCGCGGACGCCGTCGACCCCTCGGGCAAACCGCGCCCCACCTCCCTCCTCGTGCAGGGCCCCAACGACGGCGAGCAGTCCGCCAACACCTTCCACCGGGCCCGCAAGGGCACCGGACTGGCCGCCGACGCCAAGGAGTTGCGCGTCGGCAGCGCCCACGCGTTCGGTGACTTCGACGGCGACGGCACGCGGGACGTGGCGGTCGGGGACAACGGCGGCCGCAACAACGAGCCGGGCTACGACAAGGAGGACCCGGACGTCGACGGTTCGCTCTCCGTGTACCCGGGCAGCGGCGGCGCCCCCGTCACACACCGGCTGCCCGAGGCCCCCAAGGGCGCGGCCACCGACTACGGGCCCGGCGGATTCACGGCCGCCGACCCGGACGGTGACGGCCGCGACGGCATCCTGGTCGCCACGTACGAGGGGGCCACCCTGTTCGATGGCGAGCGCCGCGTCCCCGTGCTGCGGCAGGGCCCCGCGCGAGTCGACGGCAAGGGCAGGAAGGCACCCGCGACGTGGCGGCACGCCCGGCCCGTCGGCGCCGGGGACTTCGACGGCGACGGCAGGGACGAGCTGGTCCTGAACTGGTCGTCCGACTCGTTGTTCGCCCTGTACGGCGAGAATCCGACGCACTGGTGGATCACGCGCGGCACGACGGACAAGGACCAGGCGTCCTTCCTCACAACCGGCTTCGCGGGAGAGTCCGCGCGGTGACATCGGGTCACCGGTAACCATCGCGATCCTCCGGAGCCACAACTCTCCAGCCACCTGGGACTCACCGTTGACCGGTAACACCCTCCCTCCGGCGATCACGGGCGGCGTACGGTTCGTGACCCGTTGTCAGTGGCAGCTGGCAGTCTGGGTGTTGACCGGTGGACACGCGGGGGCGAGGGGGGACAGATATGCCTTGGGTCAGGGCACATGTACGCAACGGGCGGCCGGTGCACGGCTGTTCGCGCTGGGCGAGCGGAGGCATCCGATGACGCGGAGGCGCCCGAGGACACCGCCACGCCGACGGCCCCGCAGCAGCCCCGCGCGCCGCAACCAGAACCGCAGCCAGAACCGCAGCCAGAACCGCAAGCGCGGCCGCAGCCGTACCCGCTCACGCTCACACCTCCGTGGCGAGACGCTGATCGCGTACGCGGTCGCGGCGGTGGTCGCGGTCGTTCTGGTCGGAGCGCTCGTGCAGTGGCTGCTCGCCCACTGGTGGCTGCTGGTCGTCCTGGGCGCGGCAGGCGTCGCGATCGGGGCCTGGTGGGTGCGGGAGCGGCAGCGGCGCCTCCAGTGGGAGCAGGTCCGCCTGCACGGACTGCGGTACCAGCTCACGCAGTTGGACGCCCTGCACCACCGGCAGTTCGAGCACGCGGTCCGTGACCTGATGCACCGGGACGGCTGCGCGGACGCCGTCCAGGTCGGCGGCGCCGGGGACAACGGCGCGGATGTGAAGGCCACCGATCCGCTGGGCCGCCGCTGGGTGATCCAGTGCAAGCACCGCCGCGACGGACTCGCGGGCTCAGCCGTCGGCACCCCGGACCTCCAGATACTCAACGGCACCGCGCGCCCCGTGCACGGTGCCGATGTGGTCGTCCTCGTCACCAACGGCCGTTTCAGCTCAAAGGCGTTGCCCTTCGCGCACTCCCAGCGGATCAACCTCGTCGACCGAGGCCTGCTCGCCGCCTGGGCCGCCGGGTCACAACCCCTGTGGGAGCTGATACGCCATGTGCCTCCGCCACGCGGACCGGGTGCGGGTCGCCCCGCGCAGACATGATTCGGTCTACTTCAGCCAAGGTCCGCATTTCTGACGCCCAGTCATGGGACTCGGCACCTTCGGGGGTGAGAACCTGACGGCCAGGCTCAACTGACGGTTTGTTAGGAGTCGAGGCATGAAAACTGTCCCCTTACGAAGATCAGCTGGCAGGGCGTCCGCCGAGGGCAACAGCCCTGCCGTCGCACAGGAGTTGAGCAGCAGCCTGTACCAGCTGACCGACGCCGGTGCGGTCCGTGACGTCACTCTGGGCAACTGGGCCCACGGGCACCCCGACGACACCCAGCACTGGACGCCGATCGACGACTGATGCGCTGGGCAGCCGGGTTCACTGGATGTCGACGGCCCACGAAGACACCTGCGGGTGGCAGCGGGATTCCGGGTTTCGACGCGGCATGGACGGTTCGCCGTCGCCGTGGTTCTGGTGCGGTGCCCGCTCCACCACACCACCCTCGTCCTCCGCACCCTTCACCGGCTCCCCCTGCGTGAGCCGGATCCGCGCCGGGCGGAGCGGATCGTGAACGCGGCCCGTGCGGCGGGCACTTGGTGGCCGGGGCGGGCCGCCTGCCTGGAGAACTCGATCGCCGCGACCTTGGCGGCCGTCGTGCAGGGGTACCGGCTGACCTGGTGCCTGGGTGTGCGGTTCGCGCCGCCTCCGCGCGTCCATCACGCCTGGGTCGAGACCTCCGCAGGCCCTGTCGGGGAAGGGCGTGCCCGCCGAGGAGTGGACCTACCGCGCCGTCCTGCGCATCTGAAGCCGACCCGCGCTCACGCGCGCACCTCACGCCGGCCCGCGCTCACTCCGTCGGGCCCGGCCGCTGCCGCGTCCACGTACTCCGGTAGCGCCACCGTCGTACTGACCTTCTCCCCCATCTTCAGCATCGCGTTGAGGAACAGCGGCCGGGACAGCAGTGCGTTGCGCAGGCGCAGGCCGGTCGTGGTGGCCGGGGCGAGGAACTTGCCCGTGCGGTCGCCGCCCGCCTGGCAGCCCTCGGCGTACTTGCGGAGCCGCTTCTCGTACCCGGTGAAGGCCGCCCGGTGGTCGCCGGGGTGGCGGGCCAGTTCACCGGCGAGGACGTACGCGGCGACCACGGCCGTGCCCGTACCCATGCCGCCGAGCGTGGCGCCGCAGGCGGCGTCGCCGACGAGGGCCACGCGCCCGGTGGACCAGGTGTCCACGTCGGCCCGGCTGATCGAGTCGAAGTACAGATCGGGCGCCGGGGCGAGGGAGGCGAGCAGCCGGGGCACCTCCCAGCCGAGGTCCGAGAAGGCCTCGACGAGCAGCCGCTTCTGCTGGTCCGGGTCGTGGCGGTCGTACGTGAGCTCGGGCGAGGCGAAGACGAAGAAGGCGCCCGCGCGGCTCGGGTCGCGGTGGTCGACGCCGACGGAGGCGAGTCGTCCGGGCGCGTTGTGGCCGACCGAACCCTCGTCCACGCCGAGGAAGTTGGGCAGCCCCCAGGTCGCCGCGTAGTAGCCGAGGTGGCTGACGTGGGCCTCTTCGGGGCCGAAGGCGAGGCGCCGGACCTGGGAGTGCAGCCCGTCGGCGCCGATGACCAGGTCGAAGTCGCGTGCCGGTGCGTGCCGGAAGTCGACCCGGACACCCGCGTCGTGCTCGGTGAGGCCGGTGATGGAGTCGCCGAAGACGTACTCGGTCCAGGGCAGGCTCGCCTCGTACAACACCTCGGCCAGATCGCCGCGTTGCACCTCGATCCGGCCGCCCGCGAACTCGGGCGGCAGCCGCAGCAGCGTGCGGTCGTCCGCGTCGACGAAGCGGATCGGGGAGCCACCGGTCTGGCGGCGGCGCAGTTCCGGCAGTACGCCCATGCGGTCGAGGACGGTCAGATGGGAATCGCTGCGGAAGTCGACGGCCTGCCCGCCGGGCCGCAGCGCCGGGGCGAGTTCGACGACGGTGGGGCGGAAGCCGTGCCGGCCCAGCCAGTAGGCGAGCGCCGGGCCCGCGATGCTCGCCCCGGAGATCAGCACCCGCGCGTTCGGGGGCGCGGATTCCGCCGCCGCTGCGGATTCCACCGCCGCTATGGATGTGGGTACGGCCGATGCCTGAGGTTCCCGTGCCATGAGTGCGATCCCTCCGAGAGACCAAAACTGTGTCCGGTGGACACTGAAGTTACTGTGTACGGTAGACACAGTTCGACTGTCACGGCAAGTACGCTGGTCGGGGCGACGGACAGACACGACAACGGCCGCGACGGCGACCGCGAGGAGGCAGCAGACATGGGCGGCGACCACACCGAGGCCGTGCGACTGCTGTGGGGCCCGCACCCCAAACCCGCACGCGGCCCGCGACCGACCCTCGACCTGGACCGCATCGCCCGTGCCGCGGTCGAGCTCGCCGACACGGGCGGCCTGGCCGACCTGTCCATGCAGCGCGTCGCCGCACACCTGGGCGTGACCAAGATGGCGCTGTACCGGTACGTACCGGGCAAGGCCGAGCTGGTCGCCCTCATGGTGGACGCGGCGGTCGGCCCCTGCCCCGTGACACCGGAGCCGGGCGACGACTGGCGCACCCAACTACGGGACTGGGCGGCCGAGTTGTTCGCGGCCTTCGAGCGGCACCCCTGGGCCCTGGACGCGACGGTCGGCCCCCGCGTACTGGGCCCCGGCGAACTGTCCTGGCTGGAGCGCGCCGTCGCCGCCCTGGACGGCACGGGGTTGAGCGGCACCGAGCGGATGGACGCGGCCGTGCTGCTCAGCGGTCACGTACGGACGATCACACAGCAGGCCCGCGCGGCCGCCCCCGCGGGCAATCCGGAAGCCCAACTGGGCGCGATCCTCGGCGACTTGCTGGCGGAGCACGGGGAGCGTTTCCCCGCACTCCGCGCGACCCTGAGCGCGCCCGGCGGGGCCGAGGGGCAGGACCAGGCGTGGGAGTTCGGCCTCGACCGGATCCTCGACGGGCTCGCCGTACTCATCGAGCGACGCACGGAAGCCGGGCCGCGTACAAAAAAGTGACCCGCCGGACCCGTCACCCGAACCGGCGCCGGCGCGGCCGTCCGGCGCCACCCATCACCCCCCTGAGCTGACGGTTCGTCACATATTTTGCCGACCTGACCTCCTCATACCTCCCGCCCCGGAGAAACAGCGACCCGGAATTCTTTGATCCACATATGCCGTACCCATGGCTCCTTCACGGCGTCTGGTGCATCCTTCGCGCAGCCAGAACTGCCGCATGCACGCGGAGTTGACGTGACGAGCTAGGGAGGGCTCCTCGTGGAGTTCGGCATCTTCCTCAACGGCTTCATCCCCGGACCGGCCGCGCACCACCGCCCGTCCGAACACCTCGCCCTGATGCGGGAGATGGACCTCGCGATCAAGGCCGACCAGCACAACTGGAAGTACGCGTGGTTCGGCGAGCACCACTCCCTGACGGAGTACAGCCATATGTCAGCGCCCGAGGTCCTGATGGGCTACGTCGCCGGGAAGACCGAGCGCATCCACCTCGGCACCGGCATCAACAGCCTCTCCCCGCGCAAGGAACACCCGGTCCGCTTCGCCGAGCGGGCGGCGATGCTCGACCACATCACCGAGGGCCGGTTCGAGTGGGGTACGGGCCGGGGCGCGGGCAGCCATGAGGTGGCGTCGTTCAACATCATGGACACCGGCTCGACCAAGGCCGAGTGGGACGAGGTCGCGCCGGAGATCGTGCGGATGTGGGAGCAGCACGACTACTCGTTCCAGGGCGAGCACTTCACGGTGCCGACGCCGCACAACATCCTGCCGAAGCCGTACGGGCATTCGCACCCGCCGATCTGGATGGCGTGCGGCAACCCGCCGTCGTTCGCGAAGGCCGGTTCGCTCGGGATCGGCGCGATCGCCTTCAACTTCGAGCCGATCTTCGAGCTGAAGGGCCGGATCGACGCGTACAAGGAGGCCGCGGAGAACCCCGTGGAGATCCTGGGCGACTACCAGAACAACAACATCATGATGACCAACACGGTCATCTGCCTCAACGACCGCAAGCGTGCCCGTGAGATCGCCATGAACGCGGGCCTCGGCTATCTGGTCACGCTGGTGAACCTGTACCACGACACGATGCCGAAGTCCCTGGACGCGATCACCTGGCCGGAGCCGCCCATCGCGCTCAGCCAGCTCGGCGGCGAGGAGATCCTCGACCAGGTCATCGAGGCCGGGATGATGCTGTGCGGCACGCCGGAGGAGGTGTGCGAGCAGGTCGCCGCGTACCAGACGGTCGGCTGTGACCAGGTGGTGTTCGGGCTGACCGGCGGGATGACGTTCGAGGAGCACCTGGAGATGCTGGAGGTGTTCGGCGACAAGGTGATCCCGGAGTTCGACACCGACCCGGAGCACTCCACGGCCAAGTACCGCCGGGGCGCGCAGGGCCCCAAGTACCCCCCGCACAACGGTTCTGTGCCCGCCGACCTGAAGCACACGGTGCTGCCGGAGAACGCGATCCTTCCGCTGCAGCCGTGAGTGCCGGGTAATCACGGGCGCTCCCCCGGCCCGCTCGGTACGGTGACCGAGGCGGCCGCGCAGCCACGGCCCACCGCTCCGTGCCCGCTGCGCGCCGCCGACGCCGGTTCCGGGGAACCGGCCCAGGGGGAACGGGGACGGGGG
>NZ_JAAAHS010000156.1 GCF_009908195.1 Streptomyces boluensis | reverse complement strand
GGCGGGGGCTTCAGCTCATGCGGCCGGCGGCGGTCGTTGCCAGTGGCTTCACGGGGGACCACTTTGGTGCGTCGCCGCTGTGAAGTCCATCGCTGTTTTCGCGGATCGCCTGTGAAGCTGTGCTTCACAGGCGCCTTCTGGTGTACTGCCTTACGTGATCGATCCACGAAGGCTCCGAGTGCTGCGAGCTCTGGCGGAGCACGGCACCGTCACCGCCGCTGCCCACGCTCTCTTCCTGTCCCCGTCGGCGGCCTCGCAGCAGCTCGCCGCACTCGAAGCGGAGGTCGGGCACGTACTGCTCGAGCGGCGCGGGCGCTCCGTCCGGCTGACTCCCACGGGTGCGGTCCTTGCCACTCATGCGACGAAGATCGCCGCGCAGCTGGAGGAGGCGGAGGCCGATATGGCCGCCTGCTCGGCGGGTCTGGCCGGTGAGGTGGCGATAGCCGCATTCGCGAGCGCGATCACCGAAGTGGTGGCCCCGGCGGTGGCGGCACTGCGGGACCGCGCTCCGCAGGTGCGGATCCGAGTGAAGGACGCTGAGGGGCGTGCGAGCCAGCGTCTCCTCATCGACGGCGCGGTCGACATCGCCGTATCGGTGGAGCACCAGGACACCCCTGGCCAGAGCAGTGAACAGCTGCTGCGTGAGCCGTTGTACGGGGAGCCGTTCGATGTCGTACTGCCGTCCGGCCACCCCCTGGCGAGCGCCCCGGAGGTCGACCTGGACGACCTGAGTGACGATGCGTGGATCACGCCGTGGCCCGGCAATCCGGTACATGACGTCGTCATGCGTGCCTGCGAAGAGGCCCGTTTCCAGCCTCAGGTCGAGTGCCTGGCCGACGACTCCCGGGCGGTGTGTGCCCTCGTATCCGCCGGCGCGGGTGTGGCGCTGGTACCTCGTTCGGCGCTCCGCGGCATCTCTATCGGGGGTGCCGCCACCCGCCCGGTCGGCGCCTTTCGTCCCCAGCGCCGGGTGTACACCGCCGTCCGGCGCGGCAGCGAGCAGCACCCACTGCTGCGGCTTGTGCTGCGCGAACTACAGGACCAGGCCGCCGCCCTCGGCTCCTGAACGGGCGGTGCGCATCGTGAAGTTGCAGGCAGTGGGTCCGGTGTGCGTGGGGTTCGGGTGCTCGTGCCGGTCGCGGGCGGGTGACTTCGGCGATCCTCCTCGTTGCGTCGGCCTAGCGCCTGGCTTTGGCCCTGCTCCTGAGGCGCAGACCCGGCGGCGCGGTGCTTGCTCGCCGGGTCTGCGTGGGATGGCCGCGTGAAGTGTCAGGAGCCTGACGCGGGTTCCTCCGGCGCCAGCGAGTTGCCCGCGGGGATTCGGCCGCAGTCGGACGGCGGGGTCTTGCCCGCGAAGCGGTCGTTGAGGTAGTCGATCGCGAGGGGTGCCCAGGGTGCGGCGGTGCCGGCGTGGCTGAGCAGTTCGTACTGCGTGTACTTGATGGACTTGTTGCCGTCCTCGCAGTACTGGCGGGCCAGCGTGCGTACGTCTCCGGCGACCATGACGCCGTCACCGGTACCGATGCCCGGGAGGTCGCTGAAGGTTCCTTCCAGGACGCCGCCGTTGCCCTGCGCGATGAAGCCGGGAATGGTCGGAGTGTCGGCGGAACCGAGGTTGAGCTTGTTCACCGCGTCGACGAACTCGGGCACGGAGTTGGGGTCGGCGTACTCCGGCTTCGCCATCTTCTTCCATGTCAACCCCGGGTACTGGCCAAGGGCGTTGACGATCGAGCCGTGCTCGAGCTTCTCGTAGACCTCAAGTCCGTAGCTGCTCATGTAGCGCTTCAGATCGATGTCGTACGAGCGCGCGACCCCGATCACGGCCATGGGGATGACACCGGACCAGACGCTGCTGCCGTCGACGTACCTGAGGTTGTGCGCCGGGGCTACGAGCAGGCCGCCCTCGGAGAAGCCCACCAGTCTGCGGTTGACCTCCGGTGCGTAACTCGGTGCGAGCACGGAGGCCCAGTGGGTGGCGATGGCGCCGCCGGAGTAGCCCATCATGCC
Organism: Streptomyces boluensis; assembly: GCF_009908195.1. Classification (GTDB taxonomy): domain Bacteria; phylum Actinomycetota; class Actinomycetes; order Streptomycetales; family Streptomycetaceae; genus Streptomyces; species Streptomyces boluensis. The sequence goes on along the minus strand of NZ_JAAAHS010000156.1, from coordinate 14,077 downwards.
GAACCGGGTATCGGCGTTGAGACCCGTTTCAGGGGACCGGCCGGCGGCCCGGATCGAGTCGAGTGTGTTGGTTCCGTACTCCGGTCCTGCCGCGAAGTCGGCGTTCTGCCCTTCGGTGTCCGGGATGACGACGTCGTAGCCCTGCGACAGCAGCGGCACCAGGAAGAGGGATTCGGCGTTCGGGATGATGCCGCCGAGGGTGACATCACCGGCGATGGCGCGGGACGGGCTGTCCGCGGGATTGAGGGAGTCGTAGAACGACTGGTACGACACCGCCTTGCGTCCGTCACCGTGCGGGCTGCGCACCACCGAGGTCACGTTGGCGGACGGCCGGCCCTGGGCGTCGGTGGTGCGGTAGAGCAGCTGGATCGCCTTGACCGGCGACGGAAGGCCGACGACGTGGTACTGCAGCGTCCGTGTCTTGAGCACGGTGCCCGGCGCGAACGCGGACAGGGGCTTGCTTCCGTCGTAGACGTAGAAGGAGTCGCTCGCCGTGGTACTCGACTGCCGGGGCGGGACGGCCACGGCGCCGCCGGCCGGTGCCACGCCGACAGCCAGCGCGGTGGCGACTGCAATTGCCAGATGCCTCTTTGTGGTTGTGCGCATGACTTCCCTCGGCTCGGTGACGGTGTCACAGGGATGGCTGCGTGTTACCTGGGGTAACGATGACGCAAGTTACCACGGGGTAGGCCCAGTTACCCAGAGGAGAGACACGATGAAAGACCCATAGGGCTCTGCGCGTGGGCCGATGAACTCCGCTCACGCGCGGGCTCGAAGGGCTGGATGGTGCTGTGGCCGACGGACGCCCGATGCCACCAGGGCCAATGTCCGACGTGGGGACTTCGGGGCAGTCCACGCTGTCGTGGCCGTCGTGGTCCTCACGCCGAGAGACTGGCATCCGGCCTCGGACCTGGAGAATCCCGACGGCCCGTGGTTTGACGAGATCGGAATGTACGGCTCGTTCGACCGTTCAGACACCAAGCCCACTGCCCCCACGGTCCTGCCCGATCTGAGCGGACAGCGCGGGCCCCGACACGGCATGCCACGCTTGGAGCAATGCGCCGCTCCCGCGGCTTCCCGGGTCACGTTGAGCGCAGACCGTGGCAGGAAGAGGTGGCGGGCGGTCATGGGCGAGGAGAGCGTGGACCGGTCGGAGGGTTTCGGCGAACGGCTGCTCGGCCTGCTCCTTGACCGGGCGCGGTTGATGCCGCCGCAGCTGATCGCCCCGTTGGTCGCGGAGGAGGTGGCCAGGATCGGCGGCCGCGACGTCTCCATCCTGCTTCAGGACTACGCGCAGGAAGTGCTGGTGCCGCTGCCGGGCAGGAAGCTGCACGTCGGCCAGCCCGAGCCGATGGTCGGCTCACCCGCCGGGCGGGCGTTCCTGCTCGCGGTCATCGTCGAGGCGGCAAGCACCCGTGGCGGCGTGCGGATGTATCTGCCGCTGCTTGACGGCAGCGACACGGTGGGGGTCCTGGCTCTGACCATGGACGCCGTCGGCGACGACGACCGGCGTCTGCTGCGCCGGCTCGCAGGCTTGGTGGCCGACATGCTGGTCACCAAGAGCGCCTACACCGACCAGTTCTTCCTGGCCCGGCGCCGGGAGCCGATGAGTGTCTCGGCAGAGATTCAGTGGAGCCTGCTGCCGCCCCTGAGCATGACCGTGCCGCAGGTCGCAGTGGCCGGCATCCTGGAGCCCGCCTACCGCGTCGCCGGCGACAGCTTCGACTACGCCCTCAACGACAACATCCTGCACATCGCGGTGATCGACGCCATGGGCCACGGCTTGGACGCCGCCGCGATGGCGACCATCGCCATCGGCGCCTACCGCCACGCCCGGCGCGTGTTCGTCAGCCTGGCCGAGAAGTACGCGTACATGGACGACGCCGTCTCCCGGCAGTTCGGCCCCGACCACTTCGTCACCGCGCAGCTGATGCACCTCAACGTCACCACCGGCGAGCTGGAGCTGGTCAACGCCGGCCATCCCGCGCCGCTGCTGATCCGCCACGGCCGGGTCGAGCGGCAGTTGGAGAGCGCGACGACGCTTCCCGTCGGTTTCGGCGGCGAGGAGCCCCGGATCCGCGAGCACCAACTCCAGCCGGGCGACCGGGTGTTGTGCTACACCGACGGCATCATCGAGGAACACCTCAGCCCTGAGGAGTTGTTCGGTGAAGCACGCCTCATCGACTGCGTCAACCGCCTGGCCGAGGGGCGCTCCGAGGGGATCCGGGCGGACCTGCGCGACCTCTCCCACGCGCTGAAGCGGGAACGGGGCGGACACACCAGCGACGACGCCACCCTCTTCATGATCGAGTGGCGCGGAGGCGCGGCCGACCACCTCACGGTTCTCGACTGAGCAACCTCGACGCCGACCGACGGGCGTCCATGGCCGCGGTCTCCTTGGCGGAGGCGGCGCCGAGGGCGTCGGCATCCGGTTCGCGGTACCAGGGCTTGAGGTCGAGCAGTGCCGGTCGGACGCCGGTGGCCGGCGGCAGGGCTGATCCCTTGGGCAGGGCGCGGATGGGGTTGGCGGGTAGGACGCGTTCCTGGCGTGTCGACACTGAAGTCGACTTACCGGACTCGCTGGTGGACACCGAGACGGCGGGTACGTCTCCTCGATGCGGCGCGAATGCCTTGCCGTACGTGCGACCCATGGCCTCTCGATCAACTTCGTGGTCCGATCAAGGAACGCGAGGCACACCAGGCACACCAGGCACACCGAATCCCTCCCGGTATGGGTCATGCAGTACAACTCCAGTGCCACACCCGCAGGGAGAGGTCATCACCATGGCTTACGACCACACCCAACCGGTCGTCGACAGAGCCGCCACGCGTATCGGGCGGCCGCATGTTCACGGAGCCCGTCGCGGAGCGAGAATCACGTGGCCGGTCTCTGGAACGTTCGCATCCGTGAGGTCGTCCATGGCAGAGGAAGCCACCTTCCCTCAAGACCGTATGTGCCCTTGTCACTCGCCCGTGGCCGGAACGACGGCCGGCTGACAGAAGTGAAACCCGGGAGGCAGGTCACCCCCCCCGCCCCGCCTCAAGCAACCGCACTCAACGTGTCCGCGAGGCGGCGGCGGACAGCACGGGCCGCCGGCAGAGCCGCCAGCGTCGCGGCGCCCACCACCGCCGCCGCGCCGAGCAGGAGCAGCAGCCACAGTGAAGGCGTCCGGGCGATTCCCGCACCCATGCCGCTCGACCGGCCCTGGGCATCGATCAGCAGACGGGCGAGCGGCACTCCAAGCGCCGCGGCAACTACGGCGGCGGCAAGGGCCGTGCCGGCGACGGCCGTTACCGTGACCGCGGTGATCTGGCGTGGGGAAAGACCCACGGCTTTCAGCGCGAGGAGATCCCGCTCGCCCTCCCGTACGCTGCCGCCGATCACCGTCGACAGTTCGGTAAGGCCGATCAGGGCGAGGACGGCGATCAGTGCGAGTACGACGCCGCGCAGCGGGGCGAGCCCGGCGGCGGGGTCGGTCGCTTCGCGGATGTCGAGGCGGCCGTCCGATGCCCTGGTCAGTGCCGCGCCGACCGCGCGCGGGTCCGCGTCGGGGCGCAACTGGAGCCGGTGGAGCGTCGGGCGGAGCCCGGGGTCGTTCTCGCGCAGGGTGTCGAGCGAGGTGGAGATGACACGGCCGGCGTTCTCCGGCTCGATGCTGCGGCCGACGATGTGCAGGACCTGCGGGTGTCCGCCGACCGTCATGCGTACCCAGTCACCGACCTGCACGTCGAGCAGGTCCAGCAACCCCTGCCCGGCCACCGCCTCGTCGGGTCCCTGCACCGGGCGACCTGCCGCCACGGTGAACGGATACGGATCCTCGCGGGTGCCGAGTCCGCGCAGCGCGATCGTGCCGGTCTGACCCGGTACGAGTGCGGCCACCTCCACGCCCGGGTGGGCGGTCTCGACCCGGTCGTCGGCCTCGAGCAGGGCGCGCGCCTCACCGTCGTCGAGCCCCTTGTCGGCGCGGGCCGTGAGCGCGGCCGCGGCACCGACCTGTTCGGGTGTGCTGTCGAAGCGTTCGATGGTCGTCCAGGCGCTGAGCGCGACGGTGATCAGCAGCAGCGGCAGGGCGAGTCGCGCGATCGTGGCCGGCGAGCGGGGGCTGCGGGCGAACGTCCGGTGCCAGCCGAGCACGAGGGCCGGCGGCAGCCGCAGCCCGAGGGCCCGGCGGGCCGGACCGGAGAGTCGGCTGCCCGCCGGTGCCGCGGACCGCAGTACCGGTACGGGCGGGACCCGCCCGGCCCGCCAGGCGGCGAGGCAGGTGGTGGCGGCGATGAACAGGACCGCGCCGACCGGGATCGCGAGCAGCGCCGCCGCATGGCCGGGCAGTCCCTGCCACACCCGGACCGCGTCGCCGAGCCTGCCCGGGATGCCGCTGCCGAGCGTCTCGATGAGTACGGTCGCAAGGACGGTGCCGAGGAGCGCGAACGCCACATGCTGGGCGAGGAAGACCCGGACCACCTGGCCCGGCGTGAAGCCGATCGCCTTCAGTACGGATATGTCCCGCAGATGCCCGCGGATCCGGGTGCTGATCGCGCCGTACACGGCCAGTGCCGCGGCGAGCAGGGCGCCGAGCCCGAAGAGACCGAGCACCTGGCCGAGCAGCCGGGTGTCGTCCTGCGCCTCGGCGCGTGCCTGCTGCCAGCTGGAGACCTGGGTGACGGCTCGGGCTCCGAGCTCGGTGACGGATCGCTGTACGGCATAGCCCGTGTCGTCCGGGTCGGTGAGGCGCAGCCCCACGACCTGTCCGGTGCGCTCGCCCGCCCGCTCCAGGACGGACGGCAACGCCCAGACGGTGCCGGACCGTTCCCCCGGGCGGTACCGGGGCTCGGCGTGGTCCGCGACGCCGAGGACCGTCAACGGGCGGCGAGCTCCCGGCAGTGTCAGGGTGTCGCCGGCTTCGACCCACAGGGCGCGGGCGACTCCCTTGTCCAGTACGACGCCGTCCGGTGTGCCGGGGTCGAGCCACCGCCCGGAGTCGAGGAGCGGGCGGCCCGTGGTCGGGGGGCGGCCGTGGGCGCCGCGGAGTTCGACGGTGGCCTTGGCCCCGCGCGACTGAACCGTGGCGGACGCGGTGCGGTACGGGCCCGACACCGATTCGACGCCGTCCAGTGCGGCAAGCCGTGCCGCGTCGGCGGAGGGGGCGGTGTGGATCCACACATGGGCGCCGTGGGCCCGGGTGAAGACGCGCTGCCAGGGGTTGGTGGCGTAGCCGAAGAGAGCGGAAGCGAGCAGCAGTGAGGCGACGATTCCGGCAGTGGCGAGGACGAGGAAGAGGGCCTCACCGCGATGCGTGCGCAGATCGGCGTGCGCCCAGCGCAGGGTGGCTCGCACGCCTCAGTCCTTCAGTTCGAGCACGGAGGATATGCCCGTCCCTGGCGAGCCCGTGCCGTCGAGCTCCGCGTCGTCGGCTATCCGGCCGTCGTAGAAGCTGATCACCCGGTCCGCGGTGCTGGCGAGGCGCGCGTCGTGGGTGACGAGGACGATCGTCTGGCCGCGCTGGTGGAAGCGGGTCAGGAGCCGCATGACCTCGCGGGTGCCCTTGCTGTCGAGGCTGCCCGCGGGTTCGTCGGCGAGCAGCAGCCCGGGGTGGTTGACCAGCGCCCGTGCCAGGGCGACGCGCTGCTGCTCACCGCCGGACAGTTCGCCCGGCATGCTGCGCGCCTTGTTCTCGAGGCCCAGTTCCGCAAGGAGGCTCTCGCGCTCGGCACGGGCCCGCTTCGCGGACGTACCGGCCAGGAGCGCGGGCAGCTCGACATTGTCGGCGACGGTCAGGTTCGACACCAGGTTGAAGAACTGGAAGACGATGCCGATCCGCCGGCGGCGCTCGATCGCCCAGCGCGCCTCGCTGTAGGCGTCGGTGCACGCGCCGTCCAGGTGGATGCTGCCGCTGTCCGGGCGCTGGAGCCCGCCGAGCAGATGCAGCAGGGTGGACTTCCCGGCGCCGGACGGTCCGGTGACGGCGACGAACTCTCCCTGTCGTACGGAGAGGTCCACGCCGCGCACGGCCTGGACCGGGGCGCCCTCGCCGTGGTGGGTCTTGACGAGGCCCTCGGCGCGCAGAACGGGAGCGGGGGTGTCGCTCATTCCAGCTCCTCCTGACAGCGTTCCAGCCAGTCGAGGTCGGCCTGCAGATGCAGAATGGCGCCCTCGACCAGCAGGTTGGCGATGGGATTGTCCCGGTTCTCGGCCGTGGCCAGCTTCGAAAGACTGCGCATGGTGTTCAAGTACTGACGGCGCTGCTTGTTGATCAGGCTGATCTGGTCGGCGAGGCCGGTCCGGGGAGCGAGGGCCAGCTTCATGAAGAAGTCGTCCCGCACGCGCGATTCGACGGAGGTCTCCTCGAACCAGACCTGCAGTGCTTCCCGCCCCGCGTCCGTGAGCCGGTAGACCTTCTTGTTGGGCCGGCTCGACTGGGCGACGTCCTCGCCCTCGATCAGCCCCGACTTCTCCAGGCGGCCCAGAGTCACATAGATCTGGCCGACGTTCGGCTGAGGGTACTCAGGCCCCAGGAGTTGCTCAAGGTCCTGTTTCAGTTCGTAACCGTGGGCGGGGCCGTGTGCGAGGAGAGCCAGGAGGGGCAGCCGCACTCGTGCTCTCCTCCTTAGCGTCGTCTGCGTGCTTGTTGAGCAGCGATTCCGGCCGCTGGTCGCCGTGTGGTCCGGGTCGCCTGTTCGTTATGTCGCGGGCCCTAGTATCGCCCATGCCTAACGGGTATACATGGCCCCGTTATGCCGAGGCTGCTCGGTGCCGGTGCACAGGGAGGAACCTATGCGGTGGATACGCGCCGCCGGTAGGGGCCTTCTGGTCGCCGCGGTCGTCGTGTCGGGTTACGTCGCGAAGGACGCGTCCGGGGTCGGGGCGCGCGACGACGGACGCGGTCCGATGACCCTGGCCACGGCCGGGGACCTCACGGACTATCTCGGTCCGCTCCTCGCGGGCTGGAACCGTACGCATCCCGACGAGAAGGTCACGCTCGTCGAACTGCCCGACTCCGCCGATGAGACGCACGCGCAGATGGTCACCGAACTGCGCTCGGACCGCGGCCGGTTCGACATCCTCAACATCGATGTGGCCTGGACCCCGGAGTTCGCCGCGGCGGGGTGGATCTCCCCGCTCGACCGGGACCGCTTCCCGCTGCGGGGCTTCCTGCCGCCGGTCGTGGGGACGGCGACGTACGACGACAAGTTGTATGCCGTTCCGTACGTCACGAACGCCGGGATGCTGTTCTACCGCAAGGACATCCTGGACCGGGAGGGCGAGCAACCCCCGCGCACCTGGCGGGAGTTGGAACGCCAGGCGCGCACCATCGCCCCGAAGCACGGGCTCGGCGGGTACGCCGGGCAGTTCCTGCCGTACGAGGGGCTGACCGTCAACGCGGCCGAGGCCGTGTATTCGGCGGGCGGCAGCATCCTCGGCGACGAGGGTGAGCGCGTCACCGTGGACTCGGCCGCTGCCCGGGACGGGCTCGGCTTCCTGGCGCGTGGCGTGCGCGACGGGTGGATTCCCCGCGAGGCGCTGACGTACAAGGAGGAGGAGTCCCGGAAGGCGTTCCAGAACGGCCGTCTGCTCTTCCTGCGGAACTGGCCGTACGCCTACGCGGGGATCTCCGGCAAGACTTCCGAGGTCGCGGGCAAGTTCGGCGCCGTACCGCTGCCCGGTGCCGACGGGCCGGGCACGAGTGTGCTCGGTGGCTCGAATCTCGCGGTCAACGCGGATGCCCGGCACCCGGATTCGGCGGCCGACCTGATCGCGTATCTGACCAGCGAACCGGTCCAGCGAAAGGTCCTCACCGAAGGCGCGCAGCCGCCTGTGCTCGCCGCTCTGTACCGCGATCCGGATCTGGTGCGGGAGTACCCCTATCTGCCGGCTCTGCGCACGAGTGTGCTCGCGGCGGCGCCGCGTCCCAAGAGCCCGCGCTACGACCAGGTGAGCCTTGCCGTGCAGGCCGTCGCGCACGACGCGATGGCGCAGCATCAGTCGCCGGCGGCGGCTGTGCGCAGGCTGGCCCGGGAGCTGGCCGCGATAGCGCGTCGTCAGGGCTGAGCCCGACCGTCTAGTTACATGTTAAGTAGGTGTGCGGGCCATGAATGGCGCCTGCACCCCAGGGCATACACGGACATATTCCCCCAACTTTGCACCGTTTCCCGTTCATTCGTTGACACTCTCTCGTCACGCCTACTTAACATGCATGCATAACAGCGCGGCACCTTCTTCTGGCCGCGCGCACCCCTTCACGTAGAAACAGGTCAACGGGTGAAGCACACATGGTGGCGCGACGCGGTGATGTACCAGGTGTACGTCCGTAGCTTTCTGGACAGCACCGGGGACGGCATCGGCGACCTCGCCGGCGTCCGCGCGGGACTGCCGTATCTCAAGAAGCTCGGGGTCGACGGCATCTGGCTGAGCCCCTTCTACCCGTCGCCCCAGCACGACCACGGCTACGACGTCGCCGACTACTGCGACGTCGACCCGGTCTTCGGCGACCTCGCCGAGTTCGACCGCCTTGTCACCGGCGCACGGCGGCTCGGCATCAAGGTGCTGCTCGACATCGTCCCCAACCACTGCTCCAGCGAGCACCCCTGGTTTTGCGAAGCACTCGCCGCGGCGCCCGGCAGCGCGGCCCGCGCCCGCTTCCACTTCGCCGAAGGGCGCGGCCCGCACGGCGAGGAGCCGCCCAACAACTGGCACGCGATGTTCGGCGGCCCGGCCTGGACCCGGGTCACCGAGCCGGACGGCAGCCCCGGCCAGTGGTACCTGCACATGTTCACGCCCGAGCAGCCGGACCTGAACTGGCGCAACCCCGAGGTCGGCGCCCACTTCGACCACGTGCTGCGCTTCTGGCTCGACCGCGGCGTCGACGGCTTCCGGATCGACGTGGCCGCCGGACTCTTCAAGCACCCCGAACTGCCCGACTCGCCGGACCCCGAGGCCGACGCCCGCACCCGCGACTCGGTCAACCCACTGGCCTGGAACCAGCCGGAGGTGCACGACGTGTGGCGCCACTGGCGGTCGGTGTGCGAGGAGTACACGGCGCGCGACGGCCAAGAGCGGCTGCTCGTCGGCGAGGTGTCCGTGCCGACGGCCCGCGAACACGCCCTGTACGTACGCCCCGACGAACTGCACCAGGCGTTCTTCTTCGACCTGCTCGGCGCTCCCTGGGACGCCGACCAGTTCCGCAAGGTCATCTCCGAGGCCATGCAGGACATCGCGGGCACCGGCTCCACCGTCACCTGGGTGCTCAACAACCACGACCAGGTACGTACCGTCACCCGGTACGGCGACCACGGCACCGAGGGCAGCGGCCTGGGCACCGCCCGCGCCCGCGCCGCCGCACTGCTGATGCTGGCGCTGCCCGGTGCCGCGTACCTCTATCAGGGCGAGGAACTGGGCCTGGCCGAAGTGCTCGACCTGCCCGACGAGGTGCTCACCGACCCGATCTTCCGCCGCACCGGAAGCCGGGCGCGGATCCGCGACGGCTGCCGGGTGCCGCTGCCGTGGTCGGGCCACGCCTCCCCGTTCGGCTTCAGCGCGGACGCCGTGGACGTCAAGCCGTGGCTGCCGCAGCCCGACTGGTTCGCCGAGCACGCCACCGACCGCGCGCTCGCCGACACCAGTTCCTTCTGGCACCTCTACCGCGACGGGCTGCAACTGCGCCACAGCCTGCCGCAGTTGGGCGAGGGCACGCTGCGCTGGCTGGAGAGCGCTCCCGGCGTGCTGTCCTTCGCCCGCGGCGACGGCCTGGTCTGCGCCGTCAACTTCGGGACCGCCCCGGTGCCCGCCCCCGTCTCCGGAGCTCCCCTGCTTGCCAGCGGTTCCTGCCCGGCCGGCCTTCTGCCCGGATCCACCGCCGCCTGGTGGATCAGCGACGACACCTCCCACAACACCGACGACTCGATGGGACTTTCCCGATGACGACGCAACGACGCACCACCACCACGCTCGCGTGCTGCACCGCTCTCGTCCTCGCACTCGGCGCGACCGCCTGCGGCGGCCCCGTCGCCACAGCGGGTGGCGGAGACAAGGCACTCAACGGTCAGACGATCACCGTCGCCGGTGTCTGGTCGGGCACCGAGCAGAAGAACTTCCAGAAGGTGCTCGACGCCTTCACCGAGAAGACCGGCGCCAAGACCCAGTTCGTGTCCACCGGGGACAACGTCTCCACGGTCGTCGGCAGCAAGATCGAGGGCGGCAACGCTCCCGATGTGGTGATGGTGCCGCAGGTCGGCGTGTTGCAGCAGTTCGCGAAGAAGGACTGGCTGGAGCCGCTCTCCCGTACGACCGAGAAGTCCGTCGACACCAACTACGCCCCTGTGTGGAAGGAGTACGGCAGTGTCGGCGGCGACTTCTACGGCCTGTACTTCAAGGCCGCGCACAAGTCGACCGTCTGGTACAGCCCCGACGCGCTCGACCAGGCCGGTGTCAAGCCCCCGAAGAGTTACGCGCAGATGCTGAAGTCCGGTCAGACCGTGGCCGATTCGGGTCTGTCCGCCTTCTCCGTCGCGGGTGAGGACGGCTGGACGCTCACCGACTGGTTCGAGAACATCTACCTCTCCCAGGCGGGCCCCGAGAAGTACGACCAGCTCGCCGCCCACAAGATCAAGTGGACCGACCCCACCGTGGTGCAGGCGCTCACCACCCTCGGCAAGCTCTTCGCCGACAAGCAACTGATCGCCGGAGGCCAGAAGGGCGCCCTGAGCACGGACTTCCCCGGCTCGGTCGAGAAGGTCTTCGGCCCCGAGCCCGAGTCCGCGATGGTGTACGAAGGCGACTTCGTCGCGGGGATAGCGAAGGACCAGTTCGGCAAGAATCCGGGCACGGACCTCTCCTTCTTCCCCTTCCCCGCGGTCGAGGGCGGCGAGGCACCCGTGGTCAGCGGCGGTGACGCGGCAGTCGTCCTGAAGGACGGCAAGAACCAGAAGGCCGCCCAGAAGTTCCTCGAATACCTGGCGAGCCCCGAAGCGGCCGAAGTCTGGGCCGGGGCGGGTGGCTTCCTCTCGCCGAACAAGAAGGTCGACCCCGCCGCCTACGGCGACGACACCAGCCGGGAGATCGCCAAGTCCCTTACGGACGCGGGTGATTCGGTCCGCTTCGACATGTCCGACCAGGCTCCGGCGGCCTTCGGAGGCACCAAGGGCGCCGGTGAGTGGAAGATCCTCCAGGACTTCCTGCGCGACCCGTCGGACCCGCGGGCCACCGCGGGCCTGCTCGAAGACGCGGCAGCCAAGTCGTACGAAGGCTGAGGCGACCGTCATGACCACGGTCACCCCACCCGGCACAACGTCGGGGCCCCGAACAGCCAAGAGCGCACGGCCCGGCGGCAGCAACACGGACCCCCGGCGCAGCGCCCGGCGCCGACTGCGCATCATCGCCGTGGCGTTCGTACTTCCCGCACTGCTCCTGCTCGGCGCCCTCGTCGTCTACCCCGTCGTCTTCTCGGTCGGCCGAAGCTTCTTCGACGCCTCCGGCACCCGCTTCGTCGGCGGCGAGAACTACTCCGAGATGTTCCGCGACCCGGCCACACTCAAGGCCATCCGCAACAGCACGATCTGGGTGGTCGTCGCTCCGACGCTGCTCACCGGACTCGGGCTGATCCTCGCCGTGCTCGTGGAGAAGGTCCGCTGGGCCACCGCGTTCAAGCTGCTGCTTTTCATGCCGATGGCCGTGTCCTTCCTCGCCGCGGGCATCATTTTCCGCCTTGCGTACGAGGAGGACCCCGACAAGGGCGTACTCAACGCGACCGCGGTCGGCGTGCACGACGCCTTCCAGGACGCCTCCTCCTACCCGACCGCCCGCGCCCGTGAGGGGCAGGGCCTGACCAAGGCCGCGGGCGGCTCGTACCGCACCGCCGAAACGGCCTCCCCGGGCAGTACGGTCAACCTCGGACTCGTCGGCGTACAGCCCAAGGACCTTCCCGCCGGGGCGAAGAACGCGCTCCCCGGCGCCAACCGGGAGGCGGACCGCGACGAACTGCACGGAGTCGTCTACCTGGACTTCGCACCGGGCGGCGGCGGAAAGCAGGGCGCGGTCGACAAGGCCGAGAGCGGACTGCCGCAGATGCGGGTCGAGGCCGTACGGGACGGAAAGACCGTCGCCACCACCACGACCGCTGCCGACGGCTCCTACCGCTTCCAGGATCTGGCGCCGGGTTCGTACGCAATCCGGCTGCCGGCGGCGAACTTCGCCGAACCCTACGAAGGCATCTCGTGGCTCGGGCCCGCCCTCGTCACCCCGGCCATCATCGGCGCGTACCTGTGGATCTGGACCGGCTTCGCCATGGTGCTCATCGGCGCCGGTCTCTCCACCCTGCCGCGCGAAATGCTGGAAGCGGCCCGGATGGACGGCGCCACGGAGTGGCAGGTCTTCCGCAAGATCACCGTGCCGCTGCTTGCGCCGGTGCTGACCGTGGTGTTCGTGACCCTGGTGATCAACGTGATGAAGGTCTTCGACCTCGTCTACATCATCGCGCCGGGACCGGTGCAGGAGGAGGCCACCGTACTGGCCACCCAGATGTGGCTGGTGTCCTTCGGCGGCGGCAACAACCAGGGCCTCGGCAGCGCGCTCGGCGTACTGCTGCTGCTCCTGGTCGTCCCCGCCATGGTCTTCAACGTCCGCCGCTTCCGCAGGAGCCAGTCATGAGCGCCACCGCCACCGCCACCGTTCCCGCGAAGGAGCAGCGGCCCGCCTCGGCGCCGCCGTCGCCGGTGCGCAAGCAGTCGGCAGGGCGGCTGCGGCGCTGGTTCGGCAACGGCCTGGTCCAGGCGTTCCTCGTCGTCGTCAGCCTCGTCTGGGTCACCCCGCTCGCCGGGCTGTTCCTGTCCTCGATGCGTACGACGCAGGAGAACTCGGCGAGCGGCTGGTGGACGGCCCTGACCAGCCCGGGACAGCTGTCCTTCGACAACTACTCCACGCTGCTCGGCAACGCGGGCATCACGCAGGCGTTCTGGAACACCGTGCTGATCTCGGTGCCCACCACCACCCTCGTCGTGGTGATCGCCGCACTCGCCGGATACGCCTTCGCCTGGCTGGAGTTCCCGGGCCGGGACTGGCTGTTCCTGCTCGTCGTCGCCCTCCTGGTGGTGCCGGTCCAGGTCGGCCTTCTGCCGGTGGCTCAACTCTTCGGCCAACTGGGCCTGTTCGGCACGATCCCGGGAGTGGTGCTCTTCCACGTCGCGTACGGGCTGCCCTTCGCCATCTTCCTGCTGCGCAACTACTTCGCCGAGATACCGCGCGAAATGCTGGAAGCGGCCCGGATGGACGGCGGCAGCGAGTGGCGGATCTTCACCCGGCTCGTCCTGCCGGTGGGCCGCCCCGCCATCGCCAGCCTGGCGATCTTCCAGTTCCTGTGGGTGTGGAACGACATGCTGGTGGCACTTCTCTTCGCCGACAGCTCGTCGCAGCCTCTCACCGTGGAACTGCAGTCACAGATACGCCAGTTCGGCAGCAACATGGACGTACTCGCGCCGGGGGCGTTCCTCTCGCTGATCGTGCCCGTGGTGGTCTTCTTCGCCTTCCAGCGGCACTTCGTGCAAGGGGTGATGGCGGGCTCGGTGAAGTGAGGTGGGTTCGCCCCGGTCCCGGTTCCCCTCGCAACAGGGACCGGGGCGCAGGGCGCTAGGCGTTGCTCCACCCGGTTGTGCCGGAATACGAGGCCAGCAGGTCCACCACGAAGAGGAGGGTCGAGCCCGCCGGGATCAACGGTGATGGCGACTGATTGCCGTAGCCGAGACGTGGGGGAACGATGATCTCGCGCCGACCGCCGACCCTCATCCCTTTCACCCCCCGGTCCCAGCCCTTGATGACCCTGCCACCGCCCAGGGCGAACTTGAACGGCTCGCCCCGGTCCCAGGAGGCATCGAACTCCTTGCCGGACTCGAAGGTCACCCCGACATAGTGGACCCTGACCACCATGCCCGGCTTCACCTCGGCCCCGTCCCCGACGACCAGGTCCCGGATGGTCAACTCGGTAGGAGCGTCACCCTCCGGAACGTCGACCTCGGGTTTCGTCAGTTCACTCATTGCACCCTCATCGCTCTCTGACGAATGCCCTTCGCACGGGCCGGCCGGACACATGAC
>NZ_JAAAHS010000155.1 GCF_009908195.1 Streptomyces boluensis | reverse complement strand
GCGGGCGCCGCGCTCAGCCTCTCCCCGGCGCCTGTGAAAACCGCCTCCACGCGCGCGTGGCACCTCGCGGACGACGTCCACCGCACCCGCCGACGGCCCCCACCGCCCCCACGAAAACCGGCTCCACGCGCGCGTACCGCGTCGCGAACGCCGTCTCCGCGCGTTCCGGGACGCCGGTTAGCCTCCAGGGCATGAACGCCTCAGACGTATGGCTCCCCTTCGCGCCCGACACCGTGCCCGGCCTCCCGGACGGCTTCGACTACCGCACCTGGGACGGCGAGGACAGTTACCCGGCCGACCCGGCGGACTGCGCCTTCTACGTCGTGCCGTACATGAAGGGCGCGGAGGTCAGCGCACGTCCGCTGGCCGCGATGACCTCGGTCCGCGTCGTCCAGACCCTGACCGCGGGCATGGACCACATCCTGCCCGGAGCCGCGGCCCTCGGCCCCGGCGTACGGCTGTGCAACGCGCGTGGTGTGCACGAGGCGTCCACCGCGGAGCTGGCGCTGACCCTGATCCTGGCCTCGCTGCGCGGCATCCCCGGATTCGTCGAGGGGCAGCGCAAGGAGGAGTGGCGCTCCGGCTTCTACCCGGCGCTCGCCGACAAGTCGGTGCTCATCGTCGGATACGGCTCCATCGGCGCCGCCGTGGAGGACCGGCTCGCTCCCTTCGAGTGCGCGCGGGTGGCGCGCGTCGCGCGCTCCGCCCGTGCCACGGAGCGCGGCCCGGTGCACCCGCTCACCGAACTGCCCGCCCTCGTCGCCGAGGCCGACGTGGTGGTCCTGTGCACCCCGCTGACCGAGCAGACCAGGGGGCTCGTGGACGCGGAGTTCCTGGCCGGGATGCGTGACGGGGCCCTGCTGGTGAACGTCGCCCGCGGCCCGGTCGTCGACACGAAGGCGCTCCTCGCCGAGCTGGAGACGGGGCGCATCAGCGCGGCCGTCGACGTCACCGACCCGGAGCCGCTGCCCGCCGGGCATCCGCTCTGGCACGCCCCGAACCTGCTCGTCAGCCCGCATGTGGGCGGCAGCAGTTCGGCGTTCCTGCCCCGCGCGAAGCGGCTGCTCGTACGGCAGTTGGAGCGGTACGCCGCGGGGGAGCCGGTGGACAACGTCGTACACACCACGGCGTAGCCACCCCAACTACCGTATAGCGCACGGCTGTTGCCCACGCTCAGCCACCGCCCGCGTGCGCCCCGTGCCCGCATCGCCGCTGGTCGTCACGGAGCGTAGAGAGACTATGTCCCTGAGTGACGGGACTGGTGTATCGTCCCGACAGGGGTTGCGCCGTGGAGGGTTCGGCGCCAAGGGGAGATCCAGAGGGGGGCGACGGACGATGCACGGAGTGGCGAAGACTCCGACGCGGCAAGGCCGCCGACGGCGACCGTTTCGCACACCACTGCCGATAAGCGCCGACAGCACGCGCGGCGGCCCGCCACCGCGCCGCCCAGGGCCCCCGGGCGACCGGACGGTGAGCGCCGGGGACGGTGAGGCCCGGTGGGTCCCGTCGAGGCGGGTGCCCCGGTGATCGCGCCGGGAGCGTTGCTCACCGGCGGCCCCCCGCAGGACCGGGGCCGCGGTGGACTCCTCGCGCAGCTGCTGCTCGCAGCCGTCTGCGCCGGTTATGCCACGGGCTCCGCCTTCGGCTGGGGTTCGGACCAACTCTCGGCGTTCATGGGGGACTTCGGGCTCAGCGCCGCGGCCGCGGCCGCCGCCGTCTCCTGCTTCCTCTACGCCCGCAACAGCCGCAGCCGCTTCCGGCCCGCCTGGCTCCTCTTCGCCCTGTCCTCCGCGATGGCGGCCCTCGGCAACGCCGTCTGGGGGTGGTACGAAGTGGTGCTCGACCGCCCCGTGCCGAGCACCAGCCTCGCCGACGTGTTCTTCCTGTGCTTCGCGCCACCGGCCATCGTCGGCCTCCTCGTCCTCGCCAAAAGGCCGGTCACACGCGCCGGTTGGGTCTGCCTCGCGCTCGACTCCTGGCTCATCGGCGGCTCGCTGCTCACGCTGGCGTGGAGCCTGGCGCTCGCGCACACCGCCGAGTTCGGCGACCTCAGCGTCTCGCACGCCGCGCTCTCGCTCGCGTACCCGCTCCTGGACATCGTCCTCGTCAGCATGGTCCTCGCGCTGCACTTCCGGCGCTCCGCCACCCACCGCTCCGCGATCAACACGGCCGTCGCCGCGCTGGCCCTGACGGTGATGTGCGACGCCCTGTTCACCTCCCCGCTGCTGCGCGAGTCGTACCGCTCCGGGCAGCTCCTCGACGCCGGCTGGTTCGCGGGCTCCCTGCTCCTCGCGTACGCCCCGTGGGTCACCGCCCGCGAAGGGGCCGAGAGCGATCCGGGGCCCGTACGGCCCGAGGGCGCCCTGATGGGCGGAGCGGACGCGCTGCGGCGCACCAGCGGGCGGGTCACCCGGCCGATCGCCGGTTCGCTCGCCGCGCTCACCCCGTATCTGGCCGCCGCCGTCTGCACGTTGGGGATTCTCTACAACACCCTCGACGGCCGCAGCGTCGACCGCGTCGTGCTGTTCACGGCCTGCACCGTGGTGCTCGCCCTGGTCGTGCGGCAGGCGATCATGCTGCTCGACAACATCTCGCTCACCCAGGAACTCGCCCAGAAGGAGAACCACTTCCGCTCCCTGGTGCAGGGTTCGAGCGACGTCATCATGATCGCCGCGCCGAACGGCATCCTGCGATACGTCAGCCCGGCCGCGGCCGGGGTCTGGAACCGGGACGCGGAGGAGCTGGTCGGCTCCGAACTGGCCCTGCTCATCCACCCCGAGGACCTCGGCCGGGTCGTGCACGAGATCCGCCGCTTCCTCGCCGCCCGGCCGCTCGACGAGCCCACCACACGCATCGAGTGCCGTTTCCGTTCCGGCAGCGGCAGCTGGCTGAACGTGGAGTCGACCGTCAACCGGCACCACGGCGGCCTGCTGTTCAACAGCCGCGACGTCACCGAACGGGTGCGCCTGCAGGCCCAGTTGCAGCACAACGCCGAGCACGACCCGCTCACCGACCTGCCCAACCGCTCGCTGTTCACCAAGCGGGTCGGCGCCGCCCTCGGCGGCCGGCGCAGCACCGACCGCGGCACCGCCGTGCTCTTCATCGACCTCGACGGCTTCAAGGGCGTCAACGACACCATCGGCCACCAGGCGGGCGACGAACTCCTCGTCCAGGCCGCCCGGCGCCTGGCCGAATCCGTACGCTCCGGGGACACCGCGGCCCGGCTCGGCGGCGACGAGTTCGCGGCGCTCATCGTGGGCGACGGCGCCCGCGACCGCGCGGCCCGCGAGCGCCACATCTTCGAGCTCGCCGACCGGCTCCGGCTGAGACTGTCGGACCCGTACACCATCGACGGCCAGGACGTACGCGTCGCCGCCTCCATCGGCGTCGCCTTCGCCGAACCAGGCGTCACCGCAGGGGAGTTGCTCCGCAACGCCGACCTCGCGATGTACCGCGCGAAGGCCGCGGGCAAGGGCCGCGTCGTGCTGTACGCCCCGCAGATGCAGGCCGAGGTGGTCCGCAAGGCCGAGCTCGCCACCCGGCTGCGCTCCGCCCTGCACGAGGGCGAGTTCGCGCTCCTGCACCAGCCGGTGGTGTCGCTCGACACCGGCCGGGTCACCGCCGTCGCCGCCCAGGCCCGCTGGCGCTCCGCGCAGGGCCTCCTCTTCACGCCCGCCGAGTTCCTGCGCGTCGGCGACGACAGCGACCGCGCGGCCGAGCTCGGCCGCTGGCTGCTCCAGGAGGCCGTCGAGCAGGCCGCCGAGCGGGGCCGCGCCGGGCAGGCCGTACCCGTAGTGGTGCGGATGAGCGCTCAGCGGCTCCTCGACCGCTCCATGCCGCTCGGCTCGGTGGAGGCGCTCCTGACGCGGTACGGACTGCCCTCCGGCGCCCTCGTCATCGAGCTGTCCGACAGCGACCCGCGGGACCCGCGCAACCCGCGCAACAGTCAGGGGTCCTTGGACGAACTGGAGCGGCGCCTCGCCGCCCTGCGCAGGCTCGGCGTCCGGGTCGCCCTCGACGGCCTGGGCAGCGGGCACGCCGCGATCAACGCGCTGCGCCGCCTCCCCGTGGACGTACTGAAACTGGACCGCTCGCTCGTCGAGGGGGTGGTGGAGTCCGCCCGGCTGCACAAGATCACCAGTGGTCTGCTGCGGATCGCCTGCGACCTCGGGCTGCGCTCCGTCGCCGACGGCGTGGACCTGCCCGAGCAGGTCGTCGCGCTGCGCGAGATGGGCTGCACGCACGGCCAGGGCATGGCGTTCTCCGGCCCCCTGGAGGAGCACCGGCTGCGCCGGGCGCTCGCCGAGGGGCACTATCCGCTGCCGCAGCCGACCAGCGAGCCGGTCTTCGTGGGCGGGGCCGTCATCGGCGGCTCGGGCATCGGCGGTACTGGCATCACACGGGTGCGCTCACATAATGAGACAGCCGTCCCACCCACTTGACACTCCCCGGTGGTCAGGGGGAGGGTCAGTGCCATGCGCACCCGAATTCTCGTACTTGGAAAGCGCGTCGGCTAAAGCTGAGACTGCGGACACCGCAGAATCCTCAGCGCTACGGCACCGACGCGCTCCCCTCGCTTGCCTCCGGGCACGAGGGGTTTTTTGTTGCACTGGCACCGCCCCCCATCACCGTAGAAACTCTCGCAAAACACCCTCTTAGCTTCGAGAAGAGACGCCGATGACCGAGCAGGCCACCGGGGCCCATCCGCAGCCGCGGCCCCGACCCTCTGGACAGCAGTCCGCCCCCGCACAGCAGCTGACGGGTGCGCAGTCCCTCATTCGTTCTCTCGAGGAAGTCGGGGCGGACACCGTATTCGGTATCCCCGGCGGCGCGATCATGCCGGCGTACGACCCGCTGATGGACTCCACCAAGGTCCGTCACATCCTGGTCCGCCACGAGCAGGGCGCCGGGCACGCCGCGACCGGGTACGCGCAGGCCACCGGCAAGGTCGGCGTCTGCATGGCCACCTCGGGGCCGGGTGCCACCAACCTCGTCACGCCGATCGCCGACGCGCACATGGACTCGGTGCCGCTCGTCGCCATCACCGGCCAGGTCGCCTCGAAGGCCATCGGCACGGACGCCTTCCAGGAGGCGGACATCGTCGGCATCACCATGCCGATCACCAAGCACAACTTCCTGGTCACCAAGGCCGAGGACATCCCGAAGACGATCGCTGAGGCCTTCCACATCGCCTCCACCGGCCGTCCGGGACCGGTCCTGGTGGACATCGCGAAGGACGCGCTGCAGGCGACCACCACCTTCAGCTGGCCGCCGCAGACCGACCTGCCGGGCTACCGCCCGGTGACCAAGCCGCACGCCAAGCAGATCCGCGAGGCGGCCAAGCTGATCAGCCAGGCCAAGCGGCCCGTGCTCTACGTCGGCGGCGGCGTGCTCAAGGCACACGCGACCGCCGAGCTGAAGGTCCTCGCCGAACTCACCCGGGCGCCCGTCACCACCACACTGATGGCGCTCGGCGCGTTCCCCGACAGCCACCCGCTGCACGTGGGAATGCCGGGCATGCACGGTGCGGTCACCGCCGTCACCGCGCTGCAGAAGGCCGACCTGATCGTCGCCCTCGGAGCCCGCTTCGACGACCGCGTCACCGGCAAGCTCGACTCGTTCGCGCCGTACGCCAAGGTCGTGCACGCCGACATCGACCCCGCGGAGATCGGCAAGAACCGCACCGCGGACGTGCCGATCGTCGGCGACGCCCGCGAGGTCATCGCCGACCTGGTGCAGGCCCTGCAGGCCGAGAACGCCGAGGGGCACGTCGGCGAGGCCGCCAAGGACGGGTACGCCGCCTGGTGGGAGCTGCTCAACCAGTGGCGCGACACCTACCCGCTCAGCTACGACCTGCCCGCCGACGGCAGCCTCTCCCCGCAGCAGGTCATCGAGCGGATCGGCAAGCTCGCCCCCGAGGGCACCGTCTTCGCCGCGGGCGTCGGCCAGCACCAGATGTGGGCCGCGCACTTCATCGACTACGAGAAGCCCGCGACCTGGCTGAACTCCGGCGGCGCCGGAACGATGGGGTACGCGGTCCCGGCCGCGATGGGCGCCAAGGCCGGCCGCCCGGACACCGCGGTGTGGGCGATCGACGGCGACGGCTGCTTCCAGATGACCAATCAGGAACTCACCACCTGCGCCCTGAACAACATCCCGATCAAGGTCGCCATCATCAACAACGGCGTCCTCGGCATGGTCCGCCAGTGGCAGAACCTGTTCTACGACGGCCGCTACTCCAACACCGTGCTGCACGCCGACGACACCGGCCACGAGAACCCCGGCTCCCAGGTCGGCGCCAGCCAGGGCGCCCGCAAGGGCACCCGGGTCCCGGACTTCGTGAAGCTGTCCGAGGCGATGGGCTGTGTCGCGCTGCGCTGCGAGGACCCGGCCGAACTCGACGCGGTCATCGCCAAGGCGAACGAGATCAACGACCGTCCCGTCGTCATCGACTTCATCGTCCACGAGGACGCCCAGGTGTGGCCGATGGTCGCCGCCGGCACCTCCAACGACGAGGTCATGGCCGCCCGGGGCGTCCGCCCCGACTTCGGCGACAACACGGACGACTGAGACCGAGAGCGAAAGAGAGACCCAGAGTCATGTCCACCAAGCACACGCTCTCCGTCCTGGTCGAGAACAAGCCCGGTGTCCTCGCCCGGATCACCGCCCTGTTCTCCCGCCGCGGCTTCAACATCGACTCCCTCGCCGTGGGCGTCACCGAGCACTCCGACATCTCCCGCATCACCATCGTGGTGAACGTCGAGGACCTGCCCCTCGAACAGGTCACCAAGCAGCTGAACAAGCTCGTCAACGTCCTGAAGATCGTCGAGCTCGAACCCGGCCACGCCGTCCAGCGCGAGCTCGTCCTCGCGAAGGTCCGCGCCGACAACGAGACCCGCTCGCAGATCGTCGAGATCGTCCAGCTGTTCCGCGCCAAGACCGTGGACGTCTCGCCCGAGGCGGTCACCATCGAGGCCACCGGCTCAAGCGACAAGCTGGAAGCCATGCTGAAGATGCTGGAGCCCTTCGGCATCAAGGAACTCGTCCAGTCCGGAACGATCGCCATAGGGCGCGGCTCGCGCTCCATCACGGACCGCTCACTGCGCGCCCTCGACCGCTCCGCCTGAGCACCACGCGCTCCGGCGCGCCCCTCTCGGATACCGAGACCCGACACCCTCTCATCGCCCGCCCGCCGTACGGTGGGTGCACCACCAGCACACCAAGGAGATCCCCAGTGGCCGAGCTGTTCTACGACGCCGACGCCGACCTGTCCATCATCCAGGGCCGCAAGGTCGCGGTCATCGGTTACGGCAGCCAGGGCCACGCCCACGCGCTGTCCCTGCGTGACTCGGGCGTCGACGTCCGCGTCGGCCTGCACGAGGGCTCCAAGTCCAAGGCCAAGGCCGAGGAGCAGGGCCTGCGCGTGGTGACCCCGTCGGAGGCCGCCGCCGAGGCCGACGTCATCATGATCCTCGTCCCGGACCCGATCCAGGCCCAGGTCTACGAGGAGTCCATCAAGGACAACCTCAAGGACGGCGACGCGCTGTTCTTCGGCCACGGCCTCAACATCCGCTTCGGCTTCATCAAGCCCCCGGCCAACGTGGACGTGGCGATGGTCGCGCCCAAGGGTCCGGGCCACCTGGTCCGTCGCCAGTACGAGGAGGGCCGCGGCGTTCCGTGTATCGCCGCCGTCGAGCAGGACGCGACCGGCAACGGCTTCGCGCTGGCGCTCTCGTACGCCAAGGGCATCGGTGGCACCCGCGCCGGCGTCATCAAGACCACCTTCACCGAGGAGACCGAGACCGACCTGTTCGGTGAGCAGGCCGTCCTCTGCGGTGGCACCGCCGCGCTGGTCAAGGCGGGCTTCGAGACCCTGACCGAGGCCGGCTACCAGCCGGAGATCGCGTACTTCGAGTGCCTGCACGAGCTGAAGCTCATCGTGGACCTCATGTACGAGGGCGGCCTGGAGAAGATGCGCTGGTCGATCTCCGAGACCGCCGAGTGGGGCGACTACGTCACCGGCCCGCGCATCATCACGGACGCCACCAAGGCCGAGATGAAGAAGGTCCTGGCCGAGATCCAGGACGGCACCTTCGCTCAGCAGTGGATGGACGAGTACCACGGCGGTCTGAAGAAGTACAACGAGTACAAGACCCAGGACGAGAACCACCTCCTGGAGACCACGGGCAAGGAGCTGCGCAAGCTCATGAGCTGGGTCAACGACGAGGCCTGAGCCTCGACGGCACAGGGCCGGACCTTCGGGTCCGGCCCTGTTGTACACCGTGGCCCCACTTGTACACCGTGGCCCACCACGGATGAGTGATCCTTCCGCTCCGGCGGAAAACCCGCCGCAGAGCAGCACTACACTTCTCAACACATACGCGTCAGGCCCACAGTGTCGTGCGTCTTCGCGGCTTGCCCCCCTCCACCGCCTGCGGCCGTCGGGACGGCCGTCCGCACTGGACATGTGAGGACACACGTGAGCTCGAACCCTGCCAAACCCGTCGTACTCATCGCCGAAGAGCTGTCGCCCGCGACCGTGGACGCGCTGGGTCCGGACTTCGAGATCCGGAAGTGCAACGGCGCGGACCGCGCCGAGCTGCTCCCGGCCATCGCCGACGTCGACGCGATCCTGGTGCGCTCCGCCACCAAGGTGGACGCCGAGGCCATCGCCGCCGCGAAGAAGCTGAAGGTCGTCGCGCGGGCCGGAGTCGGCCTCGACAACGTCGACGTGTCCGCGGCCACCAAGGCCGGCGTGATGGTCGTCAACGCCCCGACGTCCAACATCGTCACCGCCGCCGAGCTCGCCTGCGGCCTGCTCGTCGCCACCGCGCGCAACATCCCGCAGGCCAACACCGCGCTCAAGAACGGCGAGTGGAAGCGCTCCAAGTACACGGGTGTCGAGCTCAGCGAGAAGACCCTCGGCGTCGTCGGCCTCGGCCGCATCGGTGTCCTGGTCGCCCAGCGCATGTCGGCGTTCGGCATGAAGGTCGTCGCGTACGACCCGTACGTACAGCCCGCGCGGGCCGCGCAGATGGGCGTCAAGCTCCTCACGCTCGACGAGCTGCTCGAGGTCTCCGACTTCATCACCGTGCACCTGCCGAAGACCCCCGAGACCCTCGGTCTCATCGGTGACGAGGCGCTGCACAAGGTCCAGCCGCACGTCCGCATCGTGAACGCCGCGCGTGGCGGCATCGTCGACGAGACGGCGCTGTACTCGGCGCTCAAGGAGGGCCGCGTCGCCGGCGCCGGTCTCGATGTGTACGCGAAGGAGCCCTGCACGGACTCCCCGCTGTTCGAGCTCGACCAGGTCGTCTGCACCCCGCACCTCGGCGCGTCCACGGACGAGGCGCAGGAGAAGGCCGGTATCTCCGTCGCCAAGTCGGTGCGCCTCGCGCTCGCCGGTGAACTGGTGCCGGATGCGGTGAACGTGCAGGGCGGTGTCATCGCCGAGGACGTACGTCCGGGGCTGCCGCTCGCCGAGAAGCTCGGCCGGATCTTCACCGCGCTCGCCGGTGAGGTCGCCGCCCGTCTGGACGTCGAGGTCTGCGGTGAGATCACCCAGCACGACGTCAAGGTGCTCGAACTCTCCGCGCTCAAGGGCGTGTTCGAGGACGTCGTCGACGAGACGGTGTCGTACGTGAACGCCCCGCTGTTCGCGCAGGAGCGTGGCGTCGAGGTGCGGCTGACGACGACGTCGGAGTCGCCCGACCACCGCAACGTCGTCACGGTGCGGGGCACGCTGTCCGGTGGCGAGGAGATCTCGGTCTCCGGCACGCTTGCCGGGCCCAAGCACCTGCAGAAGATCGTCGCCATCGGCGAGCACGACATCGACCTGGCGCTCGCCGACCACATGGTGGTCCTGCGGTACGCGGACCGTCCCGGTGTCGTCGGCACGGTGGGCCGTGTCCTCGGTGAGGGTGGGCTGAACATCGCGGGCATGCAGGTGTCGCGTGCGGCGGCCGGTGGGGAGGCCCTCGCGGTGCTCACCGTCGACGACACGGTTCCGGCGCAGGTCCTGGCGGAGCTGGCTTCCGAGATCGGGGCGACGTCGGCTCGTTCGGTCAACTTGACTGACTAGGTTGGTTGTTGGCGGGGCCCGGGGTGCGATGTCGGCACGCCGGGCCCCGCTTTTTTGTTCTCCTCAAACGCCGGAGGGGCTATCTATTAGCCCCTCCGGCGTTTGAGGAGGCCCGTCCGGCAGGACTTCGGGAAGGGGCGGGGTGGGGAAAGAACAGCCCTACAGGCGGGCAGCCTTGAGGGCCATGTGGAGGAGTAGCCGGTCCTCGCCGGAGTCCAGGTCGAGGCCCGTGAGCTGCTCCACGCGGGACAGGCGGTAGTAGAGGGTCTGGCGGTGGATGCCGAGCGCCGTCGCCGCGCGGCCCGCCTGACCGGCCTGGTCGAGGAACACCTCGGCGGTGCGGGCGAGTTCAGGCCGGGCGAGCAGCGGCTGCACCACCGGATCGTGCGCGACCTCCACCGGCAGCGCCGTGAGCAACCGGTACGGGCCCAACTCGGCCCACAGAGCGACAGGTTCGACACCGACCGCCGCCCGCCGCGCCGCCGCCGCGCGTGCCGCCGCCGTGGCCTCCCGCCAGGCGGCGGGGAGTTCGGCCAGACCGCGCCGGGCCGTCGCGATCCCCGCCGCGCCCGCGCCCCCCACCGTGTCGACCAGGCGCGTCGCCGCCGTACGAGCGGGCCCGAGCGCCTCCGGTGAGCGCAGCCGTACCAGCGCGGCCAGGGTCTGCGGGGCGGCGTCGTCGCCGGGGGGACCCGGCACCGCGCACACCGAGACCGTGCCCGCCACGCGCTGCGCACCCGGCGTCGCCGACGCGGGCCACGGCGAGACGCAGACCAGCGCGTGCAGCTCGTCGGCTGCGGCGCCGAGCGCGTCCCGCAGTGCCGTCGTCGCGGCCTCCCGCTGCCAGCCGGCCGGGGCGGTGAGCAGGGCGCGCAGCTCGCGGGCCACGTCGTCGCCCGCCGAGGCCTCCGCCGCGAGCAGCACCCCGATGCGCTCCGTCACCTGGAGGGCCGCGTCCAGTTGAGCGGCGGTCGGTCCTGGCTCGGAGTCGAGCAGCCAGACGTACCCGTGCACCACGCCCCGGTGGCGTACCGGCAGACAGATCCGGGCCCGTAGGACGCCCGCGTCCGGGGCCGCCGGGATGCGCACCGGGCCCTGCGCGCGGGTGATGCCGAAGCCCTCGAACCAGGAGCGGACCGCGGCCGTCGACTTACGGGTCAGGATCGAGCGGGTGCGGACCGGGTCGAGGTCCAGCTCGTCGAAGCCGCCGCCGCTGTCCTGCGCACCGAACGCGATCAGCTCGAAGTCCCGGTTCTCCAAGGTCGCGGGTGCGCCGAGAAGCGCGGAGATCTCATCGACCAGGTCCTGGTAGTCGCCCTTCACGGTGGCCATTGTGCGCCACCCGGCGGGCTTCTCATACATCTGTCTGAGACGCCGGGCACGGATGCGTGACACCTGTCGATGGTTCAGGATCGACACGAACCCTAGGTTTCACGGTGGTTCTTCGTGCCGCTCCCTTCTCGTCACCGACGCCGTCATCGACTCCACTCGACTCGACTCGTCACCGACCGAACGGGCGGCCCCCTTCACATCGCGTTCTGGAGGTGCCCCGTGCTGGCTCCCGTGATCCTCGCCGCGTCACGCAGCGACAAGATGCGCCGCTTCGTCTCGGCTGCCCCGGGCACCAAGCAGGTGGTCGAGCGGTTCATCCCCGGCGAGACCGTCGACCAGGTCGTGCCGGTCGTCGTGGACGCCGTCGACAAGGGCCTCGAGGTCACCCTCGACGTCGTCGGTGAGGACATCACCACCCCCGAACAGGCCGCCGCCGCCCGGGACGCGTACCTGGAGCTCATCGACCGGCTCAAGGACCTCGGCCTCGGCACCAAGGCCGAGATGTCCGTGAAGCTGTCGATGTTCGGCCAAGCCCTTGAGGACGGCCACGAGCTGGCCCTCGCGAACGTACGGCCGGTCGTCGAGGCCGCCGCCGCCATCGGCACCACGGTCACCCTGGACGCCGAGGACCACACCACCCTCGACTCGATGTTCGCCATCCACGACGAGCTGCGGAAGGACTTCCCGCAGACCGGCTGCGTCATCCAGGCCTACCTGTTCCGCACCGAGGACGACGCCCACCGCCTCGCCGCGAACGGCAGCCGCGTCCGGATCGTCAAGGGCGCCTACAAGGAGCCCGCCGAGGTCGCGTACCAGGACAAGAGCGAGATCGACAAGGCGTACGTCCGGATCACGCGCATCCTCATGGAGGGTTCCGGGTACCCGATGATCGGGTCCCACGACCCGCGACTCATCGCCATCAGCCAGGAGCTCGCCCGCCGCGCGGGGCGCAAACTGGATGAGTACGAGTTCCAGATGCTCTACGGCATCCGCACCGAGGAGCACGTCCGGCTCGCCGCCGAGGGACACCGCATGCGGGTCTACACCGCGTACGGCACCGACTGGTACGGCTACTTCATGCGGCGCCTCGCGGAGAAGCCCGCCAACCTGATCTTCTTCGCCCGCTCGACGCTCACCAAGAGCTGACAGCCCCCGAAGACCCCCGAAGGCCCCCCGAGATCCGGCCCAGGGCCGAGCCACCTCACCCCTCATCAAGACCTCACCCAAGGAGACGGACGCCATGGACGCCGTGACCCAGGTCCCCACCCCCGTCAATGAGCCGGTGCACGGCTACGCCCCCGGCTCGCCCGAGCGCGCCCGCCTGGAGGTCAAGCTCAAGGAGCTGGCCGACAACCCGATCGAGCTGCCCTGCACCATCGGCGGCGAGCGTCGCCTCGGTGGCGGCGAGCCCTTCCAGGTCGTCCAGCCGCACAACCACCGCTCCGTCATCGGCACCGGCCGCGGCGCCAGCACCCAGGACGCGCAGGACGCCATCGACGCCGCGCTCGCCGCCGCCCCGGCCTGGCGCGCGATGTCGTTCGACGACCGCGCCGCGATCATCCTGCGCGCCGCCGAGCTGCTCTCCGGCCCGTGGCGCGAGACCCTCGCCGCCTCCACGATGCTGGGCCAGTCGAAGACCGCTCAGCAGGCGGAGATCGACACCCCGTGTGAGCTCATCGACTTCTGGCGCTTCAACGTCTCGTACGCCCGCCAGATCCTCGCCGAGCAGCCCCCGGCCAACTCGACCGGCGTGTGGAACCGCATGGACCACCGCCCGCTCGAGGGCTTCGTGTACGCGATCACGCCGTTCAACTTCACGGCCATCGCGGGCAACCTGCCGACCGCCCCCGCCCTCATGGGCAACGTGGTCGTGTGGAAGCCGTCCCCGACGCAGACCCACGCCGCCGTGCTGCTCATGCAGCTCCTGGAGGAGGCGGGCCTGCCGAAGGGCGTCATCAACCTGGTCACCGGTGACGGCCTGGCGGTCTCGGAGGTCGCCCTGGAGCACCCGGACCTCGCCGGTATCCACTTCACCGGTTCGACCAAGACCTTCCAGCACCTGTGGAAGACGGTCGGCAACAACATCGAGAAGTACCGCTCGTACCCGCGCATCGTCGGTGAGACCGGCGGCAAGGACTTCGTGGTCGCCCACCCCTCGGCCGACCCGGCGATCCTGAAGACCGCGATGACCCGTGGCTCCTTCGAGTTCCAGGGCCAGAAGTGCTCGGCCTCGTCGCGTGCGTACGTCCCCGCCTCGATCTGGAACAACGGCTTCAAGGAGCAGTTCGCGGCCGAGGTCGACGGCATCAGGATGGGTGACGTCACCGACCTGACGAACTTCATCGGCGCCGTCATCGACGACCGTGCCTTCGCGAAGAACAAGGCCGCCATCGACCGTGCCAAGGCCGACGCGTCCTGCACGATCGTCGCGGGCGGCACGTACGACGACTCGGAGGGCTACTTCGTCCGCCCGACCGTCATCGAGTGCTCCGACCCGGAGAACGAGGTCTTCACGACCGAGTACTTCGGCCCGGTGCTCGCCGTGCACGTCTACGAGGACGACAAGTACGAGGAGATGCTGGCGCAGATGGAGTCGGTGTCCGCGTACGCGCTGACCGGCTCGATCATCGCCTCCGACCGTGCGGCCGCGGCCGACGCGATGGAGAAGCTCCGCTTCGCCGCGGGCAACTTCTACATCAACGACAAGTCGACCGGCGCCGTCGTCGGCCAGCAGCCCTTCGGCGGCGGCCGTGCCTCCGGCACCTGCGACAAGGCCGGCGCCCCGCAGAACCTGATGCGCTGGACGCTGACCCGCGCCATCAAGGAGACGCTGGTCCCGCCGACCGAGTACGGCTACCCGCACATGGGCTGACGCCCGCCTGGCCCCTTTGGGCCGCCTGAACACCCGCCCCCGTACGGACCGTCCGCCGTACGGGGGCGGTGTCATGCCCGGTGTACGTGCACGGCCGCTGTCAGACCTCGACGAGCACCTGGTCGAGGGACTTGCGCACCAGGTCGGGGACCTGGCAGTCGGGCGCCGGGTAGCCGACCGGGATCACCGCGAAGGCCTTCTCGTTCTCCGGGCGGCCGAGCACCTGGGAGAGGAACCGCATCGGGCTCGGTGTGTGCACGAGCGCCGCGAGCCCCGACAGATGCAGGGCCGAGAGCAGCATCCCGACGGCGATGCCCACCGACTCGTCGACGTAGTAGTGCTTGCGTTTGGTGCCGTCCTCGCCCAGCCAGTACCGCTCCTGGAAGACCACCAACAGGGCGGGCGCGTCCGTCAGATGGGCCTTGACGCGGTCCGTGCCGAGCGGCCTGAGCGCCGCGAGCCACTCCTCGCCGAGCCGTCCGTCGTAGCTGATCCGCTCCTCGTGCTCGGCGGCCGCGCGGATCCGGCGGCGCACCTCGGGGTCGCGGACCAGGACGAACGTCCACGGCTGCTGATGCGCGCCGGACGGTGCGGTGGACGCGCAGGCGATGGCGTCCCGTACGACCTGTTCCGGCACCGGGTCGGGCGCGAACTGCCGTACGGTGTGCCGCTCCCGCATCCGGTCCCGCAGCTCGGCGGCGCGGGTCAGGGACTCCTCGGGGGGCATCCGCTCGGGGCGGTAGGGGACGGGCCGGTAGGGCTCTCCGTGGTCGGGGGCCCAGTGCTCCGTGGTCTCGGTCATGGGCCGAGTCTGCCGCCGGTACCGGTGTACGGACAGAGGGCGTCGCGCCGGTCCCTGGCGCTCGACCCGCCGGCGCTCAACTCGCCCCGGCCGCCCGGACGATGATCTTTCCGAGGTTCTCCCCGCGCAGCATCCCGAGGAACGCGTCCACGATGGAGTCGAAGCCCTCCACCACCGTCTCGTCGAGCCGGACCCGCCCGCTCTGCAGATGCGGCACGGCGAACTCGTACAACTCGTCCTGCACATCCCGGTAGTCGCGTACGAGAAAGCCCTCCATACGCAGGGACTTCTCCACGATGTCCGCGTGGTTGAAGCGCACGGGCGGTGCCGCCGGGTCATTGTACTGGCTGACCGTGCCGATCCGCACCACCCGGCCGTACTCGCGAAGCGCGGAGATCCCGGCGCCCAGGTGCTCGCCGCCGACGTTGTCCACGAAGACGTCGAAGCCGTCGGGCGCGGCCGCCGTGAGGAGTTCGGCCACCGGTCCTTCGTGGTAGTCGAAGGCGGCGTCGTAACCCACCTCCCGCGTCAGGTGGTTCACCTTCGCCGCCGAGCCCGCGCTGCCCACGATCCGGCCCGCGCCGAGCAGCCGCGCGAACCGCGCCGTGGCCGTGCCGACACCGCCCGCCGCGGCCGACACGAACAGGTCGTCGCCCTCCTTCAGGCGCGCGATCCGGGTCAGCCCGACGTACGCGGTCAGGCCGGTGCCGCCGAGGACGCTCAGGTACGCGGAGAGCGGCACCCCGTCGAAGCGCGGAAGGCGGCGCACCTCGTCCGGCGTCACCACCGAGTGGGTGCGCCAGCCCTGCCGGTGGAAGACCAACTCGCCCTCTTTCAGGGCGGGTTCACGGGACTCCACGACCCGGCCGATGGCGCGCCCCTCAAGCGGCGCGTGCAGCGCGAAGCCGCCGGGCACGTCGTCCATCAGCTCGCGGTGGTACGGGTCCACGGACCAGTAGAGGTTCTCCACCAGGGCGGTGCCGGGCGCCGGGCGGGGGATCGCGGACTCCACGAACGCGAAGTGCTCCTGGGT
>NZ_JAAAHS010000154.1 GCF_009908195.1 Streptomyces boluensis | reverse complement strand
CCTGGGGGCGGGGCTCAGCGGGTGGTGGCGGCCGCCGGGTCGGTGAGTCCGCTACGGCGGCGTACGGCGAGGTCCTCGCGGAGCGTGCCGTCGGCGGCCGCGTCGACGGCGGTCCAGGCCATGGCGAGGGCGCCGTCGATGACCGCGTCGTCGGCGGCGGGGGTGCCGGTGTCCTGGGCGAAGCCGCGGGTGTGCGGGGCGTGCTGGGCGCCGATGACGGCGATGGCCGGGTGGATGCTGGGCACCACCTGGGAGACGTTGCCCATGTCGGTGGAGCCGCCGGTCAGCCGGTGCTGGCTGTCCGGCACGTCCCGGCCGGTGGCCGTGAGGTTGGCCGCGAAGAGGTCGGCGAGCGCGGGGTCCTGCCACAGCTCGGCGTAGTCCGGCTCGGTGGGTGCGCTGTCCATGGTGCAGCCGCTGGCGAGGGCGCCCGCCTGGAAGCAGGCCATGACACGCTCCTTGAGGGCGGTCAGCTCGGCCAGTTCGAAGGCCCGCACCTCGCAGTCGACGACGGTGCGCTCCGGAATGATGTTGGTGGCGGTGCCGCCCTCGCGTACGAACAGTCCGATACGGCAGTTCGCGGTGATCTGCTGGCGGAGCGTGGCGACGGCGACCTGCGCGACCACCATGGCGTCGGCGGCGTTGACCCCGAGGTGCGGGGCGGCCGCGGCGTGCGAGGGGCGCCCGGTGTACGTGACCGCGAAGCGGCTGACGGCCTGGCTGCGGAAGGCCGCCGGGTGGGAGTCCTCCTGGGCGGGGTGCACCATCATCGAGACGGTCACGTCGTCGAAGACGCCCCGTTCGAGCAGCAGCACCTTGCCGCCGCCGTGCTCCTCGGCGGGTGTGCCGACGACCTTCACGCGGATGCCCAGGTCGTCCGCGACCGCCGCGAGGCCGAGGGCCGCGCCCACGGCGGAGGCCGCGATGACGTTGTGGCCGCAGGCGTGGCCGATCTCCGGCAGCGCGTCGTACTCGGC
The DNA here is from genome assembly GCF_009908195.1 of Streptomyces boluensis. Taxonomy (GTDB): domain Bacteria; phylum Actinomycetota; class Actinomycetes; order Streptomycetales; family Streptomycetaceae; genus Streptomyces; species Streptomyces boluensis. The sequence continues at coordinate 15,186 of NZ_JAAAHS010000154.1, read as the reverse complement.
GCAGATCCCGACGACCAGGTCGCCGGAGCCCAGGGTGGCCGAGAAGGCCGTGTCGAGTCCGCCGACGCCCTTCTCGACGGCGAAGCCCGCCTCGGAGAGGTGCTCGATGACCTTGTCGGCCGAGCGGTACTCCTCGAAGGACAGCTCGGGTTCGGCGTGGATGCTGCGGCTGAGCGCGATCAGCCGCGCGCGCCGCTCCTCGATCCGCCGCCGTACGGCGTCCTTGTGAGCGGTGATCTCCGCAGTGCTCTCCGCGGTGCTCTCCACAGTGCTTTCGGTAGCCACGTCGGCCCTCGTTCCTCACTCCGCGTTCCGCCGCCCACGAAGGTGCGGGCGTTGGTGTGAGATGGTGAAGCGGATCCCAGAGTTACCGGTCGGCGCGCAGATTTCTGTCAGGAATGAGTCAGGAATGCAGGATCACGTCACGCTCGACGAGCTGGATCTGCAGCTGGTCAACGCCCTGCAGATCCAGCCGCGCGCCCCGTGGGCGCTGGTCGGCAAGGTGCTCGGCCTCGACCCGGTGACCGCGGCCCGCCGCTGGGCCCGGCTGACGCGGGCCGGGGCGGCGTGGGTGAGCTGCTATCCGCCGGAGACGGAGCGCCAGTCGACGGCGTTCATCGAGATCGTCTGCGAGCCGGGCCACAGCCTGGCGGTGGCCCGCGAGCTCGCCCAGGACCCGCAGGCCATGACCGTCGACGTGACCGCGGGCGACCGCGATGTCTTCGTCACGCTGCACACGCCGGACGAGGAGGTGCTCGCCGACTACCTCCTGGAACGCCTCGGCGGTGTGCGCCACCTGCACCGGGTGCGCAGCCATCTCCAGGTGAAGAACTACATCGAGGCCAGCCGCTGGCGGCTGCGTACCCTCGACCGCGCGCAGATCTCCCTGATGACCCCGGAGCCGGCCGAGCACACGCCGACGCTGCGGCCGCTCACCGACGAGGACTGGGCGATCGCCGTGACCCTGGCCGCCGACGGCCGGGCCTCCCTCGACGCGCTCGCGGCGGCGGCCTCGGTGAGCGTGAGCACCGCGCGCCGCCGCCTCAACCGGATGCTGGCCGACCAACAGGTGCGGATGCGCTGCGAGTTGGCCCGCCCGCTGACCGGCTGGCCGGTGTACGCCTGGTTCTTCGCGCGGGTGGCACCCGAGCACATGGACGCGGCCGGGCACGCCCTGGCCCGGCTCCCCGAGGTGCGCGCGGTCATGGGCACGGCGGGCCCGTACAACCTGATCGTGGCGGTGTGGCTGCGGTCGCTGCCCGATGTGCAGCAGTTGGAGATCCGTATTTCGCGCACCCTGCCGAGCGTCGACATCGTCGACCGCAGCGTCACCATCCGCCCGCTCAAACTGGTCGGCCGCCTCCTGGACAAACGCGGCTACGCGGCGGGGACGGTGCCACTGGACACGCGGAGGCTGTCGGGGGCGGGCAACTCCCCCTCCTCCACCCCTGATTGACTACTTAACGATTGTTCGCTAACTTCCGAGCGTCTCCCGTGCCGCGAGGAAGGGTGGGGCCCCGTCATGACCGACGAGCCCGTGCTGCTGACCGACCGCGTCGACGGCGTCCTGACGCTGACCCTGAACCGGCCACGGCGCAAGAACGCCATCACTCCCGAACTCTGGACCGCGCTCGGTCGCGCCCTGGCCGACGCGGGCGACGACCCGACGGTGCGGGCGGTCGTACTGACCGGCGCCGGGGGCGAGTTCAGTGCCGGGGCCGACCTGTCCCCCAAGGACGACGACGCTCCCCCGCCGCACCCGTTGGGCCGGATGCGGAAGCTCAACGATGTGGCGTTGCTGCTGCACGAGCTGCCGAAGCCGACCGTCGCGAAGGTCGACGGCGTCGCGGTCGGGGCTGGCTGGAACCTGGCACTCGGCTGCGATCTCGTGGTGGCCACGCCGCGCGCCCGGTTCTCGCAGATCTTCGCGCGCCGCGGCCTGTCCCTGGACTTCGGCGGGTCCTGGCAACTCCCCAGGCTGGTCGGGCTCCAGCAGGCCAAGCGCCTCGCCCTGCTCGCCGAGATGATCGACGCCGCCGAGGCGCACCGCCTCGGTCTGGTGACCTGGCTGGTCGAGCCCGACGGGCTCGACGCGTTCGTCACCGACCTCGGCAACCGGCTCGCCGCGGGGCCGCCGGTGGCTCAGGCGCAGAACAAGGCGCTGCTCAACGAGGGCACCGACCGCACCCTGCGCGACGCCCTGGCGAGCGAGGCCCGCGCCCAGGCCGTCAACTTCGCCACCGAGGACGCCCCGGCCGCCTTCGCGGCCTTCAACGCCAAGCGGGAACCTGAGTTCACGGGTCAGTGGGCGGTCCGCTGACCCGACCACGCGTCAGGTGAAACCTAGCCCCGCGTCCGTCGCGTGGTCGGGCGGTACTCGACGAGGACCAGGGCCAGTTCCACGTACCGCTCGGCCAGATCGTCAACGCTCTCCTCGCCGCCCTCGCGGTACCACTGCGCGACGGCGTTGCACATCGCGATGACGCCGCGGCGGGCGTCCGTGGGGTGCGGGGTGCGGAAGACGCCCCGGTCGACGCCGTCCTCGACGACCTCCTTGAACATCCGGGTGCCGTCGAACTGCCGGCGCCGGAACTCCTCCAACTGCTCCTCGGCCATGCTGCGCCACTCGGCGAGGGTCAGGTTGCTCTCCAGGCGGTACTCGGCGCGGTAGCGCACCGTGGCCCGCACCAGGGCGGCGAGCCGCTCGCCCGGGTCGTCGCCCGCGGACTCCAACTCCTTGTGGCAGGAGTCGAAGTAGGCCTGCCCGCTGCCGTTCACCAGCGCGTGCAGCAGCTCCTGCTTGCCGGTGTAGTAGTGGTACATCGCAGAGAGGCTCACCCCGGCCCGCCGGGCGATGTCGCGGATGGACGCGGCCGCGTACCCGCGCTCCCCGAACTCGTGCCGGGCGGCGTCCAGGATGGCCTGCCGGCCTGTTCCTCGTCCTGTGCCTCGCACCGGTGTCCTCCTCGTGCTGCCCACGTGCCCCGTCTGCGGGCATCCTAACGTGTTGAACGATCGTTCATTCGCGTACGTACGAGAGCGCCCTCGCGGCCAGGCTGCGGGTGCGCCACTCCGGGTCGGCCGCGAGGTCGAGGCCCGTCCAGGCAAGCGCGAGCGCACCGGCGAGCGCGGCCTCGTCGGCGGCCGGGGTCGCCGTCTCCGCCGCGAACTCCCGTGTGTGCGGGGTGCCTTGGGCACCCAGGATGCCGAGCGCGGGGTGGATGGCGGGCAGCGCGTGGGTGACGTTGCCCATGTCGGTGGAGGCTCCGGTGCCGCGCGGGACCGGGCCCGGCTCGGGCACTTCGCGGCCGAGGGCGCGCAGATTGCGGGCGTAGCTCGCCATCAGCTCGGTGTCGTGGCGCAGTTCGAGGTAGTCGGGCTGGATACGGCGGATGTCCAGGGTGGTGCCGGTGGCGAGGGCGGCGCCGCGGAAGCAGTTGAGCACCCGCTCGCGCAGGGCCTCCAGTTCCTCGCCGGTGGGGGTGCGCACCTCGTACTCCAGGACGGTGCGCTCCGGGATGATGTTGGTGCGCTCGCCGCCGTGCCGGACGATGCCCGCGACCCGGTAGCCGTCGCGGAGCTGCTGGCGCAACTGGCCGACGGCGACCTGCGCCACCACCGCCGCGTCCGAGGCGTTGAGTCCGCACTCGGGGGCGGCCGCCGCGTGTGCGGCGCGGCCGGTGAAGGTGATCTCGAAGCGGCCGACGGCGGTGCTGGAGCCGCGCGGGTCGACATCGTCCACGGCCGCGGGGTGCACCATCATCGCCACCGTCACGTCGTCGAAGGCGCCGCGCTCCAGCATGAGGACCTTGCCGCCGCCCTCCTCCTCGGCCGGGGTGCCGAGCAGCTTCACACGGAAGCCCAGTTCGTCCGCGGCGGCGGTGAGGGCGATGGCCGCGCCGACGCCCGCCGCGCAGATGACGTTGTGCCCGCAGGCGTGGCCGAGGTCCGGCAGCGCGTCGTACTCGGCGCACACGCCGATCGTCAGGTCGCCGCTGCCGTACGTCGCGGTGAGCGCTGTCGGCAGCTCGCAGGCGCCGCGCTCCACCGCGAACCCGGCCTCCTCCAGGAGGGTCGCCACCGCCTCGGCCGCGCGGGTCTCCTCGAAGGAGGTCTCCGGGTCGTCGTGGAGCTGGTGGCTGAGGTCGAGCAGCCGGTCCTTGTACGCGTCGATCCGGGCCGCGAGCCGGTCGCGAAGCTTTGCGTCGACGGCGTGCATGGGGTCCTCCACTCGGGGCGTTGCCTGTTGTCGCCCTCAAGATGTACCCGCTCGACTCGCGCACGGCCAACTCGCTCCGCACCGAAAGGGCAGGTCGGCAGGGGGGGGCGCCGGGTCCGTTCAGGCCGGCGACTTGTTCAGGCCGCCGCCGCCGCGACGCCGAGGGCTGCTCTGACCCTCACTGTCAGCAGGGGTCCGCACTATTGACCTCAGCCCACGGGCCGCTTCTGGTCCTCGATGTACTGGCGGGCCACGGTCAGCGGGGCGCCGCCGCAGGAACCGGCGAAGTAGGGGCGGGACCAACACCGATATCGGGATTTGGCTTCCAGCAGGGCGTAATACCTCATATGGTCGCTGAAATGGCCTTGGGGGGTGGGTCGGTTGATGCGTGCGTACAAGTTCCTCATGCGGCCCACCGTGGGGCAGACGATCGCGCTCGGCGAGATGCTCCGTGACCACTGCTCGCTCTACAACGGAGCGTTGCAGGAACGCCGCGACGCCTACCGGCATGTCTCGAAGACATCCGTGAAGTACGGGCAGCAGTCCGCGCAGCTCAAGGAGATCCGGGCGTTCGACCCCGAGCGGCAAGGGCGCTGGTCTTTCAGCTCACAGCAGGCCACCTTGCGCCGCCTTGACAAGGCGTTCGCCGGGTTCTTCCGGCGGGTCAAATCCGGTGACACACCGGGATATCCGCGCTTCCGGGGCGTGAACTGGTTCGACACGGTCGACTTTCCCAAGGACGGTGACGGCTGCCGCTGGGACTCCACCCCGCACGACCCGGTCACCCGCGTCCGATTCCAAGGCGTGGGGCACGTCAAGGTCAACCAGCACCGGCCCGTGGTCGGCAAGGTCAAGACCATCTCGGTCAAGCGCGAGGGCCGGAAGTGGTACGTCGCCCTGACCGCTGAGCAGGAGCAGCCCGAGCCGCTGCCCGAGACGGGCAGTGTGGTCGGCATCGACCTGGGCATAGCCAACTTCCTCACCGACTCGAACGGCGAGTTCGTACCCAACCCGCGCCACGGCCGGAAGGCCGCCGCGAAACTCGAAGCCGCACAGCAGGCCCTTGCCCGCTTCCCCCGGGTGCGCCGCGAGAGGCGAACAGCCAACCACCAGCGGGCCGTTGAGAAGGTCGCCGACCTGCACCGTACGGTGCGTCGCCAGCGCCTCGACCACGCGCACAAGACCGCGCTCGGCCTGGTCCGCGCACACGACTTGATCGCGCACGAGGACCTCAAGATCCGCAACATGAGCAAGGCCCCCAAGCCGAAGCCCGACCCCGAGACACCGGGCAGCTTCCTGGCCAACGGGGCCTCGGCGAAGGCCGGGCTGAACAAGTCGATCAACGATGCCGGTTGGGGGGTGTTCCTGACGATCCTGTACGCCAAGGCTGAGAGCGCCGGACGGGAAGTGATCGCCGTGGACCCCCGCAATACTTCCCGGACCTGCCCCGAATGCGGGCACGTCAGCGCGGAGAACCGGCCCACACAGGAGAAGTTCCACTGCACGGCGTGCGGCCACCAAGCACACGCGGACACGGTCGGGGCACTCAACGTTCTACGGGCCGGGCTGGTCCGTCGCAACGCCAACCCGGCATAGCGAGAAGCCCCCTCCTTCAGGAGGGGGAGGAGTCACACGTACCCCTCCTGAGGGACCGTCACGCACCGCACCTGATCAACCGTCAGAGCAGTTCCAGGACAGTGGCGTTGGCCATGCCGCCGCCCTCGCACATGGACTGGAGTCCGTAGCGGATGCCGTGGTCCGACATGTGGTGGACGAGGGTGGTCATGAGGCGGGCGCCGGAGCCGCCGAGGGGGTGGCCGAGGGCCATGGCGCCGCCGTTGGGGTTGAGCCGTTCGTAGTCGGCGCCGGTCTGCCGCTGCCAGCCGAGCGAGACCGAGGCGAAGGCCTCGTTGATCTCGTACGCGCCGATCTCGTCGATGCCGAGTCCCGCGCGCTCAAGTGCCTTACGGGTGGCGGGGATCGGGCCCTTGAGCATGGTGACCGGGTCGACGCCGGTGACCACTCCGGTGTGGAAGCGGGTGATCGGGGTCCAGCCGTTGCGGGCGGCGGTCTCGCTGGTGGTGACGAGCAGCGCCGCCGCGCCGTCGGAGATCTGCGAGGCGTTGCCCGCCGAGATGACACCGCCCTCCTTGAACGGCGTCTTCAGGCCGCCGAGCGCCTCCAGGGTGCCGCCCCTGCGGATGCCCTCGTCGGTGTCGAAGACGGTGCCGTCCGCGAGGGTCACCGGCGTGATCTGGCCCTTGAAGCGGCCCTCGTCGACGGCGCGGGCGGCGCGCGCGTGCGAGTCGAGGGCGTGCTGGTCGAGCTCCTCACGGCGCAGCCCGAACTCCTCGGCGATCATCTCGGCGCCGACGCCCTGGTTGAAGCGGACGTGGTCGTAGCGCTCCCCGACCAGCGGTCCGAACGGCTCCCCGAGCCTGCCCTCGGCGCGGGCCGAGCCCATCGGCACCCGCGACATCGACTCGACGCCACCGGCCACGGCGATGTCGTACTGCCCGGCGATGACCCCGGCGGCGGCCTGGTGCACGGCCTGCTGCGAGGACCCGCACTGGCGGTCGACGGTCAGTCCGGGCACGTGCTCGGGCCAGCCCGCCGCGAGCACCGCGTACCGGCCGACGCCTCCGGCCTGCTCGCCGGCCTGGGACACACAGCCCCAGACGACGTCGTCGACGGTCCCCGGATCGAGGCCGTTGCGCTCGGCCAGCGCCCGCAGGACGTGCGCGGACAGGTCGACGGGATGCACACCGGACAGCGCACCGCCCGGCCTGCCCTTGCCGACGGCGGTACGGACGGCGTCGACGATGACTGCGTCACGCATGCTGAACTCCCTGGATATGTACCGGTGTTGGAGCAAGGACGGCTAGCGAGGAGCCATGCGGATGGCGCCGTCCAGGCGGATGGTCTCGCCGTTGAGCATCGGGTTGGTGACGATCGCCTCCACCAACTGCGCGTACTCACCGGCCTGTCCGAGCCGGCTCGGGTGCGGGACCTGCGCGCCGAGCGAGTCGCGGGCCTCCTGCGGGAGCCGGCCCAGCATCGGGGTCTCGAAGAGTCCGGGCGCGATGGTCATGACGCGGATGTTCGTGCGCGCCAGGTCGCGGGCGATGGGCAGGGTCATGCCGACGACACCGCCCTTGGACGCGGAGTACGAGCACTGCCCGATCTGCCCGTCGAAGGCCGCCACCGAGGCGGTGTTGACGATGACGCCGCGGTCGCCGTCGACGGGCTCGTTGCCGCCCATCGCCGCGGCCGCCAGGCGGATCACGTTGAAGGTGCCGATCAGGTTGACCTCGACGACCTTGCGGAAAAGCTCCAGGTCGTACGGGCCTTCCTTGCCGACCGTGCGGCCCGCGCTGCCGATACCGGCACAGTTGACGGTGATCCGCAGCGGGGCGAGGGCGGTCGCGGCGCCGACCGCGGCGGTGATGCCGGCCTCGCTGGTGACATCGCCGGGCACGAAGGTGGCGCCGATCTCCTTGGCGACCGCTTCGCCGTCCGACGATGCGAGGTCGACGATGACGACGTGGGCGCCCTGCGCCGCGAGCCGCTGGGCGGTGGCGCGCCCGAGGCCGGATGCGCCGCCGGTGACGAGGGCCGAACTGCCGTTGATCTGCATGCTGTTGGGCTGCCTTCCGTTCAAATGGCGAGGCCTCAGAGGCCCAGATCAAGTGCCGGGGGCTCAGAGGCCCAGAGACTTGGCGATGATGGTCTTCATGACTTCGCTGGTGCCGCCGTAGATACGGGAGACCCGCGTGTCCGCGTACAGGCGGGCGATGGGGTACTCGGTCACGTACCCGTAACCCCCGTGCAGCTGGAGGCACTTGTCGATGACGCGGCCCGCGACCTCGGTGCAGAACAGCTTGGCCTTCGCGGCGTCGGCGACGGTCAGCTCGCCCTCGTCGTGCAGCTCCAGGGCACGGTCCGCCATGAGCTGGGCGGCCTCGACCTCGGTGGCGCACTCGGCGAGCACGAACTTGGTGTTCTGGAAGTGCGCCACGGGCTTCCCGAAGATCGTGCGCTCCCGCACGTAGTCGGTCGCGAAGCGCAGCGCAGCCGCGGCGGTCGCGGCACCGCCGAGCGCGATGGTCAGCCGCTCCTGCGGCAGGTTGTGGGAGAGGTACGAGAAGCCCTCACCCTCGGCGCCGAGCAGGTTCTCGACCGGCACCTTCACGTCGCTGAAGGAGAGTTCAGCAGTGTCCGAGGCCTTCAGGCCGATCTTCTGCAGCTTGCGGCCCACCGCGAAGCCCTCACTGCTCGACTCCACACAGAGGATGGACAGTCCGGCCCGGCGGTCCTCCGGGTCGTACGGCGCGGTGCGGGCGACGACGAGCACCAGGTCCGCGAGGGCGCCGCCGGTGATGAAGGTCTTGGCGCCGTTGAGGACGTAGTGCGTGCCGTCGGCCGAACGGTGCGCCCTGGTCTGGATGTTGGCCAGGTCGGAGCCGGTGCCGGGCTCCGTCATCGCGATGGCGGTCATGAGGTCGCCGGAGGCGAAGCCGGGCAGCCAGCGCCGCTTCTGCTCCTCGCTCGCGTACGCCATGAGGTACGGCAGGATCAGGTTCGCGTGCACCGAGTAGTTGCCGAAGGACACCCCGGCGCGGGTGGTCTCCTCGGCGGCGACGGCCGCGAACTTGAAGCTGGCCTCCCCCGCACCGCCGAACTCCTCCGGCACCTGGATGCCGAGCACACCCAGCTCACCGAGCTTGCGGTAGAAGTCCCGCGGCGGATGGCCCTGTTCCTCCCACTCGTGGTGGACGGGAACGACCTCTTTCGCGATGAAGTCCCGCAGCGTCACACGGAACGCCTCATGGTCCTCGTCGAACACCGTACGGCGCACGGCAACCTCTTCTCGTACCGGAGTGGGTCTGCCTCTTGGCTCGGCCTCGCAAGCTCTTAGTCGAACGATCGTTAAGGTAGCCTCCCGTGCGAGAGCTGTCCACGGTGCGGGCGCGGGCCGATGAACTGGCACTGCGATTCAGGGAAGGCATGCGGGGTCGGCGTGCCCGCGGTTTACGCCCGGTTCTGGTCGCGGCCGCGGGCGATGATCGCGGCGCGGCGGCCCGCCACGTCCGCGGGGGCGGTCGCAGAGGCGCGCCAGTCGCGGGCGGACGCGGCCTCCACCCGGTCACCGTCGCCCACGAGTTGGGCCTCGATGCGCCGGTAGGAGCCGAGCAGCGCCCGCACCGCGGCCGGGTCGTTCGCCGCGATGGTCGCGGCCAACGACCGGGCAGCCGGGAGGAGTTGCTCGTGCGGCACGACCTCGGTGACCAGGCCGGCCCGGAGCGCTTCGGTGGCCGGCAGGAAGTCGCCGGTCAGGCTCATCCGGCGGGCGAGGCCCGAGCCGACGAACAGTGGCAGCAGGACGGAGAGCCGCCAGCCGGGCAGGATGCCGACGCGGGCGTGGGTGTCGGCGAACCGGGCCCGCTCGGAGGCGATCAAGAGGTCGCAGTTCAGGGCGAGTTCGAGCCCGCCGGTCACGGCGGCCCCGTTGACCGCGCCGATCAGCGGCGTGCGCAGGGGCTCACCCCAGGGCGGCCGCGACACGGACCGGTCGACCGTCCCATCGCTCAGGTCGCCGGGCGCGGCGCTGAGGGCACGCAGGTCGAGGCCCGCGCAGAAGGCGGGGTCGGCGCCGGTCAGGACGATCGCGCCGACCGACTAGGGCCTGTCCGGCGGATCAGGCCGGATCAAGTCGACGTCCGCTTGTACGTGCTGGTGAGCGGGGCTTGGTGCGTCGAGATGCAAGGCGGAGGAGGGCGACATGGCGGAGCCATGGCAACCGACGACAACGCCGCAGGTCGGCGTGGAAAGCCCCGCGACCCCGGCAAGATCCGCCGGACAGGCTCTAGTCCTCGTCCAGCTCGCGCAGGGCCGTACGCAGCCCGTGCAGCAGCTCCGCGTCGATGGCGTTGCGCACCTCGGGGCGGTTCAGGGTGACGACAGCGGTGGCGTCATCGCCGCGCTCCACCCGTACGGAATCGGTCACTTGACGCTCCTCGGCGGTTCGGGGACGGAGGGGGTGCCGATGCGGGTGTGGGCGTCGACGCCTGCGCCTGTGCCACTGCCCGTACCGGCGTCTTCCGCTCCGTACCGCTCGCGCAGCCGGAACTTCTGGATCTTGCCGCTCGCGTTGCGCGGCAGCGCGTCCGTGAACACCACCGAGGTGGGCTTCTTGTACGAGGCGAGCCGGTCCCGGCAGTGCGCGATGATGTCGCGTTCGCTCGGCGGGGCCGCCGGATCGGCCGGTACGACCACCGCGCGCGGTGTCTGCACCCACCTCGGGTGGTCCACGCCGATCACCGCGACCTCGGCCACGCCCGGGTGGGCGTCGATGGCGGCCTCTACCTCGGCGCAGTAGATGTTCTCCCCGCCGGAGATGATCATGTCCTTCTTGCGGTCGACGACATAGAGGAAGCCCTCGCCGTCCATACGGCACAGGTCCCCGGAGTGGAACCAGCCGCCCGCGAAGGCCTCTTCGGTCTCCTCGGGCTTGTTCCAGTACCCGAGCATGGTCGTCGGCCCCCGGTACACCACCTCGCCCACCGCGCCGACCGGTACGTCGTTCATGTCCTCGTCGACGACGCGCACCTCGATGCCGGGCAGCGGCGTGCCGACAGAACCCATCTTCCGTACCGCGTCCTCGGCCCGCAGCATGGTGGTGGTCGGGCTCATCTCGGTCTGTCCGAACGCGCTGTACGCGGGCGCCTCCGGGAAGCGGTCGCGCAGCGCCTGAAGAACAGAGGGCGGGGCGACGGAGGCGCCCCAGACGAGGGTGCGCAGCGCGAGTCGCCGGTCCTCGATGCCGGGCACCGCGCACACCGCCTGCCACTGACTCGGTACGAGGAAGCAGCTGGTGATCTGCTCGCGCTCCAGCAGCTCGACGAGCGCCGCCGGGTCGAAGCGGGTCGACGCGTCGATCACGACCCGGCCGCCGTCGATGAGCCCGCGCAGCGTGTTGTTGAGCCCGCTGATGTGGAACATCGGCACCCCGACAAGGACGGCCGCGGGCTCCTGCCGCACCCCGCCGGTCGCGGCGAGCACCGCGTACGTGGCCATGACGAGGTTGAGGTGGGTGAGGACGGCACCCTTCGGGCGGCCGGTGGTGCCGGAGGTGTACATGAGGAACGCGGGGGCGTTCTCGGGTACGTCGATGCCCGGATCCTCGGCGGTGGCGGCGGCGAGCGCGGCCTCGTACGGCTCGGCGCGCGGGCCCGCCCGCACGACACCGGACCCGTCGTCCTCCCCTGCCACCAGGACGGTGCGCGGCGGGTCGTCGAGTGCGCGGACGGCTTCGGCGCAGGTGGCGGCCAGTGGGGTGTCGACGAGGAGGGCGGTGGCTCCGCTGTCCGCGAGGATGTACGCGATCTCGTCCGGGACCAGGCGGAAGTTGACCGGTACGGAGATCGCGCCGAGCCGTGCGGTGGCCAGGAACGCCTCGGCCACCTCGATCCGGTTGTGCATGACGATCGCGACCCGGTCCCCGCGCCCGACGCCACGCGCCGTGAGGGCGTTGGCGAGCCGGGAGACCCGTGCGTCGAGCTCAGGGAAGGTCAGCTCGCGGTCCCCGTGCCGTACCGCGACGCGGTCGGGGAACTTACGTGCGCACCGGGCGAGTTGGGCCCCGTAGGACATCCGGCGGGCGGCGTGCACCGCGTCGCTCGCGTGCTCCCGCATGGCTGCTCCCTCTGCGTCGGGAAGGTTCCGAGCACGTGCCGTACAGCGACGATCAATACCTGAACGATCGTTCGGCCAGCACACTTTCGCAGGAGGGCACAGCAGTGTCAACGCACACGAATCAGCCTCGTACGACCGCTTCACCGGCGCTCACGTACCAGCGGGTCGGCCCGTCGGGCTCGGGGTCGGGCTCACCGGGGTGCTCGGTGCTGATCTCGCCCCGGGTGGCGAGGAGTTGGAGGTGGGCCAGCGTCTCGCCCAGGGCGAAGCGGCGTTGCTGGGTGCCGAAGGCCTGCCAGGGGCGGGACCACTCCAGGCGGGCGGCGAGTTCCCAGCCGGTGGCTCCGGGCTCGGCGCGTACGGCGGCGAAGGTCTCCGCGAGGCGTTCGGTGTGGTGCCGTGCCATCTGCGCCAGGCGCTGGTCGAGGCGGCGGAAGCGGTACTCGTGCGCGGGCAGGACCTCCTCCACGTCGAACCGCGCCAGGCGTTCCAGGGAGAGCAGGAAGTCGGCGAGCGGATCGCCGACGGTCCTCGCGTACACGCCGACGGCGGGTGTGATCCGGGGCAGGACGTGGTCGCCGGAGAACAGCAGGCGCCGGCCCGGCTCGTGGAAGCAGGAGTGGCCGGGGCTGTGTCCGGGCGTCCACACCACGTTCAGGTCCAGGTCGGGCAGTTTGATCCGCTCGCCGTCCTGGAGCAGCACATCGGGGCGGGCGGCCCCGAACAGCAGGTCGGCGTTCATGGCGTCCACGGTGGTCACGGCCTCCGCGTCCGGCATGCCGTTGCCGGTGAGGTGGCGCAGCAGGTCGCCGCGCCACTCCTCGCGGGTGCCGGGCTCCGGTCCCAACGGGCTCGCGTCCAGGGCGTGCAGGGCGACATACGCGCCCGAGGCCTCGCGCACCCGGCCCGCGAGGCCGAGGTGGTCGGCGTGGTTGTGGGTGACGAGGACGGCCTTGACGTTCTCGACGCCGGTGCCGATCCCGGTCAGTCCGTCGCAGAGTGCCCGCCAGGGCTCCTCGGCGGGCCACCCCGCGTCGATGAGGACGGTTCCGTCGCCGGATTCCAGGGCGTACACCAGGACGTACCGCAGCGGGTTGTCCGGGATCGGGACGGGGATGGACCACAGTCCGTCGCGGACCCGCTCGACCGGGGGCAGAACACGGTCCTGCCAGGCCTGCCACTGCGTGGTGCCGGTGATCTCAAGACTCACGGTCGTCCCTTCCGTTGACACCGTTCTGGGGCCTGTGGTTGCCTGAGGACGGCACTTGCTGAACGATCGTTAAGTTAACAGATCGGCTGCGGTACCGACAGATGATCGCCGAGGGCGACCGCACCGCAGACGAAGCCGCCGGGGCGATCCGGATGGCACCCAAGTAGCGCTGCTCCAGGGCCTGCCCGTACGACCCACCGGCCGTACGACCCGCCGCTCCTCCCCCGGCCTCCGGCCGCCGACCCCCTACGGAGCCACCACTCATGTCCGACGCGGTCCGCACCGAGTTCTCCGACGGCGTCGCCGTCATCACCCTCGACCGCCCCGAGGCGCGCAACGCGGTCAACCTCAGCGTGGCCGAGGGCATCGCCGCCGCCCTCGACGAGCTCGACGCCCGTGCCGACCTCAGCGTCGGCATCCTCACCGGGGCGGGCGGCACGTTCTGCTCCGGGATGGACCTCAAGGCCTTCCTGCGGGGTGAACGCCCCAGCGTCGAGGGGCGCGGCTTCGCGGGCCTCACCGACGCCCCGCCCCGTAAGCCGCTGATCGCGGCGGTCGAGGGGTACGCGCTGGCCGGTGGGTGTGAACTCGCCCTGGCCTGCGACCTGATCGTGGCCGCCGATGACGCCTGCTTCGGCCTGCCCGAGGTCAAGCGGGGCCTGGTCGCGGCCGCCGGTGGACTCCTTCGCCTGCCGCGGCGGCTGCCGTACCCCATCGCCATGGAACTGGCCCTGACCGGTGCCTCCCTCGACGCCCCGCGCGCCCACGCATACGGCCTCGTCAACCGGCTCACCGCGCCCGGCGGCGCCCTGGACGGGGCACGGGAGCTGGCCGCCGCCATCGCGGCCAACGGTCCGCTCGCGGTCCGGGTCACCAAGGAGGTCGTCGTCGGCTCCACGGTGTGGCCCGCGAGTGAGGCGACGGAACGTCAGAAAGCCTTGGTGGAACCGGTGTTCACCTCCGAGGACGCCAAGGACGGCACGCGCGCCTTCGCCGAGAAGCGCGCCCCGCGCTGGACCGGCCGCTGATGGCCACCCGAAGCGGCAGCACCACCGGCGCGTCAGGTCCGCTCGCGGGCGTACGGATCGTCGAGCTCGGCGGCATCGGGCCCGGCCCCTTCGCGGGCATGGTGCTCGCCGGGCTCGGCGCCGAAGTGGTCCGGGTCGAGCGGCCCGGAGCGCGGGTCAGCGCCGCCGACACGGTTCTACTGCGCGGCCGGAGCTCCGTGGCCGTCGACCTGAAGCACCCCGAGGGCGCCGCCGCCGCGCTGCGCCTGGTCGACTCCGCGGACGCGCTGCTCGAAGGGTTCAGGCCCGGTGTGACCGAGCGCCTCGGCCTCGGCCCTGACGTGTGCCTGGCCCGCAACCCCCGCCTGGTGTACGGGCGGATGACCGGCTGGGGCCAGGACGGGCCGCTCGCCCAGGCGCCGGGACACGACATCAACTACATAGGTCTCACCGGGGTGTTGCACGCGATCGGCCGCGCCGACGGCGACCCCGTACCGCCGCTGAACCTCGTCGGTGACTTCGGCGGTGGCGGCATGCTCCTCGCCCTCGGTGTGGTCAGCGCGCTGCTGCACGCCCGCAGCACGGGCGCCGGCCAGGTCGTGGACGCCGCGATGACCGACGGCAGCGCGCTGCTGCTCGCCATGACGTACGGGTTCCTCGGCGCCGGGCAGTGGTCCGACGAGCGCGGCGTCAACCTCTTCAGCGGCTGCGCGCCGTTCTACACGACGTACCGGTGCGCGGACGGCGAGCATGTCGCCGTCGGCGCGATCGAGCCGCGGTTCTACGCGGACCTGGTGGCCGGTCTCGGTCTGGCCGACGACCCCGGCTGCGGCACCCAGGGCCCGCCGGACACCTGGCCGGTCGTACGGAAACGCTTCGCGGAGGTCTTCGCGGGCCGTACCCGGGACGCCTGGGCCGGGCACTTCGCCGGTACGCAGGCCTGTGTCACGCCCGTCCTCTCGCTCACCGAGGCCGCCGCCCACCCGCACAACGCGGCCCGCGGCACCTACCTCGACGGGGACGGCCCGCTGCGGCCCGCCCCCGCGCCCAGGTTC
>NZ_JAAAHS010000153.1 GCF_009908195.1 Streptomyces boluensis | reverse complement strand
CCTCCGGCGATTGAGGAGGCCCGTCCGGCGAGGACTTTCGGGAAGGGGCGGGGTGGGGACTAATCCCTGCGCTCCAGCCGGAACAGCCTGATCTCCCGCTCCACCCGAGCCTGATACGTCGCATACGGCGGCCAGAAGAGGAGCGCGGAGGCCCACGCCTCCGCCCGCTCCTCCCCCTCCAACAACCTCGCCGAGACCGCAATCTCCACCCCCTTCCAACTGATCGACACCTCAGGATGAGCCAGCAGGTTCGCCGTCCACGCCGGATGCCCGGGACGCCCGAAGTTGGACCCGATGAGCAGCCACGTACCGGAGGACTCCTCCGGCATGCAGGCCAGCGGAGTACGCCGCTCAAGCCCACTCTTCGCCCCGCGAGCGGTAAGGACGACACCGGGCAGCATCCGCGCGGAGAGCAGCACCTTCCCCCGCGTCAGCCGATGCACCGCGCGGTCGAGCACCGGGATCACATGCGGGGCGACCTTCGCGAAGGCGCGGGTCGACGAGACCTTCTGGACGAGTCGGACTCCGACCGGCATCAGGCGGCCTCCCCCGGCTGCGCGGTGAACAGTCCGGCCCGTTCGGCCGCGTGCGCACGGAGCCGGTGTACGGGCCCGAACAGCAGCTCGTCGCCCGCGGCCCGCTTGAAGTACAGCTGCGCGTCGTGTTCCCCGGCGGAGCCGGTGCCGCCGTGCAGCTGTACGGCCTCGGCGGCGGCGGTACGCAGCGCTTCGAGCGCCTGGGCGAGCGCGAGCGCCCCGGCTCGTTCCCTACCGTCGGCCGTGCCGGTAGCCCACGCCGCGTAGTACGCCGCGGAGCGGGCCGCGCGGACGGCCACGTACACATCGGCGAGGCGGTGCTTGGCGGCCTGGAGGGCTCCGGCGGCGCGGCCGGACCGCTCGCGGAGGCGGACGGCGTCGACGGCCCTGGCGAGGGTGGCCTCGGCGGCACCCGCGGCCTCGGCGGCGAGTACGGCGGCCGCGGTGTCCCCCGTGGCGGCGAGCGCGGCGGCGACGGCGCCCGCGTCGTCCGTACCGAGCAACTCGGCCTCGGCGTCGCGGAGTTCGATACGGGCCTGCGGCCGGGTCTCGTCGAGCGCGTTCTGCCGGGCGGCGACCACGCCGGGCGCGTCGGCCCGTACGAGATAGAGCAGCGTGCGGGAGCGGGCGAAGCCACCGGTGTGGGCGGCGACGACGAGCAGGTCCGCGCTGTGCCCGTCGAGCACCTGCTCGGCCTGCCCGTACAGGTGCAAGGCCTCACTGTCGCAGGCGGCCTGCACCCCGCCGGCCCGGCCGCCGCCCGCCCAGTCGCCCGGGGTGGCGTCGGCGAGGCCGAGCGCGGTGGCGAGGGACGTGCCGGGTACGGCGAGCGCGGCGGTGGTCTCGCCGGAGGCGATACGCGGCAGGTGCGCGGCGCGCTGCTCCTCGGTGCCGAGGCGGGCGATCAGGGGCGCGGCGAGCGCGGCGGTGGCGAGGAGCGGGCTCGGCACCAGGGCGCGGCCGGTCTCCTCGCAGGCGAGGGCGAGTTCGGTGGCGGTGCCGCCGCCCCCGCCGTACGCCTCGGGAATGCCGAGGCCGGGCAGCCCCAGCTCCTTGGCCAGGGTCTGCCAGAGCGCGGTGTCGTGCCCCGCGGCGGTACGGACCGCGGCCTTGACCTCGTCCGGGCCGCAGCGTTCGGCGACGAGTTCGCGCAGGGTGCGCCGGATCTCGTCCTGCTCCGCGGTGAAGGCGGCATCCATCGACGGGCTCCTCCCTCGGCAAGCGGGTACGGCACCCACCACCGATCTGACGGGCCGTCATGTTAGGGCGGTGGCGCCCAGATGCACAGAGGTCGGAGCCTGCTGTCGGAGCTGCTGACGGAGTTGCTATCGGGGCTGCTGTCGGAGCCCTGCTGCCGGACCCCATATCTGATGTACCGTCAGATTCATGCCTTCAGCCACCTCAGCCTCCACTCCACGCAAGGTCGCCGTCGCCGGCGTCGCGCTCTCGGACTGCGGCAAGGTCGACGACGCCACCCCGTACGCCCTGCACGCCCAGGCGGCCCGTCGCGCGCTCGCCGACGCCGGGCTCGACCGCAGCGTCATCGACGGCTTCGCCTCCGCCGGGCTCGGCACGCTCGCCCCGATCGAGGTCGCCGAGTACCTGGGCCTCAAGCCGACCTGGGTCGACTCGACCTCCGTCGGCGGCTCCACCTGGGAGGTGATGGCCGCACACGCCGCCGAGGCCATCGCCGCCGGGCACGCGCGCGCGGTCCTGCTCGTCTACGGCTCCACCGCGCGCGCCGACATCAAGGCGAAGCGCCGCACCTCCAACCTGTCGTTCGGGGCGCGTGGCCCGCTCCAGTTCGAGGTGCCGTACGGGCACACGCTGATCGCCAAGTACGCGATGGCCGCGCGCCGCCACATGCATCAATACGGCACGACCGTCGAGCAGTTGGCGGAGGTCGCCGTACAGGCACGGGCCAACGCCGCGCACAACCCGGACGCCATGTACCAGGACCCGATCACCGTGGACGACGTACTGGCCGGGCCGATGATCGCGGACCCGTTCACCAAACTGCACTGCTGCATACGGAGCGACGGGGGCGCGGCGGTGTTGCTGGTCGCCGAGGACCTGCTGCCCGACTGCGCCAAGTCCCCGGTGTGGGTGCTGGGTTCGGGCGAACATGTCTCGCACACCACGATGTCCGAGTGGGACGACTTCACGGTGTCCCCGGCGGCGGTGAGCGGCCGCCTCGCCTTCGAGCGCGCCGGGGTGCGCCCCTCCGACATCGACGTGGCCGAGCTCTACGACGCCTTCACGTACATGACGCTTGTGACCCTCGAAGACCTCGGCTTCTGCGCGAAGGGCGAGGGCGGCGCGTTCGTGGAGAAGGGCCGGCTGACCCTCACCGGGGACCTGCCGGTGAATACGGACGGCGGTGGCCTGTCCGCCCAACACCCGGGAATGCGCGGCCTGTTCCTGCTTGTGGAAGCGGTACGGCAGTTGCGCGGCGAGGCGGGTGCGGGCCAGGTCCGCAAGGCGGGCGGCCGCCTGCCCGAGCTGGCGGTGGCTTCGGGTACGGGGGGTTGGTTCTGCTCGTCGGGGACGGTGGTGTTGGGGCGGTAGCGGGGACCGGGCAGAAACCGTTGGACACGGCTCTGGCCGGTCGACGAGCATCCGCAAATGGCAGATGAGTCCGATCGACGGAGACCGCTCACGCGGAGCCCGAAACGTGTCCGCCTTGTCGAGCTGTCCGGCGAGGCGATGTCCGCTCTGCTCGACGGGGACCTGTCCCGAGCCGGCAGGACGGCTGGGCTTTCGCTGACCGAGTACTTCGTGACCGACAGCGCACGGTGGCTGTGGCGGTACCGGCTCGCCCAGATGGCCGCCGATCCCGAGCGCGCGCGGTGGATGGTGCGGCAGGCGGTCGTGGGCGACGGGGGTCTCGCCGTCGGGCATGCCGGGTTCCACGGGCCGCCCGATGAGGCCGGCATGGTCGAGGTCGGCTACTCCGTCGCTCCCGAATTCCGCCGCCGGGGATACGCCCGCGCCACGCTGGTCGAGTTGCTGTGCCGGGCGGCGGCCGAACCCACCGTCACGACCGTGCGAGCGGCGATCAGCCCCGGCAACGCGGCGTCCCTGGCCACTGTCTCCGGCTTCGGCTTCGTCGAGGTCGGAGAGCAGTGGGACGACGAGGACGGTCGCGAACTCGTCTTCGAGGTCCCCGCCCGCCGGGGGGTTCCAGCTGAGTGATGTCTCGCTGAGTGATGTCTCGGTGTGTCATCAGAAATTCGGGGTGCGACCCTGACCCGGTTCGGTCGCCATGGGGATCTTGCGATCAGCTGGTCCGTCTTTACGTGCACCCCTGCCGTAGCGCGGCGGCAAGGGCTCGTGCCGTGGAGACGTTGCAGCGGCCCAACTCGACAAGTGCGAAGGAGAATTCACCTCCGTACGAGAGTGGGTCGAGCCCGAGCGAGGGCAGGGTGACTCCGGCCTTCGCGAGCGCCGCCGACAGTTCCTGACACGCCGCCTCGGCGTCCGCCAACGTCCCGTGCGCCTTCGCCGCGTCCTCAGCCGCCATGCGATCCACTCCGTCCACTCCGTACGTCGGGCTTGTGTGTCGTCGTCGTCTCGGGCCAGATCGAGAAGGTGTACGTGCAGTCGGCGTCCGGCACGCTGAGGGACAGCGGGTCGCCCCGCTTGATGCGCTCGCGTGCCGCCCGGCCGTCACTGCCCGCCGCGCACCAGGCCCTCAGTTCGGCGGGCCCGTCGGGGGCGGGCGGGACCGGCATCCGCATCGCGGGCCGCACCCACCTCGATCCCTCCGGGTCGGGGTCGAGCCGGTCCGCGATCCACAGGGCCCGGCCCCACAGCCAACGCAGCGCGAGTACGGGTGAGATGGTGCGGAAGGCTCCGAGCACGTACGAGACGACTCCGGCCCCGCCGTACACCGGGCCCACGGCCAGGACTTCACACCGGTAACTGGCGGGTGGGCTCGTGGCGTTCACAGCACCTCACCTCGACTCCGGGCGTTCGCCCGCGCGTTCTCGGCACGCAGTCGCTGCGCGGGGTCGGCCGGCTGTACGTCTTCGGGGTCGACGTCCCACTCCCGGCCGCCCTGCATGGGCCGCAGCGCCCATCGCCCGCAGCATTCGCCCCGGAACTCCCCGAGTTGGTCTGTCTTCACGTCCAGTAAGAGGGTGCCGAGGGCGGGGGTTGGCATGTGGTTCGCGCACACAATCGCTCCTCTCTGTAGCGGTTCGGCTACCAGGAGCTTCAGAGTGACTTAGGGTCGAAGCGTCTTCAACTTGCAGATTTTGCACAGGGAGTTGGGCGCGCCGATGGTGAACCGCAAGGAGCTGGACCCCGAGGAGTCCCCGAAGGCGAAGTTCGGGCAACGTCTTCGCATGCTGAGGGAAGGGCAGGGCTGGACACAGGACGACCTGTCGGAGCGCATGGGGTACTCCGCGACGCATATTTCCGCCGTGGAAACTGGTCGCAGATCTCCAACTACGCGGTTTTCGCACAGTGCTGACAAGGCGTTGGGTACGGGGGAGCAACTCGAACGGCAGGGGCGGGCTGTACGGAACACTGCGCTGCTGGAGGGGTTTCCGGAGTTCGTCAAGCATGAGTCGCAGGCCGTTGAGATCCGACTGTTCGAACTGGGGATCATTCCCGGCTTGCTCCAGACCCCTGAGTACGCCGCAGCCATCGCCCGGGGCGCGGTGCGCCGGGGAGCGATCACGGAACAGCAAGCGGAGGAACGGCTCACGCTTCTCGCGCGGCGTCAGGCGGCCATAGACAGGACTCCAGCTCCGATGACGCATGTCGTCCTGGACGAAAGCTGCATCCGACGGCCAGTGGGTGGCTCGACGACGATGACTGCGCAACTCGACCGGCTCTCCGAGTTCGCCGAACAGCCGAACACTGTCTTCCAGGTGGCTCCGTTCGACCTCGGCGAACGACGGGCGTTCGACCTCCCCGTAACGCTGGTGGCCCTGGCCGATCGGTCTCACATTTCGTATGCCGAGTCTGCTCAACAAGGGCGGCTGGAGCGGGATATGCGGTTCGTGCAGCCCATGCTGACGGCCTACCATCAGTTGCAGGCCGAATCACTCTCCCAAGCAGAGTCCGTGGCCATGATCAACCGGTTACGAAAGGGCACCCCGTGACGACCGAAATCCCGCGTTGGTTCACGTCCTCGTACAGCAGCAACGGCGGTCAGTGCGTGGAGGTCGCCACCAACCTCATCCCCACGCACGGCACCGTTCCGGTCCGCGACTCCAAGAACCCGACCGGCCCCACCCTCGACGTTCCCGCCGCCGCGTTCTCCTCCTTCGTGGCGGGCGTCAAGGACGGACAGCTGGGCACCATCTGAGCATCACAACGGCCCCTCTGCACCGCCATGTTGGCGCGTACGGAGGGGCCGACTGCTACGGAAGGGGCATCCCGATGACGACCGAATCCCCGAACTGGTTCAAGTCCTCGCACAGCAGCAACGGCGGCGACTGCGTAGAGGTCGCCACCAACCTCGTACCCGAACACCGCACCGTCCCCGTACGCGACTCCAAGAACCCCACCGGCCCCGAACTAGCCATGAACGCCGACGCGTTCGCCGCCTTCGTGACGGGCCTCAAGGCCGGACACCTGTAAGGGTTTTGGGAACCCTTGACGCTCCCTTGAAGTCCGCTTGACGCGGGTCGACGGGGCCCAACTCCCGTACAAGCACAGGCACACTCGCTTCACCCGGTCCCCCTGGAAGCCGCCTCCTGCGGAGGGCTAGGCTCCGTTCCGTCGGTCGTTCGATCGGCGGAACGCAGGAACCACACAGGACACCGTGCGGCGCGCACAGCGATCCCCGCACGGGCACGGGGGTAGCCAGTGAGCTCTGACTTCGACGACGTACGACCGATATCCGCGCCGTTGGATGACGGCCCGGATCCACGCGGCGGGAACTCGCACCAACTGCCCGAGCCCGACGGCAGCTTGGACATCTCGAACCCCGGCCCGATCGCTCCCGACCCCGGATTCGCCCGGCCGTCGGAGGGGCACCAAATGCCCGCCCCCGACGGGAACCTGGACATCTCGAACCCCGGCCCGATCGCTCCCGACCCCGGATTCGCCCGGCCCTCGGAAGGGCACCAGATGCCCGCCCCCGACGGGAACCTGGACATCACCAACCCGGGCCCGATCGTCCGCGACCCGGGATTCGCCGCCCCGGATCCCTCAGGCGCGCACCAGATGCCCGCGCCCGACGGCAACCTCGACATCATGAACCCCGGCCCGATGGCTCCCGACCCCGGGTTCTCCGGTGGTCTCGCCCCGATGACCGCGGCGGACGCGAGCGGTGCCCCGCCGGTGCACGGTCTGGAGCGTCCGGACGGTTCGGCCGACCTCCGGAACCCCGGCCCGACCGCCCCCGACCCCGGCTTCGCCGCCGGTGGGCTCGCGCCCATGACCGCGGCGGACGCGGGCGGGCCGCAGGGGCATGCGCTTGAGCGGCCGGACCACCCCGTCGACGTACGGGATCTGGACCCGGCGCCCGGGTACTCGGGCGGGTCCACCGGCGGTGGCGGTGGCGGTATTCAGACCATGGCCGGCGGCGGGCCCGCCGGTGGTGCGCGGTCGCAGAGCGGCCTGAACGGTGTGGACGACCCGGCGGCCCTCAACCGCGCGGGTCAGGCGTCCACCGAGCTGGCCAGCATGGTGCAGCGCGGCGGCCTGGTCGGCGACGACGGGCAGATGATGGGCGCCGTGGGCGCGCTCGCGGGTGACCTGTGGGGCGGCGAGCTGGGGGCCGAGCTGATGAAGACGATGGAGAGTTGGGACCGGCAGGCGGCCAAGCTGCGGAAGTCCTGTGAGTCGATCGGCGAGAACTGCACGCAGACGGCGAACAACTACACCACCACGGAGTCGGCGAACGAGACCGAGATGAACTCCGTCCGCAACTCCCTCGCCGACTTCAACTGAACAGGAACACCCAGTGATCGCCTACGAGCAGCTCTACCACCTGGACGTCGCCGGCATCAAGGGTGCCGTCGACCAGTGGACCGAGTTCATCCGCCGCTACGACACCATGGAACAGGCCTTCAGGGACGAGGTCGTCACCAACTTCGACGCCGCGGGCTGGAACAGCGTCGACGGCACCCACGTGTTCGCGCGCGTCCAAATAGCCTCCGCCAACAAGGAGTTCATCGACGCCGTGACCGAGGCCAAGGGCCTCCGTGCCGTCCTCGACGACGCCCACGACGAGCTGAAGGCCTGCAAAAAGGAACTTCTCGACCTGGAGGACAAGGCCCGCGGCGAGGGCGTCCTGATCAGCGGCACCGGCAAGGTGACCCTCAAGGACCCCAAGCCCGAGGGCGACAAGCCGATCGAGATCGCCCCCGGAATGCCCGCACCGGACGGCGCGACCCCGAACCGGATCAAGATCGCGGCGTGGGAGGCCCGGATCGAGGTCATCCTGGTCAAGGCGACCGACATCGACATCTCCGCGGCGACCGCGCTGCGCCGCAACACCGGCGAGGGCGGCAAGGAGGGCTTCAACGACAAGACCGTGAAGTCCGTCGACCAGGACGAGGCACAGCGGTCCGCGAAGCTTCTGGAGAAGTACGAGAAGGGCGAGAAGCTCACCCCGGCCCAGCTCAAGGAGCTGGAGCGGGTGATGAGCCACAACGAGAAGGACCCGGAGTTCAGCCGGATGCTGCTGAACGACCTGGGCCCCGAGGCCACGCTGCGGCTGCAGCAGGACCTGGAGAGCGAGCGCGCCGGGGACGGCGCCAACAAGGACAAGTACAACAGCATCCAGAACTCGCTCGCCAACTCCGTCGGCGCCGCCAACCAGGACAAGAAGTTCTCTGAGCAGTGGCTCAAGGACATGGAGAAGCTCGGCACCAAGCGCGCCGACGGCGACTATGACGGCGACTACGGCTACCAGACCCTGACGGGCCTCCTGAAGCACGGCGACGCCGCCGACTACCCGCCGCACATGACGATGGGTCTCACCGACGACATGATCGCGGCGGAGAAGAAGAACCCGGAGATCTGGAGCGATGTCCGGAGGGTCACCGTGGGCAACGAAGACGTCGGTCCGCAGACACTGAAGGACCCGGTCGACGACATGCTCGGCATCATGAGCGACGACCCCGACACCGCCACCAAGTACCTCGACCCGGCCGGGGACAAGGGCGAGGAGCGGATGAAGTACCTGTTCGACAAGCGGGACTGGCCCGACACGGAGATCCAGAAGGAGACCGTGCGCCAGGACGACGTCGGCGAGCCCATCCACATCGAGGCCAAGAACAACCGCGTCGGCTTCGCCGACGCCATCGAGGCGGCCACCACCGGCGAGCAGCCCGGCTCGCACCGCGCCGACTTCGACAAGGGCCACGGGGACGACCAGGCCCGCGTCATGCAGCGGACCATTTCCCTACTCGACAACAACGGCGACGGCGGCGGCGACAAGATCCCGGCGAACATGCGCGAGCCGCTGGCCCGTTCGCTCGGCGACTACACCGCGGACACCCACAAGATCATCGCGGGTTCCGAGGACGGCTACCGCGACCCGGACGGCTACCGCGACAAGGACGGCAACCGGCGGCTCCTCGGCGAGGGCGACGACTCCCACATCACCAGCCCCGAGCGCAGCGTGATCCGGGTGATGCGCGGCATCTCCGAGGACGGGGAGGCGTTCCAGCACCTCTACAAGAGCGAGCGCGACTACTCCGCCGAGCAGATGGGCAGCGCGCCCAAGGCGGGCGGTGAGGGCAACGAGAACCACGTGGTGCCCGCCGTCGACACGGGCAACGTCCTGGGTGCGTACAACGCCATCGGCTCCGACGCGTATCTCGACGCGAAGGACGAGCGGAAGCAGTGGGCCGACGACATGGGCAAGGGCCTCTACCACGGTCCCGGCCTGGCACTCGGACAGGTTCCCGTAATCGGCGACCCGGCCCTGCGCATGCTCGACATGGCGGTCTACGACTGGACGAAGGACGTCAAGCTGGAGGCCGAGGCGACCGCCGACTCCGAGAACGCCAAGGAGAAGGCCAGTGGCCTGGGCGGCACCAACGACCTGATCAACGCCTGGTACCAGGAGCGGGAGAAGCAGGGCGAGCCGATCGGCAACATGACGCAGCGGGCCATCGCCCAGCAGAGCGAGCAGGGCTACGTCACGTCCCGCAACTCGGCCCTGGAGGACCTCGGCCGTACGGTCTGACCCGGCCCGATACGCCGCGCACCGCCGATGGGGTGACCGTCGGTGGTGCGCGGAATACCCTTGCGGGGTGGGCGAGTTGACGCGTGAGCCCGACGCAGTCGACCCGCCCACCGAGGGAGTCCCCCATGGCCCTGACCCGTGACGAGCGCGAGAAGTTCCTGGCCGAACCGCACATCGGCGCCCTGGCCGTGGCCGGTCCTGACGGCCACGCGCCGCTCACCCTGCCCATCTGGTACCAGTACGCGCCGGGTGGCGACCTGTGGGTGATGACCGGCACCGACAGCAAGAAGGCCCGTCTGATCGAGGAGGCCGGCCGATTCTCCCTGATGGTCGACCGCCTGGACCCGACGATCCGGTACGTCTCGGTGGAGGGCCCCGTGGTGCGTACGGAGAAGGCGACCGTCGAGCAACTGCGGGAGATCACCGCGCGCTACCTCCCGGCCGACAAGGTGGAGTCGTACGTCGAGTTCGCAACGGAGAACCACGGCGAGAACTCGGTGTTCCACCTGCGCCCGGAGCGCTGGTACTCGGGAGACCTGGGCGCGGTCTGATCCGGTGCGCGGCGACAATGACCGTATGAACGAAGCCGATACGGGATCCGCCGCCGCCTTCCAGTCCCTGCTGCGCTCGCAGCGCGTCTGGGACGTGGAGCTGCCCGCCTTCGACCCGGCGGCGGCGCCCGAGGAGCCGACCGCGCTGTTCCACGCCTGGTTCGCGGACGCGGCCGCCGCCGGGCAGAGCGAGCCGCACACCATGCAGTTGGCCACGGTCGACGAGGACGGGCTGCCGGACGTGCGCACGCTGATGCTGCACGGCGCGGCCGCCGGGGTCTGGGAGTTCGCCTCGCACGCGGGCAGCGCCAAGGGCCGCCAGCTCGCCGCCCGCCCGAAGGCCGCCCTGCACTTCTACTGGGCTGCGCAGGGCCGCCAGGTCCGGGTCCGCGGCACCGTCACCACGGCCCCGCCCGCCGCCGCGAGCGCCGACCTGCACGCGCGCTCCACCGGCGCCCTGGCCTCGGCCCTGGTCGGCCGGCAGAGCGAACTCCTCAATTCCCTGGACGAGTTGGCGGACGCGTCGACGGCAGCCTGGGAGCGCGCGCAGCGGGAACCCGACGCCGAGGCCCCGTCCTGGACCCTGTACGAGCTGGCCGCCGAAGAGGTCGAGTTCTTCCAGGGCGACGCGCGACGGCGGCACGTACGGCTGCGCTACCGGCGGGAGCGAGGCGACGGGTGGGTCAGGGGGCTGCTGTGGCCGTAGAGGGTGTGGCCGCCGGGAGCGGGTCCGGCCGCACCCGGCCATGCAGATGCCCGTCCTGAAAGGTCCCGTCCGCGTTCCGGTGCGACCCGCGCATCGTGCCCTCGTACGCGAAGCCGCAGCGCTCCGCGACCCGGCATGAGGCGGTGTTGCCGACCGCGTGGTCGAGGGCCAGGCGGTGCAGGCCCAGGGCGTGGGCCCAGCCGGTGACCAGGCCGAGGGCGCGGGTGGCGACGCCGTGGCCGCGCGCCTCGGGCAGCACCCAGTAGCCGACGGTGGCCGAACGGTTGGGCCAGTACGGGGAGTTGAGGGTGACGTTGCCGAGGACCGTGCCGAGGGCGGCGTCGGTGACGCAGAACGCGCCCGCGCTGCCCTCGTCCCACAGCAGCGCCCGGTCCCGCAGCGCGCGCCGGGCCGCGTCGAGGTCGTCGACGAGGCGCAGCGGGTTGTTCCAGCGCCGGAACTCCGGGTCGCCGAAGCCCCGCAGGTAGGCCGCGGCGTCGGCCTCCGAGGTCTCCCAGGGGCGCAGGAGCAGGCCGTCGCCGCGCAGTTCGGTCCTCGTCAGGCGGTGCGTCACCCGGCCATTCAACCTCGGGGCCGGAACACCGGCACCGCCACCCCGCCCTCGGTGCGGAAGGCCACCCGCAGCTCCATGCCGACCCGCAGCTCGCCCTCGGGGCAGTCCACGACCTCCGTCATCATGCGGGGCCCCTCGGCCAGATCGACCACGGCGGCGGCGTACGGGGTGCGGGAACCGAAGGGCGGCAGGTCGTTGCGGTGCACCATGGACCAGGTGTAGAGCGTGGCCAGGCCCTCGGCCTCCCGCCAGGCGACGTCCGTGTCGTTCCAGCAGTACGGGCAGAACTCGCGCGGGTAGTGATGCGTACGGTCGCAGGCCCCGCAGTGCCGAAGGAGCAGCCGCCCCTCGGCGGCCGCGTCCCAGTAGGCCTGCGTGAACGCGTCGGGCTCGGGCAGGTCGAAGCGTACGGAGGCGGGCGCCGCGCCCCCTGACTGAGCGGTCACAAGAAAAGTCCCATCGCGTTGTCGAGCGACCAGGCCTGCCAGGACATGGAGACGAGGGCGATCAGCGAGATCAGCGCCATCATCGCGTTCTGCCCCTGCTCGGCCCAGTCGTGGATCATCAGGACGAGGTAGAGAAGGTTCAGGAGGAGCCCGCCGATCAGCGCGACCGGGGTGAGGAAGCCGACGATCAGGCCGAGGCCGAGGGCGAGTTCGGCGTAGACGACGACGTACGCCATGGCCTTCGGGCGGGGTGCGACCACCGTGTCGAAGCCGCTGCGTACGGCCGTCCACTTGTGCTTGCCGGCCACGTCGGCGGCCCAGGCGATGCCCGTACCGCGCTCGAACCAGCCCTTCTTGTCCTTGTGCCGCCAGCTCTCCAGCCACCACAGGCCGAGCCCGATACGGAGCACGGCGAGCCATTCGGCGCCGCTCAGCCAGATCGTCTGCATGTCCCGTCCCCTCATTCGTTTCTGACGGTACGTCAGTTCTACGGACGGGTCGAGACGTACGCAAGAGGCGGGCACCGGGCACTCGAACGGGCCGGCCCTTGGCACCCCGCCGTGATCGATTCGCAACCGCTTCCAGCCTTGACCGCGACCCATCAAGACCCGCGCTCGCTACGCTCCGAAACATGAGCGCCGACAGACCCAGCGACAGACCCAGCCCGTCACCCCGCCCCGCGGAGGACCGCCCCGTGTACGTCATCGGCGGCGGACCGGGCGGTCTCGCGGCGGCGGCAGCGCTGCGCGCCCGTGGCGTACGGGCCGTCGTCCTGGAGAAGGCCGAGTCCGTCGGGGAGTCCTGGCGCCACCACTACGACCGCCTCCACCTGCACACAACGCGCCGCCTCTCAGCCCTGCCGGGCCTCAAGATCCCGCGCGCGTACGGGCGTTGGGTGGCCCGCGCGGACCTGGTGCGCTACCTGGAGAGTTACGCCGACCACCACGAGCTGGAGGTCGTCACCGGCGTCGAGGTCAACCGCGTCGACCGGGCGCCGGACGGGTCCGGCTGGCTGCTGCACGCCACCGGGGGCCGGGAACTCACCGGCTCCGCGGTGGTCGTCGCCACCGGCTACAACCACACGCCGAGGCTGCCGGAGTGGCCCGGCCGCGCCGACTGGTCCGGCGAGTTCCTGCACGCCTCCGCGTACCGTGACGCCGCCCCGTACGCGGGCCGTGACGTGCTCGTCGTCGGCGCCGGCAACACGGGCGCCGAGATCGCCGTCGACCTGGCCGAGGGCGGCGCGTCCCGGGTACGGCTCGCGATCCGCACCGTCCCGCACGTCGTACGCCGCTCCACCGCGGGCTGGCCCGCCCAGCGCTCCGGCATCGCGTGCCGCCGCCTGCCGGTCGCGGTCGTCGACCGGCTCGCCCACCGCATCGCCCGCCTCAGCGTCCCCGACCTGTCGGCGCAGGGCCTGCCGCGCCCCACGACCGGCCTGTACTCACGGGCCAAGGAGGGCGCGATCCCGGTCCAGGACGTCGGCCTGATCGACGCGGTGCAGAGCGGCAAGGTGCTCCCGGTCGCGGCGATGGAGTCCTTCGAGCCCGACGCGGTGGTCCTCGCGGACGGCACGCGGATCACGCCGGACGTGGTGATCGCGGCCACGGGCTACGAACGCGGCCTCACGTCGCTGGTCGGCCACCTCGACGTACTGGACGCCGACGGCCGCCCCACGGTCCGCGGCGCCCGCACCCCGGCTTCGGCGCCGGGCCTGTTCTTCACGGGGTTCACGAATCCGCTCAGCGGGATGCTGCGGGAGATGCGGTTGGACGCGGAGCGGATCGCCCGAAGGGTGGCCAGGTCAGCCAAATTCAGCCCCTCCGGCGATTGAGGAGGCCCGTCCGGCAGGACTTCGGGAAGGGGCGGGTAGGGGAAAAACGCCCCGCCCCATTTACTCACCGCACAACGGTTCCTGACGCGCCGTCAGTTCAGTAATCTGACAGTGCGTCAGCTACAACGCGACATGGACCGATACCGCGGCACCCAGGAGGCGGGCCTCAGCGATGCTTGGATCGACCCACGGCACCCTCACCACCGACCCCCGCCCAGCCCGCGTCGTGGCCTGCGGCGAACGCCCCGCACCAGCCGTGCACGGCACCACGCACGGCCCCGACAGCACCCTCGACCTCGACGTGAGCGGCCGCCCGCTGCACGCCGACGTACCGGACCTGGACCGGTTCTTCCGGCCGGAGTCCGTGGCCGTCGTCGGCGCGTCCGACGCCGAGGGGCGCCCCAACACCGGCATCACCCGGCAGCTCCTCGCCTGGGCCGAGCGGGTCGGCGCCCGCATCCACCCCGTGCACCCGACCCGCGAGTCGGTCTTCGGGCTGCCCTGCGTACCCTCCGTCGCCGAACTGCCCGAGCAGGTCGACCTGGCCGTGCTCCTGGTCGGCGATCCGCTGCCCGTGGTCGAGCAACTCGCCGAGGTCAAGGTGAAGTTCGCGGTCGCCTTCGCCTCCGGGTTCGCCGAGACCGGGCAGGAGGGCGCCGCGGCGCAGGCCCGCCTGGCCGCCGCCGTGGAGCGCTCCGGGATACGTCTCCTCGGCCCGAACACCAACCTCAACGCCTTCGAGAAGTTCCGCGACGACCTGGACGGACCGGCCATCGCGCTGATCACCCAGTCCGGGCACCAGGGCAGGCCGGTGTTCGCCCTCCAGGAGCTCGGCGTACGCCTGTCGCACTGGGCGCCCACTGGCAACGAGGCCGATCTGGAGACCGCCGACTTCCTCTCGTACTTCGCGCACCGCCCCGAGGTGGGCGCCATCGCCTGCTACGTGGAGGGGCTGAAGGACGGCCGCTCCTTCCTGCTCGCCGCGGACCACGCGGCCCGGCAGGGCGTACCGGTCGTCGCGGTGAAGGTCGGCCGCACCGAGACCGGCGCCAAGATGGCCGCTTCGCACACCGGCAAACTCACCGGCGCCGACACCGTGGTGGACGCGGCGATGCGGCAGTTCGGGGTGATCCGCGTCGACGGGCTCGACGAACTCCAGGACACCGCCGCCCTGTTGGCCCGCGCCCGCAAACCGCAGGCGGACGGGGTGGTCGTCTACTCGATCTCCGGCGGCACGGGCGCGCACTTCTCCGACCTGGCGACGGAGGCGGGCCTGCACCTGCCGACCCTCTCCGAGACGAAGCAGGACGAACTCCACGAGTGGATACCGTCGTACCTGAACGTCGCCAACCCCGTCGACAACGGCGGGCACCCGGTGGGCGACTGGCGCGGCCCGAAGATCATCGAAGCGATCCTCGACGACCCGGACGTGGGCGTCCTCATCTGCCCCATCACCGGCCCCTTCCCGCCCATGAGCGACAAGCTCGCCCAGGACCTGGTGGACGCGGCGGAGCGCACGGACAAGCTGGTCTGTGTCGTCTGGGGCTCACCGGTCGGCACGGAGGCCGCGTACCGCGAGACCCTGCTCGGCTCGTCCCGCGTGGCGACCTTCCGTACGTTCGCCAACTGCATCACGGCGGTACGCGCCTACCTGGACCACCACCGCTTCACCGACGGCTACCGCTCCCCCTTCGAGGACGCGCCCCGCACCCCCTCCCCCTCGTACCGCAAGGCACAGGCCCTGATGCGGCCCGGCAAGCAGCTCAGCGAACACGCGGCGAAGCAACTGCTGCGGGCGTACGGGATCCGGGTACCGCGCGAACAACTCGTCACGAGCGCGGCCGCGGCCGTCCGCGCGGCCGGCACGGTCGGCTACCCGGTGGTGATGAAGGCCTCCGGCGCCCACCTCGCCCACAAGACCGAACTCGGCCTGGTCAAGGTCGGGTTGACCTCCGCGAGCCAGGTACGGGACGCCTACCGCGAGCTGACCGACATCGCCCGGTACGAGGGCATCGACCTGGACGGCGTACTGGTCTGCCAGATGGTGGAGCGGGGCGTCGAGATGGTCGTGGGCGTGACGCAGGACGAGCTGTTCGGGCCCACGGTGACGGTCGGGCTTGGCGGTGTCCTGGTCGAGGTCCTTCAGGACGCGGCGGTCCGCGTCCCCCCGTTCGGCGAGGACCAGGCACGGGCGATGCTGTCGGAGCTGCGGGGGCGGGCGCTGCTCGATGGTGTACGGGGAGCTCCACCGGTCGACGTCGACGCCCTCGTCGAGGTGGTGCTTCGGGTGCAGCGGATGGCGCTTGAACTGGGGGATGAGCTGGCGGAGTTGGACATCAACCCGTTGATGGTGTTGCCCAGGGGGCAGGGGG
>NZ_JAAAHS010000152.1 GCF_009908195.1 Streptomyces boluensis | reverse complement strand
GTGCACGGTGCGGGTGCGGCGGGCGACCAGGCGGCGGGCGGTGGCCAGGGCGATCTCGGAGCTGCCGCCCAGGACGAGCAGGGACTGGGGGGTGCCGAAGGCGTCCTTCATGATCGGTTTCTCCTCGGGTACGCGACGGACTGGACGTTGATCTGGCGACGAGACTTCAGAGGGCGAGGCGGCGCGAGAGGTCGGAGGTGAAGACCCCCGCCGGGTCCAACTCGGCCCGCAGCGCCCGGAATTCATCGAGCCGCGGATACATCGCGGCGAGGAGCTCGGGGCGGAGCCGGGAGTCCTTGGCGAGGTAGACCCGGCCATGGGCGGCGGCCACCTCCTCGTCGAGCTCGTCGAGAAAGCCGCCGAGTCCGGGCAGGCCCGCGGGGATGTCGAGGGCGAGGGTCCAGCCCGGCACCGGGAAGGAGAGCCAGCCCGGATCGCCCTCGCCGAAACGCTTCAGCACGGCGAGGAACGAAGGGCAGCGGTGCTCCGAGATGCGCCGCACGATCCGGCGCAGGGCGTCCTCCTCGCCGTACCCGACGGCGAACTGGTACTGCACGAAGCCGCTGCGGCCGTAGATCCGGTTCCAGTGCGGGACCCCGTCGAGCGGGTGGAAGAAGGTGGGGATGCGCTGGAGTTCACCGGTGCGGACGCGGGGGGCCTTGCGGTACCAGAGCTCGTTGAAGAGGCCGACCGTGGTGCGGCCGAGCAGCCCTTCGGGGACGAAGGCGGGCGGCGCCGGGAGGCGGCCGGGCCGGAACTCGAGGGGGGACCGCCGGGCGCGGGTCGGGAGCGCGTCGAGCGGCGCGTGGTCGCCGCGGGTCAGGACCGAGCGGCCGAGGGCACGGCCGCGGGCGAGCAGGTCGATCCAGGCGACCGAGTAGCGGTAGCGGTGGTCGGTGGCGGTGAGCCGCGCCATCAGGTCGTCGAGGTCGGTGGCGCGTTCGGTGTCGACGGACATCAACGAGCTCTGCACCGCCTGGAGTTCGACGGTCGCCGCGAGCACGACCCCGGTCAGGCCCATACCCCCGGCGGTGGCGTCGAAGAGGGGCTCGCCGCGCCGCACCGTACGCACCTCGCCGTCGGCGGTGAGCAGGTCGAAGGCGGCCACGTGGCGGGAGAAGGAACCGGAGACGTGGTGGTTCTTGCCGTGGATGTCGGCGCCGATCGCGCCGCCGACCGTCACATAGCGGGTGCCGGGGGTGACGGGCACGAACCAGCCGAGCGGCAGCAGGACTTCCATCAGCTGGTGCAGGCTGACCCCGGCGTCGCAGCGGACCGTGCCCGCCTCCGCGTCGATCGCGCTGATCCGGTCGAGCCCGGTCATGTCCAGGACGGAGCCGCCCGCGTTCTGCGCCGCGTCGCCGTACGCGCGGCCGAGGCCCCGCGCGATCCCGCCGCGCTCCCCGCAGCCGCGCACCGCTTCGGCGACCTCCTCGTACGTGCGCGGGCGGACCAGGCGGGCGCGGGTCGGGGCGGTACGCCCCCAACCGGAGACAGAAACCGTGTGGGCAGACATGGCGCGACCATAACGCCGCAAGCTCCGCAAATCGGAACAGCGCTGGGGAGTGGTGCGCCGCCGGACCAGTGGCGTACAAACAGGGCAAAGTGGGCGAATGCACCGACTTGGGTTCGCCGTCAGAGGCCGATCGGATCGGGCCCATCTGGACCGGGTCCACCTGGAGCGGGTCCGCCTGGAGCGGCTCCATCGGGAGTGGGTCCAGCTGGATCGGCTCCGCCAGGAACGGGTCCGCCTCGAGCGGCTTCTCGCGGGCCACGCCCTCGGGCCCGGCGCCCTGTTGCCGCCGCCCGCCCACCTCTCGCTCCGGGACAGCCGCACGCTCAACCTCGCCCTCGCCCCGCCGGAACCGGTGGGCCGGGCCCACCTCGTCCTCTCCCGCGGCCGCGTCCGGTACGAGCTGCCGCTGGCCGTGGAACGGCCGGGCGGTGGGCGCCTGTTCACCGTGACCGCCACACTGCGCGGTCCCGGCGCGGCCGCCGGCGCCGCCGGTCTGCGCCTGGCCGACGGGGTGTGGCGCCTCACCGTCGTGACGACCGGGCCCGAGGGCCGGGTACGGCACCGCGGCATCGCCGTCGACCCGGACCAGCCGCTGCCCCTGACCCCGACCGTGCGGCACGCCCCTGATCCGGACTCCGGCGCCCTGATCCGGGTCGTACGGTGCCCGAGCGGGCGGGCCGCGCTGCAGGTGACGCGGGCCGGGCCGCACGCCGAGCTCGTCCGGTTCGAGCCGCGCGGCGACGGTGCCGCCGTGCACGGCCGCCTGGTCGCCGCGCCGCTGGACGGCTGGCGGGCGCGGGCGGTACGCCGCCGGGACGGAGTGGCCGTACCCGCTCAACTCTCTTTTCGGGGCGCCGAGTTCACGCTCGACCTGCCGTTCGGCTCGATGACCGGCGCGGGCCCGGGACAGTGGGTCTGGGACGTCCGCCTTTCGCGCGAGCCCGGCCGGGTCCGGGCCGCGCGGGAGCTGTTCGGGGACCCCGGCGACCGGGAGCTGACGCTCGGGCGCCGCCTCACCGACGTACACGATCCGGCCGCCGCCTTCCCCACCCCGTACCGCGTCTTCGCGCTGCCGTGCGGCTCGCTGGTGCGCGCCCGCGCGTACGTCACGACGTCCGGCGCGTTCGCCGTGGCCTGCCTCGACCTGACGGAGGGTTCATGAAGATCACGTACCTGCTGGCCCGCGGCGACGAGGCGGGCGGCACCGAACGCGCCGCCTACACCCAGGCCGGGCAGCTCGCGGACCGCTGCGACGTGGAGATCCTCTCGGTCTTCAGGACCCGGCCCGATCCGCTCCGCCCCGAGGCCCGGCACCTGCCGGTGCGGTACCTGGTGGACCGCACGGTCAGCCCGGCCCGGCCGGTCCGGGCGTCGCGGCTCGACGAGGACACCTGCCGGACGCTGGCCGCGCTGCCGAGCGAACTGGCCGCTCCCGCACGGGAGTCGGCGTTCGACCGGCTCTCTGACATCGAGCTGGCCACGGCCCTGTCGGCGCTCGACACGGATGTCCTGGTCAGCACCGACCCCACCCTGCTGGCCGCCGCGGTGACGCACGTACCGGCCCGCGTCGTCACCGTGCACCAGGAACACCAGGAGCACCACGAACACCAGGAACACCAGGAACACCAAGTCACCCAGCGCAGCGGCCCGTCCGTCGAGCCCGTACTGCTGCACGCGCCGCGCCTGGACGCCCTGGTCACGCCCAGCGCGAGCACCCGGGACCGACTCCGGGACTCGCTCGGCCCGAGCGCCCCCGAACTCGCCGTGATCCCCGGCGCGCTGCCCGACGGCTTCCGGC
This sequence comes from Streptomyces boluensis, assembly GCF_009908195.1. Lineage (GTDB taxonomy): Bacteria > Actinomycetota > Actinomycetes > Streptomycetales > Streptomycetaceae > Streptomyces > Streptomyces boluensis. The sequence continues at coordinate 12,891 of NZ_JAAAHS010000152.1, read as the reverse complement.
CGCGTGCCGACGGCGAGAGCCGGGTCGTCGTGATGGCCGCGCGGCTGACCGGCGAGCGCCGCGTCGACCACGCCGTCGAGGCCTTCGCCCGGATCGCGGACGCGCACCCCGGCTGGACCCTGCGCGTCTTCGGCGACGGCCCGCGCGAGGACGAGCTGCGCCGCCTCGTCGACGGGCTGTGCCTCCAGGACCGGGTGGAACTCCTCGGCCCCTGCCAGGACTTGGCCGCCGAGTGGGCCAAGGCGGGGCTCGGCCTGGCCACCGCGCGCACCGAGGCCTTCGGGCACGCCATGGTCGAGGCCCTCGCGGCGGGCGTGCCGGTGGTCGCCTACGACGTGCCGACCGGCCCCGCCGAGATCGTCCGGCACCGGGTCGACGGGCTGCTCGTGCCGTCCGGCGACATCGACGCCCTCGCCGCCGCCCTCGGCTCCCTGATGGGCAACCCGGAGACCCGCAGGGGCCTGGCCCGCGCCGCCCGCGAGGGGGTACGGGCCCGCTTCTCGGCGGCCGAAGTGACCGCCCGCTGGGAGGAGTTGTTCGGCCGCCTCCTGGCCCGCAGGAACACCCCGGAGCGCCGGGACGGGCGCGCCGACCGGCTCGCCGCGTCCGTCGCGTCCGGCGGGACCGCGTTCCGGCCCACCGCCCCGCACAGCCCGAGCGCCCCGCCGGGACCCGGCGAGCGGGACCGCGAGAACGAGCTCCTCGAAGCCGACCGGGGCCGCCGCCTGATCCGCTCGGCGGGCCGGATCGCGGAGCGCCGCGACGACCTGACGGCGGCCCGCGCCGTCGACGCCAACCTCGAACTCACCGCGTCCGCCCTGGAGTCGTACGACATCCCGTACGTCCTGCTGCGCACCGGCGCCGTCCCGCACACCCTCGCCGTCGACGCCGGGCACCGCGACGGCGCCCTGAAGGCCCTCGCCGCGGCCCTGCACGGCCGCCCGGTCTACGCGGAGCCGGTCGGGCCACGGGACGCGGCGCCCGGCACGGTGCTCGCCGAACGCCTGGACGGCATCGGCGAGTTGGCGGGCGTCAAGGTCTTCCGGCCGGTGGTCACGACGACGCTCACGCTGCGGTACGACGCCGCGCAGGCCTGCACGGTGGCGTTCTGGACCGAGGCGCCGGACGGCTCCCACTGGCGGGCCCCGTCCGGCTCGACGACCCTGGCCGGCGCCGTGCTCCCGTCGCTGCGGCCCACGGCGACCCTCGACGTCGCCGGGCGCCCCTACCCCACCCTCGCGGTGTTCGCGGAACGCCTGGTCGAGGACATCGACTTCCCGGTGGACGCCGTCTGCACCTGGGGCGCGGGCCGCGATCAACTCCGGTTCACACTGCGCTCGTTGAGCCAGTACGCCCCGTGGATCCGGCACGTCCACCTGGTCACCGCGGGCCGCCGCCCCGACTGGCTGACCCCCGGCCACCCGGGCCTCACCGTCGTCGACCACCGCGACCTGTGCCGCATCGACGGCCTGTCGGAGCACTTCCTCCACTTCACCGACGGCGTGTTCCTCGGCCGCCCCACCACCCCGGACACGTTCTTCCTCAGCTCCGGACTCGGCCGGGTCTTCCGGTCGACGGCGAGCGCGCCCGCACCACCCCTCACCCTGGACGACGAGGGCGACCGCGCCCTGCTCCGCCGCGACTTCGGCCGCACCCCCACGCACGGATTCCCGGTCGCCCCGTACGCGCTGCGCCGCAGTGTCCTCGCGGAGCTCTCCGAGCGGTACGCGGCCGAGCTCGGCACCACGTCCCGCGCGCTCTCCCTCTACCAGGACTACGCCTACCTCACCGGCCGCGCGGTGCCCGGCGAGCTCTCGTACGCACACGCCGACCTCGGCGACGCGGCGGGGCACGCGCGGCTCGGGCGGATCCTGCACGGCCGGGGCAGTACGGCGTTCCGCCTCGGCGAGGCCCCCGGCGGGGCCCTGTCCGAGCAGGAACGGACCCTTGCGGCGCGGGCGTTCCTGGCCGCCTACTTCCCGGTGCGTTCGCCCTACGAACGAGCCTGACCTTCCGTCAGGAACAGCCGCCGTACGACGCGTTCGGCGGCCCGCCCGTCGTCGTACGGGCAGAACCGCGCCCGGAAGGCCCGGCGCAGCTCGGTCGTCCCCGCGGTGTCCCACGCCTCGGCCTGGAAGAGGAAGTGCAGCTCCTCCTCGCTGGTGGCGACGGCGCCGGGGGTCTCGCCCGGCCGCCCGGAGAGCAGGTCGAAGTAGGCGCCCCGCGCGAGCCGGTAGGCCTGCCAGTCGGGGGCGTAGGTGACGATCGGGCGGTCCAGGCAGGCGTAGTCGAACATCAGCGACGAGTAGTCCGTGACGAGCGCGTCGGCCGCGAGGCAGAGCTCCTCCACGCGCGCGTGCGAGGTGACGTCGATCAGCTGGGGGTGCGCGTCGAGGCCCGCGTCCGCGCCGTAGAAGTAGTGGGCGCGGACCAGGACGACGAAGTCCTCGCCGAGCACCCGCGCGAACCGCTCCAGGTCGAGCCGGGGCAGGAAGCCCTTCTGGTAGTCGCGGTGCGTGGGCGCGTACAGGAGCACGGTCCTGCCGTCCGCGATGCCGAGCTCCGCACGGATCCGGGCGACGTCCTCCGCACTCGCCCCGAAGTACACGTCGTTGCGCGGATACCCCACTTCGAGCGCTTCGTACGTGGACGGGTAGACCCGCTCCCAGACCTCGGTGGAGTGCGGGTTGGCGGAGAGGCTGAGGTCCCACTGGTCGGTGTGGTCGAGCACCTTCTGGAAGCTGATGCCATGCGTGCCGGCCGGGTAGCGGCGCTGGTCGAGGCCCATCTTCTTGAGCGGGGTGCCGTGGTGGGTCTGGAGGTAGACCTGCCCGCGGCGCTTCACGAAGCCGCCGGGGAAGCTGGAGTTGTTCACCAGATACGTGGCACGCGCCATGACCTGCCAGTAGCGGCGCGAGCCCTCGATGACGTACTCGACGCCCGCGGGCACCTTGCCCTTGTGCCGGCTGCTGACCACCCAGACGCCCCGGATGTGCGGGGCGAGTTCGCGGGCCTTCTCGTACACGGCGAGCGGATTGCAGGAGAGGCCGCGGTTCCAGTACGCGCCGTACACGGCGAGGTGCGGGTCGAGGGAGCGGCGCCTGTCGGTGCGGTACGCGAGCTTCATGACCGTGGCGCGCAGCTTCCGCTTGCGCCGCCGCAGCGCCGAACGGGCCTCCTCGATCCGCCCGTTGGCGGTCCTCAGCGCCTGGAACGCGGCGTACGAGCCGGTGGCCAGGGCCCGCTGCCGCTCGGTGCGCGCCTCGAAGCCGTCCGGCCGGTGCGCGCGGTAGAGCCGGGCGGCGGCGCGGAAGAACTCGGCGCGGTCGGCGGGCCTGATCCGGTGCGGGTCGGCGAGCACCCCGAGCAGATGCTCCACGGCGTACGGGAAGACCGCGGCGGTCGCCTCGGGGGCGCCGGTGAACAGCTCCTCGTACCGTGCGACGGCGGCGAAGTGGTGGCGGCCCGGCACCGTGGCGACGCTGCCGCCGCGCCGCTTGCGCCAGCGCACGCACGCGCGCGGGAGGACGGCGACCCGGTCCCCGGCGAGGAGCGTGGCCGAGTGCACCGGCACGACGTCCTCGTACGGCTCGGTCCCGGAGGTGAAGCGGAGCTGGTGCGCGGTCCAGAACGAGCGGCGGAACACCCGGTTCCAGGCGGCCGGGGTGAGCGCGAGCGGATCGCCGTCGAGGGCGTCGCCGCTGCCCCGCACGTTCTCCCACCAGTCGATCCGGTCGTGGTCGAAGAACAGCACGTCGACGTCACGCTCGCGAAGGCGCCGGTCGATCGCGTCGAGGGCGCCGGGCAGCAGCAGGTCGTCGCCGTCGAGAAAGAGCAGGAACTCCCCGCGGGCCCGCTCTGCACCGGCGTTGCGCGCACCGCCCTGGCCCGCGCGTGCGTCGAGGCGGACGAGTTGCACGCGCGGGTCGCGCTCCGCATACTCCGCGGCGATCGCGCCGCCGGCGTCCTGCGAGCAGTCGTCGACGACGATCAGCTCCAGGTCGGTGAAGCTCTGGGTCAGCGTGGATTCCAGGCATTCGCGCAGGTAGCCCTGGATGCGATGGGCGGGGACGACAACGGAGAGACGGGCCATGCGAACTGACGGTAGCCAGCCGCATACGGCCTGTCGAAGACCGGAGGCCACCCTTTCGGGCGACTTCAGGCAAAAGGATTGACGTGAGTGGGCAAATGGGACAAATACACCGTCATATCCGGCGGTGCTTCGGTGTCTCCGCTGCGAAAGGCCCCTCATCGTGCGATCAGCGCAGCCACGTCTCAGCGTCGTCGTGCCCATCTACAACGTCGAGGACTATCTGGAGGAGTGCCTGCGATCGATCGCGGGTCAGACCCTCGCGCGCGAGGACATCGAGGTCGTACTCGTCGACGACGGCTCCACCGACGGCAGCACCCGCATCGCCCGCGCCTTCGCGGACCGCGACCCGCGCTTCCGGTACGTCCACCAGCGGAACGCGGGCCTGAGCGCCGCCCGCAACACCGGGGTACGGCACGCCTCGCCGGACGCCGCGTACCTGACCTTCGTCGACAGCGACGACATCGTGCCGCACGACGCGTACGCGCGCATGGTGGCCAGCCTGGACGCCACCGGCTCCGACTTCGCGACCGGCAACGTGTGGCGCCTGAACGAACGCGGCCGCCGGCAGGCCTGGCAGTACAAGTGGCTCACCGACGGAAGCCGGCGCACCCATATCACCCGCGACCCGTCCCTACTCTCCGACCGGGTCGCCTGGAACAAGGTGTTCCGCAGGGACTTCTGGCTCCGCCACGACTTCACCTTCCCCGAGGGCAAGCTCTACGAGGACACCCCGGTGATGATCCCGGCGCACTTCCTCGCCTCCTCGGTGGACGTGCTGCGCGAGCACGTCTACTACTGGCGCATCCGGGAGGGCTCGATCACCCGGCGGCGCACCGACGTCAAGGGCGTCACCGACCGGATCGGCGCCTGCCAGGGCGTCAGCCGCTTCCTCGCCGAACTCTTCCCCGGGCAGAAGCGCACGTACGACCTCTCCTGCCTGCGCGACGACTTCGTGTACTTCCTGCAAGGGCTGCCGATGGGCGGGCCCGAGTACCGCGCCGCGTTCCTCGACGGCACCGCCGCCTTCCTCGACGAGGCCGACCCGGGCGTGATCGGGCAGCTCCCGGTCGACCTGCGCGTCAAGTGGCAGCTGGTGCGCGAGCGGCGCCTCGCCGACCTGATCGGCGTCCTGGAGTTCGAGCAGCACAGCGGCACCGCCTTCCATGTCCGCGGCCGCCTCCGCCGCACCGCCGTCCACCCCACACCGACCGGCCCGCCGCTCGCCATGGACGCCTCCCTGGCCCGGCTCAGGCGCGGCGAACTGCCGGTCGTGGCACGGGTCATCGAGACCTCCTGGGACGAGCGCGGACGGCTCCGGATCAGCGGCTACGCGTATGTGCGCAACCTGGAGTCCACCCGTACCGGGCCGTCCGTCAGGGCCGGGATCGTCAAGTTCTCGCGGCACCGGGGCAGGCTGCGCACCGTGCCCACCCGGTCCGTGCCCGCGCCGCAGGCCACCGAGAACTCCCAGCAGCGGCTGCACGACTACGACGGGTCCGGCTTCGAGATGACCGTCGACCCGGACAAGCTCAAGATCCGTGGCCGCTGGCGGCCCGGCAACTGGCAGGTGGGGGTCGTCGTCGGCGGCCACGGCAGGCTCCGCCGGGCCGCGGTACGCACCCTCGACGCCCCCGCCGCGCAGTCCGTGGTGCGCGAACTCGGCGACGGCATGCGCCTCGTGGTCGGCTTCAGCAAGGGCCGCCTGGTCCTCAAGGTGCAGCAGTACGCGGCCCGCGTCGAGCGGCACAGGCTCGACGAGGCGAACGACGATGTGCTCCTCGCCGGGCGCCTCTACGGCGGGATCGCCCCCACCGGACTGCACCTCAAGCACAAGCACTCCGGCACCGGGATCACCTGCCCGGTCACCGTCGACGGCACCGCCTTCACCGCGCGCGTACCGCTGCCCGAGCTCGAATCCGTACCGCCCGCCCCGCACCTCGCGCCCCGCGAGGTCGAGCCGCAGCCCGGCGACCGCTGGCAGGCCAACCTGGTCCTCGCCGACGGCTCCCTGAAGTCGGTGGCCGCGGTCACCGACCTGCCGCCCGGCGGGTACGGCACCGGCGCCGGGCGCGCCCTGTGCACCACCGCCAACGACACCGGACAGCTGGTGGTCGAGCTGACCCGGCAGCCGGTCGCGGACAGCGTGCGCTGGCTGGACGACGGGACGCTCGCCGTCGAAGGGTGCCTGGCGGCGGCGAGTTGGGGCGAGACGGACCTTGTGCTGCGGCACAGCGCGCGCGGCGACGAGGTCACGGCGCCGGTGGAGCGCGACGGTGACCGCTTCCGCGTGGCCTTCGCGCCCGCCACCGCGCACGACGGGCTGCCGCTGCGCGAGGGCCGCTGGTACGTGTTCCTGCGCGAGACCACGCCGGGACCCGCCGTGGGCGAGATGCACGCGCGCGACGGCATCCCGGTACGCGTGCTCACCTCGGTCTGCGCCGAGCTGCCCCGCAAGGAGACGCACGGCGGCCGCGAGTACGCCGCCGACCGCCGCTTCGGCGACCGGCTGCTGATCGACTCGGGCCCGGTCCTGCCCCCCGAGGAGCGCGGCGCCTACCGCCGCGAGCGGCTGCGCGCCACGTCCTACCCGGCGCAGCGTCAACTCCCGCTGCACGACGTGGTGTTGTACTTCGACGGCGGCTCGCCGCGCGCCGTCCACGAGGAGCTGGTGCGGCGCGGCGCAGAGACCGAGCACCTGTGGGTCACCGACGACCAGCAGACCCGCGTACCGCCCGCCGCGCGCGGCGTCGAACGGCACAGCGCCGCCTGGTACGAGGCGCTGGCCCGCAGCCGCCACATCGTCACCGACGGCCACCTGCCCGACTGGTTCGAGCGGCGCGACGGCCAGACCGTCGTACAGACCTGGCACGGCTCCCCGCTCAAGCGCATCGGCACCGACCTCACGGACACGCTCTACGCCGACCACACCCACCTCGACGCGCTGCCCCGCCTTTCCGCCCAGTGGAGCGTCCTCGTCACGCCGAACCGGTACGCCATCCCGCACATGACCCGCGCGCTCGCCTATCAGGGCGAGATCCTCCAGGCCGGCTCGCCGCGCAACGACCTCTTTTTCGCGGACGACCGGGACAAGGTCGCCGACCGGGTACGCGCCGAACTCGGCCTCGACGAGCACCGCAGAACCGTCCTGTACGCCCCCACGTACCGCGACCACCTGGCGCACACCCGAGGCCGCTTCCGCTACGAACAGACCCTGGACTTCGGTGAGTTGGAGGCGGCTCTCGGCGCCGACCACACGCTCCTCGTCCGCCGCCACCCGCTCACCTCCGGCCGGCTGACCGGCGGGCGCGCGCCCTTCGTCCGCGACGTGAGCGATCATCCGCAGCCGGCCGAACTGCTCCTGGTCGCGGACGTCCTGGTGACCGACTACTCGGCCCTGATGTTCGACTTCGCGCACACCGGCAGACCGATGCTCTTCCACACCCCGGACCTGGAGCACTACCGGGACACGGTGCGCGGCTTCTACCTCGACCTGGAGACCCGCGCGCCCGGCCCGCTGCTCACCTCCACCGCCGAACTCGCCGCCGCACTCGGCGACTTGGACGCGGTGGCCGAGCGCCACGCGGACGCGTACGGGACGTTCCGGCAGGCCTACTGCGACCTGGACGACGGGCGGGCGGCGGGCCGGGTCGCGGACAGGCTGCTGCGATGAGCACGACCACTCCCACGCCCACCCGCACCGAAAACCGTCGCTACGCGCGCGTGGTGCGGGGCGCGACGGCCGTGCTCGGCGGCCACCGCTCCCTGCGCCCCAGCCCCTACCTGGTGTTCGGTGCCCTCTTCTGGGTGCTGATGTCGGCGGCCGCCTGGCGGGTGCCGATGTGCTGCGACTTCGGGCAGCACGCGGCCGTGGTGGAGCGGCTCAAGGCGGATCTGCTGCACCCGTCCCACCCGATGGCCGACCTGCCGGGCGCGGGCAGCGCGTACTACTCGCCGTACGCCGTGGCGCAGGGCCTGTTCGCGCAGTTCACCGGACTCGCGGGCTGGCAGGTCGTCAAACTCACCGGCCCGCTCAACCTCCTCCTCCTGCTGACCGGCCTGAACCGCGCCGTGAAGGCCCTCTCCCCGCGCCCCTGGGCACCGGTCCTGGCCCTCGGCCTGATGGTGCTGCTCTGGGGCACGCGGATGGCCTGGTGGAGCGGGTACCTCGGCCTGATGTCGATGACCGGGCACCTGCCGTTCCCGTCCACGTTCGGCATCGGACTCGCCTTCTGGGCCTGGGCGTTGACAGCCCGCCTGGCCCGCTCGGGCGGCTCCCCCTTCGCGTACGCGGGACTCGGCGCCCTGTGCGGTCTCGTGCTGCTCGTGCACCCGATCTCGGCGGTGGCGGCGATGATCGGCGTGGCCGCGTTCGTGGCCGGCCGCCGGCGCGGGTGGCACGCGCGCGTAGTGGCGCTCTGGGCGCTGGCGGGCGGGACGGCGGTCCTGCTCGCCCTGACGTGGCCCTACTACAGCGTGTTCTCGCTCGTCGGGGACCAGAGCGTCGACTGGATCCACAAGCAGCTCTACACCGAGCTTGAGGCGCGCTTCTGGCTGGCCCTGATCGGCCTTCCCGCGCTGTGGCTGCGGTGGCGCCGGGACCGCCGCGACCCCCTGGTCCTGATGTTCGCCACCGAGGTCGCGGTGATCGCGTACGGCTGGTTCAGCGGCCACTACACGTACGGCCGGATCCTCGGACTCACCCTGGTACCCCTGCAGTTCGCGCTCGCCGTGGAGCTGGCCGAGCCCCGGCCGTGGCCCGCGTACCGGCGCTTCCTGGCCCAGGCCGCGGCGGTCGGCGTGGCCCTCGGCTTCCTCGTGCAGGGCGGCGCGGTGCTGCCCCGCACGCTCGACCCGGTCGGCCTCGACCAGCCGCCGCGCTGGCCCGAGTACGCGTGGGCGGCCCGGCACATCGGCCCCGGCGAGGTCGTGATCACCGACGGCTACCGCCCGTCCCGCTCCCTGCCCGGCTACGGCCCGAACCTGGTCGCCCCCGCCTGGCCGGACGCGTCCCTGCCGGAACCGGAACGCAACGCCCGCCAGCGCGACGTGGACCGCTACCTGGCGGCGGACTCCACCCGCGCGGAACGCACCGGGATCGCCCGCCGCTACCGCGTCCGCTGGCTCCTCCTCACCCCGGACCACAAGGCCCCGAAGGAGGCGGTGGTGGTCGCGTGGAGCGCGGAGACGGGCGAGGTCCTTGCACGGGTGCCCGGCGTCAAGGCCACGGGATGACTACGGGTCCGTCGAGCGCAGCCGGTCCAGCTCGTCCCCGATCACCGCGCGCAACGGGTCGTGCCGCGGACCGAGTGCGTACCGCTCGTCGGCCCACCTGTCGCGGGGATGGAGCCAGACGGGCCTCCCCACAAGCTCGGCCGGCTCCCACTCGAACCGTGGCCACACATGCGCGTGCAGGAACCCGTCGGTGTTGCCGAGGATCTCCAGATTGACCCGCCGGAAAGCCTCGTCCGTACGGCGGCACGCCCGCTCGACCGCTTCTCCCAGCCGGTCCATGTCGGACAGGAACGCCAGCCGCTTATCCCTGGGCAGCTCGGACAGCCGCTCCACCGCGGGGTCGTCCACCAGAAGCACCGAGTAGCCCGGCAGGAACTGCACATCACCGATCACGGCGAAGCCCGCGTCCAACCGCCGCAGCACAGTGGGGTTCTCGCCCCGCAGAGCACTCCCGATCCGATCCTTACGCCAGTCGTCAACCATGGCCAGAACGTACCTGCGCCCGGTCGCCGCTTCCAGCCGCTGCGAGCCGCTGCGAGCCGCTTCGAGCGAAAGGGGCCCGGGGCTTGTCGCCCCGGGCCCCTTCCCGTGTCACCGCGGACCTGACTACTACTCGGCCGGCGGCGGCCAGCCGACCGGCTTGTCCGCCGGGCGGCGGATGTAGTGGCGCAACACCCCGCTGCGCGTGGGGAATTCGTCCCGGAGCAGGAACTCCTCGCTCACCACCGTCAGCTTGGCCCGCTCCGTCGCGTCACCGGGCTCCCACTCGGGCAGCGCCGCGTACGGCTCGGCGAGCAGCCAGACGTGTTCGAGACCGGCGAGCCGATTGCGCAGTTCGCGGGCGCCGGTCTCCTCGCCGTACAGCGTCCCCGAGGCCACCGCCGTACGCGCGAGGGCGACGTCCTTGGTGCCCCGGAACGCGTCCGGGTAGGCGAGTGCCGTACGCCGCCCGGCCGACGGCAGGTACAACATCGCGTCGCCGTGGCCGAGTTGGCGGTCCACGAGGCCCGCGACCGCCGCCGGGTCGTCGGGGCGCTGCTCCGTGGTCCGGTCGGCCCGGTGCAGCGGCAGCTGCCAGCAGAAGGCCAGGCCGACCACCGCGGCGCCGAACAGCGCGCCACCCGCGCGGCGCCCGGAACGGGAGCGCAGCATCCGCACCCCGCGAGCGATCCGTTCGGCACCGGCGGCGGCCATCAGCGGCGCGCCCGCGAGCGCGAAGTACAGATAGCGGTCGTGGTGCAGCGGCGTGTACTGGGAAGCGACGATCAGGACGGCGGGCGGCAGCACCATGAGGGGCAGCGCGACCGCGTTGAGGGAGAGCCGGCCGGTGCGCTCCAGGGGCGAGTTGAGCGCCACACAGGCGAGCAACAGGGCCCCGGTGAGCACGAGTTCGGTCGGCCCGGCGACGGCCTTGAGGAGCGAGGCGGCGCCGCCCTCCTCCGGGCCTCCGAGCCACGCGGCACTCTCGCCCTGCCCGAGCGTGAGCCGGGCGAGCGGCAGCAGCACGGTGAGCGACGCGCAGGCGCAGACCGCCCAGGAGCGCCACACCTGCCGGTCGAGGCGGCGCCAGGAGAGCAGCAGCGTGACGGCGTGCGCGAGCAGCAGCAGTGCGGCGAGTTCGTGCAGCAGCACGGTGCCGACGACGACCGCCCCGTACAGGCACCAGTCCCGCACGCGCGCGTGGCGCACGGCGCGCTCCAGGAGCAGGGTCGCGCCGGTGGCCCCGGCCGCGACGAGCGCGTAGGACCGGCCCTCCTGCGCGTAGTACCCGGTGAGCGGCGTCGCCGCGTAGAGGAGGCCCGCCCAGAGGCCGACGCGGGGGCGGGCGAGCCGCACCCCGAGCGCGGCCACGAGGGCGGCGGTGGCGGCCCCGGCGAGCACCGACGGCAGCCGCAGCGCGACCTCGCCGGGGTGCACGGAGAGCACGACGTGCATGAGGAGGTAGTAGAGACCGTGGACGGCGTCGGCGCTGCCGAGCAGCCGCACGATCTCCGGGAGCGAGCGGGTGGCGACCTGGTGGGTGACTCCTTCGTCGCGCCACATCGAGTCGCGGTCGAGGCCCCAGAGGCCGAGGACGAACATGGTGGCGGCGGGCAGTAGGACGGCGGTCGTGGCCGGTCTGGCCGTGAGCGCCGTCCATGCGGTGCGTACGAGGCCCGGCGCGGTGGCCGGGGCGGACGGTCCGGCCGCGAGGGCCGCGCGGAGAGTCGTGACCTGCATGCGCCCTATTTTGTGTGATTAACCCAAGGTTTCTGTGGATTGACGAGGCATCAGATAGTTCGGGATCTACGCTGCCGCCGATGACCACCACACGCCCGCACGCGCCGCCGCACTCCGACCCGCCGCCGAGCGGCACGCGCGCGGGAGCCGGCTCTCCGCGCCGCCGCGCCCTGCTCGCCCTGGCCGCCCTGGCCGTCTGCTGGCTGGCGACCCGTGCCCTGATGCTGGTTCTGCTCGCGCTCGACGGCCGCTTCCCGCTCGGCGTCGGCGGCATCGCGCGCGAGGTGCACGAGCTGTACTTCCACTGGTACGGGGTGCTCGCCCAGGGCGGGTTCCCGCTCGACGACCCGCTGTGGCAGTACCCGCCCGCCGCGGGACCGGTTCTCCTGCTGCCCGGCGCGCTGCCCGGACTCAGCTACTTCCAGGGCTTCGTCGCGGTGGCGCTGCTCGCGGACGCGGTGGTCGCGTACGCCCTGGTCCGCGCGGGCCACCGCCCCGGGCGCAGCCTGCTCGGCGCGGCGCTCTGGGTCGGCGGCCTGCCGCTGCTCCTGCACATCCCGCTCGCCCGGTACGACCTGCACGTCACCGCCCTCGCCGTACTGTCCCTGCTGGCCCTGACGAACCGGCCGCGCGCCGCCGGGGCGCTCGCCGCGCTCGGCGCGCTGGTCAAGGTCTGGCCCGCGCTCACGCTGCTCGGCGCCCCGCGCGGCCGCACCACGCGCGCGTGCTGGGGTGCGGCGCTCGCCTCGGCGGCGGCGCTGCTGCTCGTACTGGCCGCCGTCTTCGACCACCCCTTCGCGTTCCTGCGCCAACAGGGCGGGCGCGGCGTGCAGATCGAGTCGCTCGGCGGCACGCTGCTCGCGTTCGCGCGGCGCGCGGGGGTGCCCCTTGAGGTGCGGTACCAGTTCGGCGCGATGGAGTTCACCGGCCCGTACGTCGCCACCGTGGCGCACGCCTCGCTGCTCGCGACCGGCCTTGCCTGCGCGGCGCTGCTCCTGTGGCGGGTACGGGCGCGGCGCTGGACCGAGGCCACGCCCTTCGACGCGGCGCTGTGCGCGGTGCTGCTGTTCACCGTCACGAGCCGGGTGATCAGCCCGCAGTACCTCATCTGGCTGCTCGGCCTCGCGGCCGTCTGCCTCACCTCACGCGCGACCAGCCAGCGCCCCGCGGCCGCACTCGTCGCCGCCGCGGCGGCGGTCAGCACGCTCGCGTACCCGCTGCTGTACGCCGATGTCATCGCCGGCACCTGGACCGGCTGCCTCGTCCTGCTGGCCCGCAACGCGCTGCTCGTCGGCGCCGTCGCCCTGTCCTGGCGCGGCCTGTGGCGGGCCACCGCCTCCCCGACC
>NZ_JAAAHS010000151.1 GCF_009908195.1 Streptomyces boluensis | reverse complement strand
GACGCACCCCCTCCGCCCGGCCCCGTAAAATCGCCCTCACTGTGTCTGATTTCCACGCGCCCGAAGCCGCCCCGCAGCCCGACGGCCCGACGGCCGGTGTGACGACCACCGGCCGCACGACGACCGACGGACCGAAGCCCGACCGTCCGGCCACCGCCGGCCCTGCCACCGAAGCACGGGAAGCCGACGCGTCGGCCACCGAAGCACCGGCAGCCGCAGCACACGCGGACGCGGACCCGTCCCGCCGGGCCCGGCCCAAGGGGGAGCCGCGCTTCCCCGACGGTCCCGCGCCGGACCCCGCGGGTTCGCATCACGAGCGCCGGATCCGGAGTTTCCAGCCGCGCCGCAGCCGGGTCACCACCAGCCAGGCCGACTTCCTGGAACGGCTGTGGCCCAAGTGGGGCTTCGACATCGACGGCCGGAGCACGCTCGACCTGGACGAGATGTTCGACGGTCTGCCGGTCGTCCTGGAGATCGGCTTCGGGATGGGCGAGGCCACCGGGCAGATGGCGGCCGAGGACCCGGAGACCGGCATCCTCGCCGTCGACGTGCACACCCCCGGCATGGGCAACCTCCTCGGCCTCGCCGAGCGCGGCGGTCTGAGCAACGTCCGGGTGGCCAACGGCGACGCGATCATCCTGCTCCGCGAGATGCTCCCTGCGGCCTCCCTCGACGGACTGCGCGTCTACTTCCCCGACCCCTGGCCGAAGAAGCGCCACCACAAGCGCCGCCTGATCCAGCCTGAGTTCCTCACGCTGGCCGCGCGTGCCCTCAAGCCGGGCGCCCTGGTGCACTGCGCGACCGACTGGGAGGAGTACGCGGAACAGATGCTGGACGTGCTCACCGCGCACCCCGACTACGTCAACACCCAGGAGGACGGCGGGTACGCACCGCGCCCCGCCTTCCGCCCCCTGACCCGCTTCGAGGGCCAGGGCCTGGACAAGGGCCACGTGGTGCACGACCTGCTGTTCCGCCGCACGGAAAGCTGAAGCCGCTCCACACGGACCACGGAAGCCGCCCGTACGTACAGGCAACGGAACCCGCCAGTACGGAAACCGGAACCTGAAGCCGCTCCGTACGGAAACCGGAAGGCGGAAGACGGAACCTAGCGGGCACCCCTACCCGAACCCACCCGTCACCGCACGAATTCCGCCCCATCCCGGCCGGAGTCGTAGGCACCGTCGCGGTGGCGGCCCGTCGCTCGTTAGGGTCAACGGCGTGACCGTCGCGCCCCTGCCCCACGCACCGCGGCCCGGCCCCGCAGGACCGCGGCCCGGCAGGCCCGCGCACTGGTGGCAGCGGCGCTCGGCCAAGGCCTGGGTGCTCGGCGTCCTGCTCGCGCTCTCCGGCCTGGTGATCCTGGCGCTGGTGCGGGAGCAGACCGGCACCGAGGGCTTCCTCGTCGGACTCGGTCTGGCGACGCTGCCGGTGCCGCTACTTCTGGCCGCGTTCCGCTGGCTGGACCGGGTGGAGCCCGGCCCCTGGCGGAACCTGGTGTTCTCCTTCGCCTGGGGCGCCTGCGCGGCCGCCCTCATAGCGATCGTCGCGAACTCCTTCGCCACCCGCTGGATAGCGACCGCCACCGCCGACCCCGCGAGCGCCGACACCCTCGGCGCGACCGTGATAGCCCCGGTCGTCGAAGAGACGGCCAAGGCAGCGGCCGTCCTGCTCGTCTTCCTGTTCCGCAGACGCGAGTTCACCGGCATCGTGGACGGTGTGGTGATAGCCGGAGTCACCGCCACCGGCTTCGCGTTCACCGAGAACATCCTCTACCTCGGCAACGCCTACGGCACCGACGAGGCCAGCGGCATCCACGGCCTCGCCCTCGACTCCGTGACCGCCGCGACCTTCTTCGTCCGCATCGTGATGTCGCCCTTCGCGCACCCGCTGTTCACGGTGCTCACCGGCCTCGGCTTCGGCATCGCGGCCCTCTCCGCCCAACGGCTGCGCGCCCGCCGCGTACTGCTGCCGCTCGTCGGACTGCTCCTGGCGATGGCCATGCACTCCGCGTGGAACAGCTCGGCGGTCTTCGGGAACCTCGGCTTCCTCGCGGTGTACGTCGGCTTCATGGTCCCCGCGTTCGCCCTGCTGACCTGGCTGACCGTCTGGACCCGCCAGCGCGAACTCCGCCTGGTCAGAGCAGAGCTGCCGGTCTACGCCGCGGCCGGCTGGATCGGCCCGCACGAGGCGTACGCGCTGTCCTCGATGCGCGCCCGCAGGATCGCCCGCGAACACGCGGCACTCAGCGGCGGCCCGTCCGCGGCCCAGGTCGTCGAGGAGTACGAGGCGTTCGCCACGTCCCTCGCGTTCCTGCGGCACCGGGGCCGACGCGGCCGCGCGGGCCCGGAGTTCATAGCCCGCGAGCAGGAACTGCTCGGCGAGATATGGCTGCGCCGCCAGATCGCCAGACCCGCCCTGGCATACGCGGCGCAGGCGACCGCCCCCCTCCCGGCACCACGACCCCGCCCGTACGCGAGCCCGTACCCGTACGCGAACCCGAACCCGTACGCAGCCACGCCCCCGAACCCGTACGCCCAGGCCGCCCCCTACCTCCCGTACGTACCGCGCCCCGCGTACGCCCCGCAGGCACCGCACCCGGCGCACAACCCGTACCGCTAGATCTGAACGCGCGGTCAGGCCCGAGAGCGCCCCGAAGCCGCCCTCAGCCCGAGCGAACCCTCAGGCGATCCCTCAGGCGAACCCTCAAGCCGAAGCAGCCGTAAGGTCCGCCAACTCCGCATCGGTGAGCTCGAGTTCAGCCACCTTGAGCAGCGCGGGAAGCTGCTCGACCGTACGCGCCGAGGCGATCGGGGCGACCACGGTCGGCCGGGCCGCGAGCCAGGCGAGCGCGACCGTGGCGAGCTCCGCGTCATGGGCGGCGGCGACCCGGTCGAGGGCGGCGAGCACCTTCGCGCCGCGCTCCGTCTCCAGGTGACCGCCCGCGCTCTGCGCCCGCGCGCTGTCCACGGCGGCACCCGGACGGTACTTGCCGGTGAGGAAGCCGGAGGCGAGCGCGTAGTACGGCACCGCTGCGAGACCGGACCGGGAGGCGATCTCCTGGAGCGGGCCCTCGTACGTGTCGCGGGAGACGAGGTTGTAGTGCGGCTGGAGCGCGACATAGCGGGCGAGGCCCTCGCGCTCGGCGAACTCGAGGGACTCGCGCAGCCGCTCGGGCGAGATGTTGGAGGCCGCGACGGCGCGCACGGTGCCCGCGCGGACCAACTCGTCGAGGGCGGTGACGATCTCCTCGACCGGCACGGCCGGGTCGTCGAAGTGCGTGTAGAAGAGGTCGATGTAGTCGGTGCCCAGGCGGCGCAGGGACTCCTCGGCACCGGCCTTGATGGTGGGGGCGGCCAGGCCGCGCAGGTCCTCGCGGCCGCCGACCTTGGTGGCGATGACGACGTCATCGCGATTGCCGCGCGCGGCAAGCCAGTTGCCGATGATCGTCTCGGACTCGCCGCCGCTGTTGCCGGAGACCCAGGCGGAGTAGACGTCGGCGGTGTCGATGAAGTTGCCGCCGGCCTCGGTGTAGGCGTCGAGTACGGCGAAGGAGCGGTCCTGGTCCGCGGTCCAGCCGAAGACATTGCCGCCGAGGGCGAGCGGGAAGACCGAGAGGTCGGAGGAACCGAGGGGGCGTAGAGCAGTCATGAAGGGGTCAACAGCCGCCGCCGGCGGGCGTATTCCGGCACGGACGCGCGCGTGAGCGCGGAACGTGTACGGATTACCAGGTGACCGGCCCGCGCGCACAGGCGCACGGACCGCACCGACCCGCTCGGCGGCACTGTCGAGGACATGCCTCACCTCACCGATGCATGCCTCGTACCGGCAGCCCTGACGTCGGGGGGTAGTGCGCCAGGGCCACCGGAACCGGTGGAACTCAGCGGGTCAGATGCTGACGCCCTTGTCGCGGAGAAAGGCGGCCGGGTCCATCAGGTCGCCGGCCGGGGTCTTGACCTCGAAGTGGAGGTGCGGCCCGGTGGAGTTGCCGGTGGAACCGACCCGTCCGATGACATCGCCGGTGGAGACCTTCTGGCCCACGCTGACGTTCATCGAGGACTGGTGGTTGTACGCCAGCTCCGTGCCGTCCTCCAGCTCGACCACCGTGCGGTAGCCGTAACTACCGGACCAGCCGGCCTCCTTGACGGTGCCGGTGTGGACCGACTTGATCGGCGTACCCGTCGGGGCGGCGAAGTCCAGACCCGTGTGGTAGCCGGACGACCACATGGAACCGGCCTGCCCGTACGTGGTGGTGATGGTGTACGAGGAGAGCGGGACGGCGAAGCTGCGGGCGAGCTTGGCGAGACGCTCGGCCTCCGCCTTGCGCTTCGCCTCCTCCTCGGCCTTCCGCTTGGCCTCGGCGGCCTTCCGCTCGGCCTCGGTCTGCTGCTTCTCGGCCTCTTCGGCGGCGGCCTTCGCGGCGGCGTCGGCGGCGGCGGTCTGCTCGGCCGCCGCGGCCTCGTCCTGCTTCGACTCGGCCTGCTGCATGATGCGGGTGCGCAGGGCCTCACCGGCGTCGGCGGAGGCGGCCTGCGGTTCGCCGCCGAGCTGCGCCACCGGGGCGCCGGAGGCGGCGGTGGCCTGGGTGACACCGGAGAAGTCGTCGCCGGCGTCGTCCGAACCGGAGTCGTCGGAGATCAGCGAGCCGACCCCGGGAAGCGACTCGGCGTCGGGCAGCGAGTCGGTGACTCCGGACAGGTCGGGCATCGAGATCGGTACCGGCGGGCGGTCCTTGGCGGTCGCTATGCCACCGGCGCCGACTGCGGCGATGACGCCGACGCCGAGCACGGTGGAGCTGCGCGCGAAGCCGCCACGCTGCTTGCCGACGCGGTGCCGGCCACGCACGGGACGAATGGACTCCTCAGTGGGGTTCCACTCTTCCCAGGGCTCCTCGTCGTGCCCGAACGCCTGGTCACCGTCCGGGAAATACGAGGGTTCGTAGCCACTCCGGGCTCGGCTTGCGGGTGTCGCCACGGGGGCGCACTCCTTTCCTTCCTTCTCGCCTACCGGGTTAGCTGACGGGTTCGGAACAGGAAGGTTTCCTACGGGCGCCTCACTCGCCGTGGCCGCCTCCACTGGAGGCAGTCGCGGTGAAAGGTGCCCGATTCACCCCAAGTTGGTGGTTCCCCGGCTCCCTTGCGGGATTAAGCGTGTGCGCACGGAGCCGACTCTTGTGACGGCTGGGACGACCGCGCTGCGTTATCGAACGTTAATAGACAGCGGCATCGGATTCCAAGCTGTTCCGACTGATCGTTCATGGCTTTGGCCAGTGCTTATCGGACACCAGGGGTCGGAACCGGGCGAGTTGACCACTGCTTTCATGCGCTCTTAGCGGCCCTGAATTCTGACGGTGCGTCATTTGTTATGCGGAGGGCTGCCCTTCACTCACTGAGCGTGATCCGCGAGGGCCCCTCGACGGGTGCTGAGGCCGGCCGCCGCACCGCGAGCAGCGCCATGTCGTCGGTCATACCACCGCCCCCGGTATGCGCCCGCACCTCCTCGGCCACCGCGGCAAGCAGCGCGTCCGGCGCCGGGAACACCCGCCCCCTGAGCCGGGCCGCCGGGTCGTAGAACACCCCCGCCTCGTCCCGCGCCTCCGAAAGCCCGTCGGTGAAGAAAAGCAGCGTCGCGCCGCCGGGGAAGCCCGACTCACCCGCGCGGTCGGGCCAGGACGCCAAGTCGCCCATCCCGAGCGGCAACGCGGGCTCGACCACCTCCAGCTCCCGCAGCGTCCCGTCGGCGAGCAGCAGCAGCGGCTCCGGGTGGCCGCGGTTGATGAACCGTACGACCTCCTGCCCGTGCGGCATCTCGGCGAGCACCGCGGTCGTGAACCCCTCGAAGGCGTCGAGGCCGTCGCGCCGGGTGCCCTCCCGCGCCAGCGCGCGCTCCAGGCGCTGCGCCACCGCCTCCAGCGTCGCCTCCTGCTCGGCGGCCTCCCGGAACGCCCCGATCACCACGGCCACCGCCTCCACCGCGCCGAGCCCCTTGCCGCGCACGTCGCCCACGACGAGCCGTACGCCGTGCGGGGTCTCCTGCACCGCGTACAGGTCGCCGCCGATGAACGCGTTGGCCTGCGCCGCCTCGTACCGCGCCGCCACCTCCAAACCACCGATCCGGGACGCCGGTTCGGGCAGCACGGCACGCTGGGCGGCCTCGGCGATCTCGTGCGCGGAGGCGAGCTTCTCGCTGCGATGTCGTACGACGACGTTGATGAGGACGGCGAGGCCGGAGACCGTGACCACGTTGATGAGCTCGGTGAGTTCCTGGGGACGCCCCACCGTCCCGTAGTGCACTTGAAGCACGAAGAGACTGGCGGAGGCGGCGAGTCCGGTGAGCACCGTGCCCGCCAGGCCGAAGAACGGGGCCGCGATCAGCGGAGCCGCCGAGAACAGCGGGGCGGCCGTGAAGCGGGGCGGGGTGAGCAGCGCCGTGACCAGACCGACGGCGAGCAGCAGCGCGGGCAGCACCCGTACGAAAGCGTGCGCGTGCACGATGGGCCGCGGCGCACGGCGATCGCCACGGAGCGGCCGACCGCCCGCACCGCGACGGTTCCCACCCCGCCGCCGCCCTCGCGCTCGTCGCTGCCCCACCGGTCGTCTCCTGCCCCGTCCGCGTCCGTCCGGCGGACCACTGCCGCTCCCACCCAGGGTTCCGGCCCTCTGCTCGGCGGGCGACTCGTTGACCGCCGTCCGGGTTACGGGGAGGGCTCCCGGCCTCGTACGCGGGGTGGCGTGAGGGGTCACCAGGATGGCGTATAGTTGTGTTCAGCGGCGCGGGGTGGAGCAGCTCGGTAGCTCGCTGGGCTCATAACCCAGAGGTCGCAGGTTCAAATCCTGTCCCCGCTACTGAAGACATAAGGCCCGACACATTTCGATGTGTCGGGCCTTATGCATGTCCGCGACCGCTTCTCCGGCTGCGTGAGCCGCGCCCCGTGGCGACCATGGGGTGACGGGCTCGGGGCAGCACGGAAGTCGAGGTCGGACGATGGCCGGAGCGGGACAGGACGCGGGCGACGGCGCACAGGGCTGGCAGCAACGGCCGCACCAGCCACCGCGATCGACATCGCCAGGAGCGAGCCGGGGCCTGGCCATCTCGGCACTCGTCCTCGGCATCGTCGCGTGCGCGCTGTTCTGGACCGTCGTGGGCGGATTCCTGCTCGGGCTGCTCGCCGTCGTCCTCGGCATCGTGGCGGCGCTGCGCGGACGAAGCGGCCCCGGGTCCGGTCGCGGCATGGCCGTCGGCGGCGCCGTCCTGGGCGCCCTGGCCATGATCGGCGCCGGCCTGATCCTCGTCGTGGGCCTCGCACTGTGGAACTCCGACTCGGTCGAGGACTTCAAGCAGTGCCTGCGCGAGGCCCGCAGCGACGCCGACCGGCACTCCTGCGAGCTGAAGTTCGACCGGGAGTACGACAAGGACTGGCGCGACCTCGGCACCTGACGCGGCGCCTTCGGGCTCACTTCTCCTCGCCCGGCACGCGAACGGGGCTGCCGCGCCGCCCAGTTGAGCCCGTCGGCGAGCGGTGCCGGGAGGGGTCTCTCAACACAACAGCGCCCGACCCCACCGTGGTGGAGTCGGGCGCTGTTCGGCAGGTCAGAAGGGTTTCCCCCAAGACCCGCGCGCTGTAGGCCGTGTGGGACTCGAACCCACAACCAATGGATTAAAAGTCCACTGCTCTGCCAATTGAGCTAACGGCCCGCGTCAACGCTCCCCCGAGCATAGCCGCAGGAGCGGAGAGAGCCGATCGGGTATCGGTGCCGGGACACGGAAGCGGGCCCGCTCCGGGGAGTGGGCCCGCTTCATGTCAGACGGTGATGCCGACCGGATCAGCCGTTGCGCTTCCAGCGCGGCTTGTCGTCGCGGCGGCCGACGGAGCCGGTGGTGCCACCGCGGTGGTCGTCACGGCGGTTGAACGGACGGTCGCTGCCACCGCGGTGCTCACGGCGGTCACGGTTGAAGGGGCGGTCGTCGCGGTTGAACGGACGGTCGCCGGCGCCACGGTGCTCACGGCGGTCACGGTTGAAGCCACCGCCCTGGCCACCACGGTCATCGCGACGCTCGAACGAACGGCCACCACGGTCATCACGACGGTCACGGTTGAAACCGCCACCCTGACCACCACGGTCATCGCGACGCTCGAACGAACGGCCACCACGGTCATCACGACGGTCACGGTTGAAACCGCCACCCTGACCACCACGGTCGTCGCGACGGTCACGGTTGAAACCGCCACGGTCGCCACCGCGGTCGTCCCGACGGTCACGCCGGTCAAAGTTGCCCCGGTCGTCCCGACGGTCACGGCGGTCGTACGAGGGACGCTCGTCGCGGGACTCGCGCGGCTCCCGCACCTCGCGCACGGCCTCACGGGGCTCCGGAACCTCGACCTCGGCGGCGCTCGCCTCGGCGGCCGCGGCGACGGCCTGCTCCGGGTCGTCGCCCCGCTCACGCGCGGCGCGCGCCGTGAGGCGGTCGGCCTCCTCGCGCAGCTCGGTCGCCCGACGCTGCGCGCGCTCCAGGTCCTTGGTGAGGTCGGAGACATCGCGCTCGGCCTGCTTCGCGGCGTTGTCCGCGGAGTCGGCCTGCACCTCGGTCAGCGACCGGGCACCGGTGATGTCGGCGACCTCGGGGTCGAACGCGCCGCCCTGGCCGATGAGGTGGCGCGAGGCGTCGACGCCCGCGTCCTCCATCAGCCGGAAGATCTGGCGCCGCTGGTGCGGCAGGGACAGGGACACGACCGTGCCGGAGCGGCCCGCGCGAGCGGTACGGCCCGAGCGGTGCAGGTAGTCCTTGTGGTCGCCGGCCGGGTCCACGTTCAGGACCAGGTCGATGCCGTCGACGTGGATACCGCGGGCGGCGACGTCGGTCGCGACGAGCGCGTTGACGTAACCGTCCTTGAAGTCGGCGAGGGTGCGGGTACGCGCGCCCTGCGTCATGCCGCCGTGCAGCGCGTCGGCCTTCACACCGGCGTCGCGCAGCTGCTCCGCGATGCGGTCGGCGCCCAGCTGGGTGCGGACGAAGATGATCGTGCGGCCCTTGCGCGCGGCGATCGCGGCGGTGACCGGAGCCTTGTCGCGCGGCTTCACGATGAGGATGTGGTGCGTCATGGTCGTGACGTTGCCCTGGGCGCTGTCGACCTCGTGCGTCACCGGGTTGGTCAGGTAGCGCTTGACCAGGGTGGAGATCTCGTTCTCCATCGTGGCCGAGAACAGCATCCGCTGGCCGCCGGCCGGGACCTGGTCCAGCAGCTCGGTGACCTCGGGCAGGAAGCCCAGGTCGGACATCTGGTCGGCCTCGTCGAGGACGGCCACCTGGACGTTCTCCAGGGAGCAGGCGCCACGGTTGATGATGTCGCGCAGTCGGCCCGGGGTGGCGACGAGGACGTCGACGCCGCGCTCCAGGGCGTAGATCTGGTTGCCCATCGACGTACCGCCGCAGACGACCTTCATCTTGAGGCCGAGCACGTCGCCGTAGGGCTGGAGGGCGTCGGCGACCTGCATCGCCAGCTCGCGGGTCGGGGTCAGGATGACCGCGCGGGGCTTCTTCTTCTCGGTGTGACCGCCGGCCAGCGTGGCCAGGGTCGGGAGACCGAAGGAGAGGGTCTTGCCGGAGCCGGTACGGCCACGGCCGAGGATGTCCTTGCCGGCCAGGGCGTCCGGGATGGTCGCGGCCTGGATCGGGAAGGGCGAGGTGACGCCGTTCTGCGCGAGCTTGCGGACGACGCCCTCGGGCAGTCCCAGGTCGCCGAAGGTGATCTCGGGAACCTCGGGAACCTCAGGAGCCTCGGGGGCCACGTCGGCGGCGGGGGCCTCGGTCGCGACAGCGGCGGTCACGACAGCCTCGTCCGCGTCGTTCTCGGGCAGGACGGAGTGCTCAGTACTGAAAGTGGACATGCGAAATGCGAAACCTTCCGGAGTCTCGGCACGCGCCCAAACTCCGTGAATCGCAATTCGACCGCCTCAATGCGGTCAGCCACGGCTAGGGAGAGTACGCGCCACACGGCGCTCTTCGATGCTGGCGCCGGGCAAATGGGATCAAACGATCTACCACTGTACGCACCTACACCCACGCCTGGCAAACCGTCGCGCTGACCTGCACAAATGCCCCCGAACGTCACCTTCGGCAGCTCAGGAAGGCCCGGCCTGCGGCGACGGCTCGCGGCCCTGGAACGAGGCGTCCTCGATGTCGCCGACATCACCACCGCCCGGCCCGTCGAACGTCGACTGCGTACGGTGCGCGGCCGACGAGGACGGCTCTGCCGTGGACGGCTGCGGCGTCGGCGTCGCCCCCGGCGTGCCCGGTGTGCTCTGCGAGGGCGGCGGCGTGGCCGAGGGCTCGGCCGGCGGCTTCGTACGGGTCGGCTCCGTACGGGTCGGCGTCGGCCGCGTCGACCCGGACGGGTCCGGCGTACGGCTCGGGGTCGCGGCCGACGACGGGGCCGCCGGGTCGCTCGGGTCCGCCTCGCCGTCCCCGCCGGGCCGCGCGCCCCCGTCCTGCGCCCCGTGCCCGGAGCCGCCGCTCACCACGGGGCCGCCGTCCGGCCCGGGACCCGCGCCCCGGTCACCGCCGCGCTCCGCCTCGGGCGCCGACTTACGGACCGGAGCGGGCTCCTCGGCGTCACCGTCGACGGCCACACACCCCGCGCTCACGCCGAGGGCGACCAGCGCCGCGGCCAGACGAACGGATACGTACAACTGGCGCACGAGCGGGCACCTCCGAGGTGCGGGGACGGGGTTCTCCTGCCCAACTCCCGCCGCCCACAGGAGGACACGCCGCGCACACCGGCGCCCGGACCGCGCGTTGCGGACCGCGCACGCCCCGCATCACACCTCGAAAACCCCCAAGCCGGTCAAGCCGGTCACCCGTAACCGAGCGCGTGCAGCCGGGCGTCGTCGATGCCGAAGTGGTGGGCGATCTCGTGCACCACGGTGATCTCCGTCTCCGCCACCACGTCCTCGCGCGACGCGCACATCCGCAGCGTCGGACCGAGGTAGATCGTGATGCGGTCCGGCAGCACTCCCGCGTACCACTCGCCGCGCTCGGTGAGCGGAGTCCCTTCGTAGAGCCCGAGCAACTCCGGGTCCTGGGCCGGGGGTTCGTCCTCCACGAACACCGCGACGTTGTCCATCAGCCGTGTCAGCTCCGGCGGGATCCTGTCCAGCGCCTCGGCGACCAGTTCCTCGAACTCCTCGCGCGTCATCTCCAGCACCACTCCATTGTCAGGCACACCCCGGCATACCCACCCGCGCGCGTGGGCATACGGGCCCAATGGCCAGCGCCCGCGCCGCCACGCCACGCGTCTTGCACCGGATACGGACCGCCCCGGCCGCGTTCGTACGCCACTACCGCGCACGCCGTCCGCCGCCGGTCAGCGAACTCGTCAAGGCGCCGCATCCCCTCGCCCGCGCCCTCGGCACGGTCGCGGTGGTGCTGCTCGGCGCCTGGCTCGGTCTCCTTGTCGTCGGCAGCGTGCGCGCCCCGGTCGGCCCGATGGACACCCGGATGACGCTACGGCCCTCCCTCGACGGCGGCACGAAGATCAACGTCGCCCCGCTCGGCGCCCTCGAACTCGACTCCCACACCGCCCCGGTCCGCCTCGACGTCGACGTCGACAGCCTCGACCCGGACCGCGCCCGCGCCCTCGTCGACCACCCCGAACGGCTCGCCGGGCTGCAGGACGAGGTCGCCCGGGACGTCCAGACCGGCGCCCGCGACCTGGCGCTGAGCTCCTGCGTCGCGGTCGTCGCGGGCGCCGGCGCGCTGAGCCTCGCCGTCCACCGCAGCCCGCGCCGCGCCCTCACCGCCGGGGGTCTCGCGCTTGCGCTGCTCGCCGCGTCGGGGGCCACCGCGTTCGCCACCTGGAACCCCAAGTCGGTCCTGGAGCCCCGCTTCTCCGGACTGCTCTCCTCCGCCCCCTCCGTGGTCGGCAACGCCCGCAGTATCGTCAGCGAATTCGACGCCTACCAGAAGGAGTTGGCGCGCCTGGTCACCAACGTCACCAAGCTGTACGACGCCACCTCCACCCTCCCTACGTACGCCCCCGACCCGTCCACCACGCGCGTGCTGCACGTTTCCGACATCCATCTGAACCCGGCGAGCTGGCACATCATCGCCTCGCTCGTGGAGCAGTACGAGATCGACGTGATCATCGACTCGGGCGACACCATGGACCACGGCACGGCCGCCGAGAACGGCTTCCTCGACCCGATCGAGGACCTCGGCGCCCCGTACGTATGGGTGCGCGGCAACCATGACTCCCGTACGACGCAGCGCTACCTGGAACGCCTGAAGAACGTGCGCGTCCTGGACGAGGGCAGCGCGGTGAACGTCGGCGGGCTGCGCGTCGCGGGCATCGGCGACCCGCAGTTCACCCCCGACCGCTCGGTCGTCGCCGGGGGCGACCCGACCGAACGCACGGCGGGCAGCTACCTCGCCGGTTCCCTGCGCGCCCAGCGGGCCGTGGGCGCGCCCGTGGACATCGCCGTCGCGCACAACCCGGTCGCGGCCCGGCAGACCGACGGGTACGTCCCACTGGTCCTGGCCGGCCACGTCCACCACCCGAAGACGGAGCAGCTCCCCGGCGGCACCCGGCTGCGGATCGAGGGCTCCACCGGGGGCAGTGGGCTGCGCGCGATCGAGGACGACGAGCCGGACCCGGTCACCGCCTCGGTGCTCTACCTGGACCGGACCACCAAGCGGCTGCAGGCCTGGGACCAGATCGAGCTGGGCGGCCTCGGCCTCACCACCGCCGAGGTCAGCCGCCACCTGCCGGAGGAGAACGAACCCGGCGCGACCCCGTCACCACCCCTCTCTCCGAAACCGTCGTCGAAGCCCTCGTCGGAGTCCTCGGTGGAGCGCTCCGGCAGGTCGTCGAGCCCGTCCCCGTAAACCGTTTTGGCGATAGCTCCCCGCACCCCGTATGCTTCTCACGTCCCCGACGCGCTGCGAAGCGCACACGGCGGGTCGATAGCCCTCATCGTCTAGCGGCCTAGGACGCCGCCCTTTCAAGGCGGTAGCACGGGTTCGAATCCCGTTGGGGGCACGCACAACCCTGTGCGACACTTAGTCGCGCAACAGCTTGGTCCTGTGGAGCAGTTTGGAGTGCTCGCCACCCTGTCAAGGTGGAGGCCGCGGGTTCAAATCCCGTCAGGACCGCTGAGATTCCTCGTGAATCTCGTGGCTGGGTAGCTCAGTTGGTACGAGCGATCGCCTGAAAAGCGATAGGTCGCCGGTTCGACCCCGGCCCCAGCCACAACCGCCCGTCAGGGCAAGAGGCCCCGAGAAGATCACTTCTCGGGGCCTCTCTCGTGCGCGCACACCGGCCCGCACGCGTACCGCCGCCCCATGTCGAATCCCGAGACAAAGGGTCAGCCCGCGAGACGAGCGGCCGAGGGCGGCGGGCACGCCGGGAGCTTGTGGCGCAGGTCAGCGCCTCGTCCGCGGCGTACTAGAAGCATCAACAACACGCCAGGCGCCAGATACTGCCGCTCTTTGTCCCATATGTCTTGACAAAGGCATTTGCCCAAGAGGAGCGTTAACAGGGCAAGTTCACTGTCAGTCATTACGCGAGAGTGGGACAGCCTGAACACGTCGCCCCACCCATGCAGTCTGGAGGGCGAGTGCGGATGAGTAACAGTGTGGTGGTCAAGAGGGTAGGTGCGGCAGTCGCTGCCGCGGCCGCGGCGTTCGCGTTCGGAGTCGGCACGGTTGGCGCCTCCGGAGACGCGGTGGCCAGGATCTCTCCAGTGGACACGTCCTGCACCAACAACGGCGGTCACGAGCCCGGCGGTCAGCAGCCCACTTGCAACAACGACGGCGGCCTGACGCAGGAGAGCGAGAACCAGAACCCGGCCGGTCACGCCCCTGGTGGACACAACAAGGGATAGCGACCAGCGCCAACTCGTTGACTCAACAGAGGAGTTGAAGACGGTTTCGAGAGACCGGCTCGCCCGTACACCCTGAGGTGCGCGGGCGAGGCCGGTCTTGCTCAACTCTTCGTCTCCGGCGCCGTGTTCGCGTGTACGTTGCCGCGGCGGCGCCAGGCGCGTGCCGCGAAGAACGTGGCCACCGCGGCGACCGCGATCAGCACCAACGCTCCGTCCGAGACCCGCTCACCGATGCCCCGGGCCCACTGCTCGACCGCGAACGAGTCGTCCACGTCGAGGATTCCGGGCAGTGCCGTCGTGCCGTCGAACGCCAGGAACAACGTGCCGAGCGCGATGAAGAACAGGCCCGACAGGGTCGACGTCGTATGCAGCTCGAAGCGGCCGACGCGGAACGTGCGACCGCGCAGCCAGCGGCGGCGGCCCAGGTCGAAGCGCTCCCAGAGCAGCGCGAGGAGGAACAGCGGCACGGCCATGCCGAGGGCGTAGACCGCGAGCAGCGCGCCGCCGTATCCCGGGTTGCCGCCGAGGGCCGCGACCGTGAGGACGCTGCCGAGGATCGGGCCCGCGCAGAAGCCCGCCAGGCCGTAGACCGCGCCGAGTGCGTACACCGACAGGGCCGTGGTCGGGCGGATGCGGCCGGAGAGCTCGGACATCCTGCGGGACGCGAAGCCCATGCCGAGGATCTGCAGCACGCCGAGCGCGATGATCAGCCAGCCGCCGACGAGGACGAGCAGATCCCGGTTGCCGTAGAAGAACCGGCCCGCGAACGAGCCCGCGGCGCCCAGCGGGACCAGGGTGGTGGCCAGGCCCAGGTAGAAGATGCCGGTACGCGCGAGGAGCCGGGACGAGCTGTCGATCGAGTACGCGAAGAAGGCGGGCAGCAGCAGGGCGCTGCACGGGCTGAGCAGGGCGAGCAGACCGCCGAGGAACGCGGCTAGGTAGCCGATGTCGCCGGTCACTTCTTGTCGTCCCGCTTCGCCGCCGCTTCCTCGATGGCCTGCTCGAAGGTCTCCGCAGGCTGGGCGCCCGCGAGCGGGCGGCCGTTGACCAGGAAGGACGGGGTGGAGGTGGCGCCGAGCTTGTACGCCTCCTCGGTGTCCTTCGCCACCGCCTTCTTCGCGGCGGCGCTGTCGACGTCCTCGGTGAAGCGGTCGAGGTCGTCGACGCCCGCGGTCTTCGCGAGGGCGGTCAGGCGGTCCTTCGCGAAGCCCTTCTCCTTGGCGCCGTCCGCGTACGCCGCAGCATGGAACTGCCAGAAGCGGCCCTGCTGTCCGGCGGCCCAGGCGGCCCGCGCGGCGGCCTCCGACTCGGCGCCGAAGATCGGGAAGTTGCGCCACTCGATGCGCAGGGTGCCGTTGTCGACGTACTTCTGCACGAGTCCGGGCTCGGTGTCGCGGGCGAACTTGCCGCAGAAGCCGCACTTGAAGTCGGCGTACTCGACGAGGACGACGGGCGCGTCCGCCTTGCCCTGGGCCAGCTTGTCGCCCGCGTCGCGGCGGGCCAGCTTCTCCAGCTCCGGGTAGACCCCGTTCTGCGGGTCGGCGGAGACATCGGCGACGGGGCTGTCCTTGCCGCCTTCGGCCTGGTCGGAGCCGGGCTTGGTCGCGGTGTACGAGAAGACGCCGAGGAGCAGCGCGGCGACCAGGACGGCGGCGCCGATGGCGATACCGCGGCCCTTGCCGGGCGCGGTCGAGGTGTTCTTGGGCATGAGGTGTCAGGTCTCCTGGTGGAACGGTTCGAGAAGCGTGGCGGTCAGCGGCCGGCCGGCGCGGGGCACGCGACCTCGCCGGCGAGGCGGCGGGCCGTGGCCACCGCGAGCAGTACGAGGGAGGCGACGGCGAGCGCGGGCTGCAGCGGCGCCCATACGGTGAGCGCGCCGGAGGTGCCGAGGGCGAGCAGCGCGAGCTTGTTGCAGACCGGGCAGCCGACGGCGAGGAACGAGAGCAGTGCTCCGGCCGAGCCGAGCCGCGAGACGCGCTCCGGCTTCCCGGCGCGGTCGGTGCGCTCGGTGCGCTCGGTGCGCTCGGGGTCGGTGCGGTCGGTGCGCTCGGTGCCTGTCCGTACGTACGTCGCGATGAGCAGTCCGGCGAGCAGGGCGGAGGCCACCAGTACCGGGTAGCTCCACCACTCGGGCGGGATCTCGCGGCCGAAGAACGGGCTCGGGACGAGTGCCGTCGGCAGGCCGAGCAGCAGGGCGCTGAGCACGGCGGAGGCGAGCGCGACGGACCAGCGCGCCGCCGACCAGGTGGTGGGGGCGCGCAGTGCGAGCCGCAGGTTCATGCGGGCTTTCTCCTGTCCTGGGTGTCGAGTTGAGGGCCGGAGACAGGGCCCTCTACACGCGCAGGACGGAGAGTTCGACGGGGGTCGGGGGG
>NZ_JAAAHS010000150.1 GCF_009908195.1 Streptomyces boluensis | reverse complement strand
GGCTAATAGATAGCCCCTCCGGCGTTTGGGCTGGCCCCCGAAGCGCCGCAGGCTTTCGGGAAGGGGCGGGGCGGGGAGAAAAAGGCCCTAGCCCCGAGACAACCGCTTCAACAGCACCGCCGAAGCCACCGGCCGAGCCCCCGCCCTGGCGATCCCATCGGCCACCTCACGGTCGGTGGAGACCACGGTGACGGGCCGACCGGACGGCTCCGCACGCACCAGTTGACGGATCAGCTCGTCCGCGGTGACCCCGGGCTTGGAGAACAGCACCCGCACCCCCCGCGGCGGAGCGAGCAGCACCGGAGCGGCCAGCTCCGCACCGTCGAAGACACAGGTGACCTCGGCCCCGGTCTGCGCGGCGAGCCCGGAGAGCGAACCCAGCAACCGCAGCCGCTGCTTCTCGAGCGGCATCGTCGGATAGCCGGTCTTGGTGACGTTGTACCCGTCCACGACCAGGTGCGCCTGGGGCAGCGCGAGGAGCTGGTCCAGGATCGCCGGGTCGTTCTCGGACAGGGCACGGGCCGCGATGTCCTTGGGCGTCATCCGGCCGGGCTCGACCGCGTCCACGGTCTCGGCGGGGCGCACCGACACCGGCGGCAGGGCGAGTTCACGGCGCAGCCCCTGGGTCGCCTCGACGAGGGTGTCGAGCAGCAGCCGTACCCGCATGTCCTCCACCGAGCGGCCCTCGCGCACGGCCTTGCGGCTGGCCTCGAGGGCGGACTCGGCCTCGCCGAGCCGGGACTTGAGCCGGCGGGTCTCGCTGTCGGCGGCGGAGAGCTGGGTGTGGGTCTCGGCCCGCAGCGCCTCGCTCTCGGCGTCCGCCTTGCGCAGCGCGGCCTCACCACGCTTGACGTCACTGAGTGCCGCGCGCAGCTTGCGGTGCAGCGCCTCGGCCTCCCGCTTCGCGGAGTCGAGTTCGGTGCGCAGCCGCTCGTGCTCGGAGCGCGACTTCTCCCGTGTCTCGGCCAGTTCGCGGCGCAGCCGCTCCAACTCGGCGCGGGTCTCCTCGTCGGCCCGCTCGACATCGGCGCGCTGCGCTTCCTCGCCCGCGGCGGTCACGAGCTTCACCCAGCCGACGGGGCGCAGTACGTACGCGGCGGCCGCCACGTCCAGCGGGTCGGCGGCCGGGGGCGCGGTACCGGCGTCGAGGGCGGCGGCGAGTTCGGGCTGGGCCTCGCGGAGGCGTTCGCCGATGCGCTGCCGGAAGAGGGTCTCGCCCTCGAGGGCCGCCGCCATGGCGTTGCCCGCGAACTTCAGGCGCCGGGTGGGAGTGAACCGTGCGTACTGCCGGAGCTGGGCGGGGAGTTCACCGACGGTCAGACCGCCGAAGCCCTCCGAGGTGATCGCGATGACGCGACGGCGCACGCCCTCGGGCAGCGGACGGTCGAGCGTCTCGGCGGAGCCTTCGGGCACGTCGGCCGACTCGGCACCGGTGCCCCGCTCACCTGCCTCCACCATCCGTCACCCCACTAGCTGTGCGGGCGGGACCCCTCAGGATTCCGCGCCCGGCCTGTCCACCAACTCGATCTGGTCCACCGCGTTGCACCAGCGGCAGCGGACCGACTCGATGGTCTCACTGACCACCTCGCGTTCCTCCACCTTGGGCTCACCGGCCAGGTCGAGATGGACGTACTCCACCACCTTCGACGACCGCGTGACATCGAAACGCGTGAGGTTGCCGCACAGCGTGCAGCGCCAGCGGGTGGTGTCGGTCGGCAGCGGAACCGTCATCGCGCTTGTGGGCCTTTCCTCGGTACTGCGGAGGTCGTGCGGCGGTCGTTCGATGGTCGTGCGGTGGAAGCACTCCCTGTTAACCCTACGGCCTGCCGAGGGGCCACGGGGACGGCCCCGGGCACCGGCCCGGACACCGGCCCGGCGAGGCGGTCTATGCGGTTGACGCCCGTTACGTCAGGATCTGTCCATGATCGCTGAGCGGGGTACGGCCGGTGAACCGGACAGGAATGCGGCCGGGAGCCGGGAATCGTCGAAGGACAACAGGGACGGCAGGGGCAACAGGGACGACGGGGACAACGGGGTCGCCCCGGCGGCGCGGGTCCTCAAGGAACTGCTCCTCGGGCACGGCCCGGTCGTGACGTACTCCCTGGTCGCGCTCTGCTGCGCGGTGTTCGTGCTCTCCCCCTCCTCCGGCCTGAACCCCGCCTTCGGCACCGGCGACCAGCTGATCGCCGCCCAGCGCGCGTACTTCCAGCGCTGGGGCGTGATCCCGGCCGAGCTGCTCACCGGCTCGCCGCGGGCCGCGCTCACCCCGTTCACCGCGCTGTTCGTGCACGGCAGCTGGCTGCATCTGCTCGGCAACATGCTGTTCCTGTGCGTCTTCGGCGGAATGGTCGAAGAACGCATGGGACACGTGCAGTTCGCCCTCTTCTACATGGGCTGCGGCGCCCTCGCCCTGTGCGCCTACGCGGTCGCCAACCCCGACTCGCAGGCGACTCTGGTGGGGGCCTCCGGGGCGATCTCGGCGGTGCTCGGGGCGTTCCTGCGGCTGTTCCCCAAGGCCCGGGTCACCAGCCTGCTGCCCTTCCTCTTCTTCCTGCCGCTGCGCTTTCCCGCGTGGATCGTGCTGCCGTTCTGGGTGGCGCTCCAGTGGCTGGCCGCCCAGCGGGCGTCGGGCGGCCCCGGTGTCGCGTATCTGGCCCACCTGGTGGGGTTCTCGCTCGGCTTCGCCTACGCGTGGGTGCGCTACCTGCGTACGGCCAGGGCCTGTCCGGCGGATCGGGCGGCGGCCGGCCGAGGCTGAGGCCCGGCCGGACGAGCGCGGCGAGCTCCGCCGGACAGGCTCTAGGCTGGGGGCCCACAGCGTCGGCCACCGAGGGAGACAGTCAGCCGTGATCACCGCGATCGTGCTCATCAAGACCAGCGTGGACCGGATCCCGGAGATCGCCGAGTCGATCGCCGCGCTCGACAGCGTCAGCGAGGTCTTCTCGGTGACCGGTACGTACGACCTGATCGCCATGGTCCGGGTGGCCCGCCACGACGACCTGGCGGACGTGATCCCCGGCCGGATCAGCAAGATCCCGGGCGTCGAGGGCACGGACACCCACGTGGCGTTCCGTACGTACTCGCAGCATGACCTGGAGGCCGCGTTCGCGATCGGCCTCGACTCCTGAGCGGTGTTCCACCTGGGCGGCGCCGGATGAGGACTTCTTCATCCGCCGCTCATCCTGGCACCGCCCCACGTACCGCACGCTCGGCGCATGGCCTTCTCCCACCGCATGGCGGCCCTCGCCGCCGTCGTCGCGATACCCCTCGGCATCGCGGCCACCAGCTACGCCCTCACCGACAGCCCTCAGTCCCCGAAGGTGCCGCCCAAGGTGGAGCTGGACAGCGGCTCGCCGACGCCTTCGGGCCCCGGTTCGGCGTCGCCCGAGACGACGCCGAGCGACGAAGTGGTGTCCCGGCCGCCGGTGAGCGACGACCCGTCCGGCGACGACGATGACGCCGACGACAAGGGTGACGACGACCGGGGCGAGCGCGGGACCGGAGACGGTGACGACGGCTGAGCCCGCACCCGCGCGGTGGATATCGGCGCGGGTGCGGATCCTGCTCTGGCTGCTCGTCGTGATGGCCGTGGCCCTGGCCGCGGTCGCCATGACCACCCGCTCGATCCTGGTGCGCGACGTGGACCACCGCATCTCCCGACTGCTCGCGCAGGAGACCAGCGAGTTCACCAACTTCGAGGCGCAGGGCGTCGATCCGGAGACGGGCCGCAGGTTCACCGACCCCGGCCGGCTCATCCGGGTCTTCCTTGAACGGCAGTACGCCGACACCGACGAGGAGCTCCTCGGCCTGGTCGGCCGGGACGGCCGCTCCCCCGCCCAGCAGGTGCAGCAGCGCGAGATCCCGGTCCAACGGCCACTGCACCAGGACCCCGCCGCGCGCCGCGCGATCTTCGCCGCCGACGCGGCCACCGGCACCCTGCACCGCCCCGAGGGCGAGATCCGCTGGGCCAAGGTGAGCGTCGCCCCGTACGGCGGTGAACCGGACGCGGCGTTCGTCGTGGCCTTTCACCCCGAGCGCGAACTCGACCGTGTGAACGAGGTGTTCCGCATCATGCTGGCGATCTCCGGGGTCGCCCTCCTGATGACGACCGGCATCGGCTGGGCCGTCGCGGGCCGCATCCTCAAGCCGGTACGCCTGGTCCGCACCGCCGCCGCCCAGCTCACCGAGCAGGACCTGACCCGGCGCATCCCGGTGCAGGGCCGCGACGACGTGGCGGCGCTCGCCGAGACGTTCAACGCGATGCTGGACCGCCTGGAGCGGGCCTTCGCCGCGCAGCGCGAGTTCGTCGACGACGCGGGCCACGAGCTGCGCACCCCCATCACCATCGTCCGCGGCCACCTGGAGCTGATGGGCGACGATCCGGCGGAGCGCGAGGAGACCGTGCGCCTGGTCACCGACGAGCTGGACCGGATGAGCCGGATCGTCGAGGACCTGCTGCTGCTCGCCAAGACCGAGCGCCCCGACTTCGTGACCCCCGCCCCGGTCCAGCTCGCCGAGCTGACCGCCGATGTCTTCGTGAAGGCCCGCACGCTGGGCGAGCGCAACTGGCAGTTGCCCGAAGTGGCCGACGGCGAGGCCGAGTTGGACGAGCAGCGGGTCACCCAGGCGATGGTCCAGCTGGCCCAGAACGCGGTCCAGCACACCACCGCGGGACAGACCATCCGCATCGGCTCCCGCCTGACCGGCCGCCGGGTCGAGCTGTACGTCGCCGACTCGGGCCCCGGAGTGCAGCCGCAGGACGCCGAGGTGATCTTCGAGCGGTTCCGGCGCGGCACGGCCCGCCGGGGCACCCGGACGACCGGGGCCGGGCTCGGCCTGTCCATCGTGCGCGCGATCGCGGAGGGCCACCGGGGCGGCGTACGCCTGGAACCCACCAAGAGCGGCACGTCCGCGGGAGCCACCTTCGTACTCGATCTGCCGCTGGAGGAAGACCGGTGAACCGGATACTCATCGTCGAGGACGAGGAGCGCATCGCCTCGTTCGTCGAGAAGGGCCTGCGCGCCAACGGCTTCACGACCACCGTGGTCGGCGACGGCGACGCGGCCTACGACTACGCGCTCACCGGCGGCTTCGACCTGGTCGTCCTGGACATCGGACTGCCCGGCCGGGACGGCTTCACGGTGCTTCGGCAGTTGCGCGAGGCCCGCGTCACGGTCCCCGTCATCGTGCTGACCGCGCGCGACTCCGTACGGGACACCGTGGCGGGCCTCGAAGGCGGCGCCGACGACTGGATGACCAAACCGTTCCGCTTCGAGGAGCTGCTCGCGCGGGTACGGCTGCGCCTGCGCACCGCGGCCCGCGCGCCCGAGGTGACGGTGTTGCGCAGCGGCGAGCTGAGCCTGGACCTGCGTACCCGCAGGGCGCGTTCGGGGACGCGGACGGTGGACCTCACGGCCCGCGAGTTCGTGCTCCTCGAACTCTTCCTGCGCCACCCCGGCCAGGTACTCGCCCGCGAGCAGATCCTGTCCCACGTGTGGGGCTACGACTTCGACCCGGGCTCCAACATCGTGGACGTGTACGTACGCGCGCTGCGCAAGAAGCTGGGCGCGGAGCGGGTCGAGACGGTGCGCGGGATGGGGTACCGGCTGCCGGGGAACGTGACGTAGCCGGTCGGGGCGGCGCCGGGGTGAACTTCCTTTCATCCAGGGCTCATAGAGGAATCACGGCGGCTCGACAGGCTGCTGTACGTGACCCTGAATCTCCGCCAGTCGGTGACCCTCTGCATAGCGCTCTCCCTGTGCGCCCTGCTCATGGTCCCCGGCAACTTCCCCGGCCTGAGCGGCGACGCCCGCCTCACCCTCGCCGTGTTCGCGCTCGCGACCTGCGCGTGGATCGGTACGCCGATCGACGACACGTACATCGCGCTCGGCGCCGGACTCGCCCTCACCGCGACCGGGGTGATCAGCAGCGACACCCTGTTCGGCACCCTCGGTGACGAGACGGTGTGGCTGCTCATCTGCGCGTTCGTGCTCGCCGCGGCCGTGGCACGTACGGGGCTCGCGGGGCGGGCGGCGGCCTTCTTGGTCTCGGGCGCCCGCAGCGTACGGCAGTTGACGCACCTCACCACCGCCGCGCTGGTGGTGACGGCCTTCGCCGTGCCGGCCACGTCCGGGCGTGCGGCCCTCGCGCTCCCCGTCTTCCTGGCCCTCGCGAAGGTCCTGGCCGACCGCAAGCGCCTGGTCGTGATGCTGGCGCTGCTGTTCCCGACCGTGATCCTGCTTTCGGCGGTCGCGACGCTGATCGGCGCGGGCGCGCATCTGATCACCGTGTCGGTCCTCTGGGAGGCCACCGGCGAGCGCATCGGCTTCACCCAGTGGCTGCTGCTTGGCCTGCCGCTCGCCGTCGCCTCGTCCCATCTGGCCGCGGAAACAGTCCTGTTGACGACCACGCGGCGCGCGGACCGGCGCGGCCCCGTCCATATCACCGCCGAGCAGATCCAGGAGCACAGCGAGCAGCCCGTCACCGGCCCGCTCTCCGCCGCCGAGGCGCGCTGCGCGCTGCTCCTCGCCACGGTCGTCGCGCTGTGGTGCAGCGAGCCGCTGCACCAAGTCCCGCCCGCCGTGGTCGCGTTGATCGGCGCGGTCGTCGCGTCCTCCCCCGCGCTCGGCACCGTACGCCTCAAGGACGCCCTGAAGACCGTGCCCTGGGCGCTGCTGCTGTTCATGGCCGCGACGATGGCGATGGGTGTGGCACTCGCCGACTCGGGCGCGGCGAAGTGGCTGGTGTCGGGGCTGCCGGTGGCGGTGCCTCCGTGGCTGTTCCTGACCGCTGTCATCGTGCTCAGCACCGCGGCCCATCTACTCCTGCAGTCCCGCTCGGCCCGTTCGTCCGTCCTGGTCCCGCTGGTCGTGGCGGCCGCGGTGGGCGCGGGCGTCAACCCGGTCGCCGCCGCGCTCGCCTCCACGGCGGCCGCGGGCTTCTGCCACACCCTGCCCGCGTCGGCCAAGCCCGTGACTCTCTTCGCCGACCTGCCGGGCACCCCCACCTACACCCCGCGTGACCTGCTGCGCCTCTCGGCCGTCCTGGCCCCGGCGACGGCGGCGCTCGTCCTGCTGTTCACGCTCACGGTCTGGCCGCTCCTCGGCGTACCGGTCCTGAACCCCTGAACTCAACGCACTTTTCCAGGAGTTGAACGACATGCTGACCCGTTTCGCCGTAGCCCCCAGCGGCTTCAAGGAGTCCCTGTCCGCGCAGGCCGCCGCCGAGGCCATCGCCGCCGGTGTGCGCCGTGTCGTGCCGGACGCCGAGGTCGACCTGATCCCGCTGGTCGACGGCGGCGAGGGCACCGCGGCCGCGCTCGCCGCGGCCACCGGCGGCCGCCTGGTCGCCCTGCCCGCCACGGGCCCGGTCGGCGAGCGGGTGGGCACCCACTTCGCGCTCATCGACCGGGACACGGCGGTCGTCGAGATGGCCGCGGTCGCCGGCCTCTCCCTCGTCCCGCGCACCCTGCGCGACCCGGGCGCCACCACCACGTACGGCGTCGGCGAACTCATCCGCGCCGCCCTCGACACGGGCGTGCGCCGCATCCTCGTCGGCTGCGGGGACTCCGGTACGTCGGACGGCGGAGCGGGCGCGCTGCAGGCCCTCGGCGCCCGGCTGCTCACCGAACGGGGGTACGAACTCCCGCGCGGCGGCCGGGAGTTGCACCGCCTCGACCGCATCGACACGACCGGTCTCGACCCGCGCCTCAAGGACGTGGAACTCCAGGTCGCCTGCAACCCGTTCAACGTGCTGTGCGGCGAGCGCGGCGTCGCCCGCGTCTTCGGCCCGCAGAAGGGCGCCACCCCCGAGCAGGTGGAGGAACTGTCGGCGGGCCTGGACCGCTGGGCGTACGTACTGGAGCGTGACCTGGCCGTCTCCGGCCTGCGCGAGGGCCCCGGCACCGGCGCGTCCGGCGGCCTCGGCGCGGGCCTGGCCGCACTCGGCGCCCGGCTCCTGCCCCGCTTCGACGTGCTCCTGGACCACCTGGACCTGGACGCCCGCCTGGCCCGCGCCGACCTGGTCGTCACCGCCGAGGGCGCCCTCGACCACCAGACCCCGCGCGGCAAGGTCCCGGCCGAGGTCGCCCGCCGCGCCAAGCAGTACGGCCGCCCGGTACTGGCCCTCGCGGGCACGATCGGCGAGGGCGCCCACCAGGTCCACGCCACCGGGGTGGACGCCTACAGCTCGATCCTCCCGGCCCCGGTGACCCTGCCGGAGGCGCTGGGCAGGGGCGCGGAATTCCTGACGGACGCGACGGAACGGGCGTTGCGGATGGTGCTGTTGGGCACACAACTCACCGAACTCAGCCCGTCCGGCGCTTGAGGCCGCGGCCAAATATCAGCCCGTACGCCCCGCATCTCTCAGCCCGCCCCGGCCAGTCTCAGCCCGTCCGGCGCTTGAGGCCGCGGTCAAACATCAGCCCGTCCGGCGCTTGAGGACGAGGCCGCAGGCCGATGGGAGCGGGGGCCGGGGGCGCAGCCCCCAGGTACGGCGCCCGACCCAACCCGCAAGCTCAGGAAGCCGCCGAACCCGTGTCGGGAACACAACGCCCACCCTCAGTCCGGTACGCCCACCGAGCCCCTTCCCGAACAAGCTCCCGCACAGCCCGAACGAACCGCTCAACATGCTCATCGGGCGTCCCCGCCCCAAAACTCACCCGGATCGCGTTCAGCGACTTCTCGCCGGGCGCGCCCTCGGGGGCCCCGCACTCGCCCTGGTCCTGCGGGTCGCTCCCGAGCAGGGTCCGCACCAGCGGGTGGGCGCAGAACAGCCCGTCCCGTACGCCGATCCCGTACTCAGCGGAGAGCGCGGCGGCGAAGTGCGAGCTGTTCCAGCCCTCGACCACGAAGGAGATGACGCCGACGCGCGGCGCGTCGTCACCGAACAGCGAGAGCACCTTGACCTCGGGCACCTCGGCGAGCCCGCCCTGCACGCGGGCGATCAGCTCCTGCTCACGGGCCACGAGCGACTCGAACCCGGCCTCGGTGAGCGCCTTGCAGGCGGAGGCGATGGAGTACGCGCCGATCACGTTCGGCGAACCGGCCTCGTGCCGCGCGGCGGTGGTGTGCCACTCCACGTCGACCCCGCCGTCCGCGCGCCGGGCCACAGCCTTCGACGCTCCGCCGCCCGCGAGGTACGGCTCGGCCTCCTGCAGCCAGTCGGCCCGCCCGGCAAGCACACCGGAGCCGAACGGCGCGTACAGCTTGTGCCCGGAGAACGCCACCCAGTCGACGTCCAACTCCTGTACGGAGACGGGGTGGTGGGGCGCGAGCTGCGCGGCGTCGAGGACGATCCGGGCGCCGTGCGCGTGCGCGGCGGCGGCGAGTTCCTTCACCGGCCACAGCTCACCGGTCACGTTCGAGGCACCGGTGACACACACAAGGGCAGGACCGTAGGGGTCACGCTCGGCGAGCGCGCGCTCCAGCGTGGCGACGGCCTCGCCGGGCGTACGCGGCGCGTTCAGGTAGGTCACCCGCGCGTCCCGCCACGGCAGCAGCGAGGCGTGGTGCTCGGTCTCGTAGACGAAGACCTGGCAGTCGGCCGGCAGCGTCGAGGCGAGCAGGTTCAGGGAGTCGGTGGTGGACCGGGTGAACACCACCTGGTCGTCCGCGCGGCAGTCGAGGAACTCCTCGACGGTGCGGCGGGCGTTCTCGAAAAGGTCGGTGGAGAGCTGCGAGAGGTACCCGGCACCGCGGTGCACGCTGCCGTAGTACGGCGCGTACGCGGCCACGTCGTCCCAGACCCGCTGGAGCGCGGGCGCGCTGGCCGCGTAGTCGAGGGCCGCGTAGCTGACTTCGCCGCCGGTCACCAGGGGGACGGTGACGTCCCGGCCGAGGACGGGCAGCGGGGCACAGAGGGACTGGTCGGTGGTGGAGGTGGCGACAGACATGGCGAACTCCCGTAAGAGGCAGGCGAATTCACCGCGACCGGACACCTGGAAAAACGCAAACCACAGGCGTCGACAGCGCGGGAGAAGTGAGAGAAAAAAATTGGTACGCGGAGAGGGGCAGAGCGCCCTATCGCATTCGCTTGCTCACGAGACTGCTCCCTTGAGGACCAGGACCCCAGGGTATGCAGGGGTCCGCGCTTGCCGCAGACCTTGTTGCCTGCGGCCTGGTCTTCACCCGGGGCACCCCGCCACGGACGGAGGGTTGCCGGACAGCGGGCCGGGGCCTAGATCGCTGTCACTCATGACCTGACGAGCATCTTGCCAGAACTTCGGGCACGCGCAAGGCGCAGTCCAGAATCCGGACTGCGCCTCGCGTCACACCGCTTCGGGCCTTCTCCCGGCTCAGGCGTTGCTGGCCGCCACCCAGCGGTCGAGCGCCTCCCTGGCGCGCCCCGAGTCGATGGACTCGGCGGCCTTCGCCATACCGGCGCGGATCTGCTCGACGAGCGGCGCGTCGGTCGGTTCGAGCGCCACCAGGGCCGCCGCCGCGTTCAGCAGCACCGCGTCCCGTACGGGCCCGGTCTCGCCGCCGAGCAGCCGCCGCGCCACATCGGCGTTGTACGACGCGTCCGCGCCACGCAGCGCCTCCACGGGCACGAGGTCGATGCCGACGTCCCGAGGGTCGAAGGCCTCCTCGCGCACAGCCCCGTCCCGGACCACCCACACCCGCGAGGTGGCGGTCGTGGTGAGCTCGTCCAGGCCGTCATCGCCGCGGAACACCAGGGCGCTGGAGCCGCGTTGGGCAAGCACGCCGGCCACGATGGGCGCCATCCGGGCGTCGGCGACCCCGGTGGCCTGGGCCCGTACCCGCGCCGGGTTGGTCAGCGGGCCGAGGAAGTTGAAGGTGGTCCGGATCCCCAACTCCTTGCGCGCGGCGGCCACATGGCGAAGCGCGGGGTGGAACTTCACGGCGAAGCAGAACGTGATGCCCGCCTCGGCGGCGACCTCGACGACCCGCTGCGGCGTGAGCTGCAGGTTGACCCCGAGCTTCTCAAGCACGTCGGAAGCCCCGCTCGCACTGGACGCGGCCCGGTTGCCGTGCTTGACGACCTTGGCGCCCGTACCGGCCACCACGATCGCGGACATGGTGGAGATGTTGACGGTCTTGGCACCGTCCCCGCCCGTGCCGACGATGTCGACGCTGGGCCCCGGCACCTCGATGGTGTTGGCGTGCTCGTACATGGCCCGGACGAGCCCGGAGATCTCCTCCACCGTCTCGCCCTTGGCCCGCAGCGCCACCGCGAACCCGGCGATCTGCGCGTCGGTGGCCTCGCCCCGCATGATGCGGTCCATCGCCCAGGCGGTGTCGTCCGCGCTCTGGTCACGCCCGTCGAGCAGTCCGTTCAGTACGTCGGGCCAGGTACGGCCCGCCGCGTGGTCGCCTCCAGCGGGGGTCGTAGCGCTGCTCATGGCTACTCCTGGTCTCGTACGTACAAAAGGTGGTGGGCCTCAGCCTAGCCAAGGCCCGGGACGGCAAAGAGCCCCGTCCGACGATTGGACGGGGCTCGAGCCGTGGCGTTCAGCTACTGCTGACGGGGATCAGTGGTGGCCGTGGCCGCTGGTGATCTCCTTGTACTCGTCCGCCGTGGGCTTGGGGATCTGGTTGTCGCCCCCGTAGTAGCCCTTGGAGAGCTTGGCCCGCAGCTTCTGCGAGCGCGACACCTTGCGCGCCACACCGTTCTCGTCGACCTCGGGGCCGAGTTCGAGCGGCTTGTACTGGTCGTGCGCGGTGAGCGTGTGCAGCTGCTCCTGGCTGAGCGGCTCGTGCACCTCGACGAACTCGCCGTGCGGCAGCCGCTTGATGATGCCGGACTCGCGCCCGTGCAGCACCTTGTCCTTGTCGCGGCGCTGCAGACCCAGGCAGATCCGCTTCGTGACGACGAACGCGATGATCGGGCCCACGAAGAACGCGATGCGGACGAACCAGGTGATCGAGTTGATCGACAGGTGGAAGTGCGTCGCCCAGAGGTCGTTTCCACCACCCACGAGCAGTACGAAGTACCAGGTGAGCCAGGCGACACCGAAGGCCGTACGGGTCGGGGCGTTGCGCGGGCGGTCCAGGATGTGGTGCTCGCGCTTGTCCCCGGTGACCCAGGACTCGATGAACGGGTAGACCGCGATCGCCGCCAGGACCAGCGGGAAGATCATCAGCGGGACGAACACACCCAGGACGAGCGTGTGGCCCCAGGCGTTGACCTCCCAGCCGGGCATGACACGGATCAGGCCTTCGGAGAAGCCCATGTACCAGTCGGGCTGCGCACCGGTGGACACCTGGTCCGGGCGGTACGGGCCGATGGCCCAGATCGGGTTGATCGAGGCGATCGCCGAGACCACCGCGATGACACCGAAGACCAGGAAGAAGAAGCCGCCGGCCTTGGCCATGTAGACCGGGAGCAGCGGCATGCCGACCACGTTCTTGTTGGTCTTGCCGGGGCCCGCGAACTGCGTGTGCTTGTGGTAGAAGACCAGGATCAGGTGGGCCACGAGCAGGCCCATCATGATGCCGGGCAGCAGCAGGATGTGCACCGAGTAGAACCGGGCCACGAAGTCGCCGCCCGGGAACTCACCGCCGAACAGGAACATCGACAGGTACGTGCCGACGACCGGCACGGACAGCACGGCGCCCTGCATGAAGCGCACACCCGTACCGGAGAGCAGGTCGTCCGGGAGCGAGTAACCGGTGAAGCCGGTGAACATGCCGAGCACGAGCAGCAGGAAGCCGAACAGCCAGTTGACCTCACGCGGCTTGCGGAACGCGCCCGTGAAGAACACGCGCATCATGTGCACGAGCATCGCCGCGACGAAGATCAGCGCCGCCCAGTGGTGGATCTGCCTTATAAGCAAGCCACCGCGGACCTCGAAGCTGATGTGCATCGTCGAGTTGAAGGCCTCGGACATCAACTGACCCTGCAGCGGCACATACGGGCCCGCGTACTCCACCTCGTTCATCGACGGGTGGAAGAACAGCGTCAGGTACACACCCGTGAGGATGATGATGATGAAGCTGTAGAGGCAGATCTCGCCCAGCATGAAGGACCAGTGGTCCGGGAAGATCTTCCGCATGTTGGCCTTGGCCAGGGAGTAGATCCCCAGCCGGCCGTCGGCCCAGTCGGCCACGCGCTCGCCGGCCGGTGCCTTCTTGTTCTCTGTAGTGGTGCTCATCCGCGCTCCCAGAAGGCAGGACCGACGGGCTCTTCGAAGTCGCCGAGCGCCTCGAGGTAGCCCTCCTCGTTCACACCGATGCGCAGCTGCGGCAGGGCGTGACCGGCCGGGCCGAAGATCACTCGGGCACCGTCGGAGAGGTCGAAGGTGGACTGGT
The DNA here is from genome assembly GCF_009908195.1 of Streptomyces boluensis. Classification (GTDB taxonomy): domain Bacteria; phylum Actinomycetota; class Actinomycetes; order Streptomycetales; family Streptomycetaceae; genus Streptomyces; species Streptomyces boluensis. The sequence continues at coordinate 3,015 of NZ_JAAAHS010000150.1, read as the reverse complement.
GGCACGGGCAGAGGACGTGGTGCGTCTGCTGCTCGTACAGAGAGATCGGGCAGCCCACGTGGGTGCAGATCTTCGAGTACGCCACGATGCCCTCGTGCGACCACTCGAGCTCGCGCTTGTCCTTGATGTCGTCCGGCTGAATCCGGACGATCATCAGGGCGGCCTTGGCGATCTCGGTCTGGAAGTCGTGGTCGTGCTCCGTCATGCCCTCGGGCATGACGAAGGTCAGCGAACCCACCGAGACGTCCGAGGGGCGGAGCGGCTCGTGCGTGTTCATGTTCACGAGCATCTTGCCCTTGGACCAGCGCGTGTGCCGCAGCTTGTCCTCGGGGAGCGGGCCCAGGTCGCGCAGGAGGATGACGCCGGAGAGCGGCACGAGGGCCATGGCGCCGAACATCGTGTTGCGGATGAGCTTGCGCCGGCCGAAGCCGGACTCCTCGGCACCGGCCGCGAAGTCGGCCATGACCTTGGCCTTGACCTCGGGCTCGGCCGAGATGGCGTGCCGCTCGTCGGCGATCTCCACGTCCGACATCAGGGTGCGGGCCCAGTGGACCGCGCCCGCGCCGATGCAGAACAGCGCGATGCCGAGGGTGACACCCAGGGCGAAGTTCAGCGCGCTGATGTGCCCGATCGGCCAGATGTAGACGATCTTGTCGACCGGGAAGGCCACGTACGAGGCGATGAAGCCGATCGTGGCGAGCATCGAGATCGTGAACAGCAGGGCCACCGAACGCTCGGACCGCCGGGCGGCCTTCTCGTCGATGTCCTGGATCCGGTGCTCGTGCGGGGGCATACCCGGGTCGGCGAACGGATCGTCCGCGCCCTTCACGAGGGTGTGCCCGGCAGCGTCCTGCTCGCTCGGCAGGTTCTCTTCTGGAATGTCTTGGCTACTCATGACTTCTTGGCCTTTGCGGTCCGAGCGGCTACCCAGACGGCGACTGCGATCAGCGCACCGAGACCGAAGATCCAGGCGAACAGACCTTCACTGACGGGGCCGAGGCCACCCAGCTTGAGCCCGCCCTGGCTGGCGGTCTTCTCACCGTTGACCGCGTCAAGGTAAGCGATGATGTCCTTCTTCTCCTTCTCCGGCATCGTCGTGTCGGGGAAGGACGGCATGTTCTGCGGGCCGGTCTGCATGGCCTCGTAGATGTGCTTCGGCGAGACCCCTTCGAGGCTCGGCGCGTACTTGCCGTGGGTCAGGGCACCACCTTCACCGGTGAAGTTGTGGCACTGCGCGCAGTTGCTGCGGAACAGTTCGCCACCCTTACCGATGTCGGCACCCTCAGGGTTGTACTGATTGTCGGTAGGCACGACCGGACCGGCACCCAGCGAAGCGACGTACGCCGCCAGCTGCTTGATCTGGTCGTTGTTGTAGATGTTCTTCTTCTTCGGCACCTGGGCGCCGGGCTGCTGGGCCGGCATCCGGCCGGTCGCGACCTGGAAGTCCACCGCTGCGGCACCGACACCGACGAGGCTCGGCCCGTCGGGGCTTCCCTGACCGCCGGTGCCGTGGCAGCTGGCGCAGCCGACGGCGTAGAGCTTCTTGCCCTCGTCGATGGCGAGGGACTGGGCGGTTTCTTCGGCCTGCGCCTTGTCCGCGGGTGCGAACGCGGCGTACAGCCCCCCGGTGGCCGCCAGCGCGAGGAGTAGGACGACGACCGCCGCCAGCGGATGGCGTCGTCGTGCGGAGAGCTTTTTCACGGATTACCCCGGTGTCAGGATCTTCTGCGTCGATGCTTCTGGAATGTGGTCGGGATGCGGGGCCGCCTGGTAGCGAGTCCCCCGGTCCCGGTTACTTGATCATGTAGATCGTGGCGAAGAGGCCGATCCAGACGACATCGACGAAGTGCCAGTAGTAGGACACGACGATGGCGGAGGTTGCCTGCTCGTGAGTGAACCTCTTGGCCGCGTACGTCCTGCCAAGAACCAGCAGGAAGGCGATCAGACCGCCCGTCACGTGCAGTCCATGGAAGCCGGTGGTGAGGTAGAACACCGAGCCGTACGGGTCGGACGAGAGCGAAAGGCCCTCGTGCTTGACCAGCTCGGTGTACTCGAAGACCTGACCGCCGATGAAGATCGCGCCCATGATGAAGGTCAAGATGAACCAAGATCGGAGCTTCTTCACATCACCGCGCTCCGCGGCGAAGACGCCGAGCTGGCAGGTGAGCGAAGAGAGCACCAGGATCGTGGTGTTCGTCGCCGAGAACGGGAAGTTCAGGGCCGAGGCCATTTCCTTCCAGTGTTCGGCACCCGTAACCGAACGCAGGGTGAAGTACATCGCGAAGAGGGCTGCGAAGAACATCAGCTCGGAACTCAACCAGATGATGGTTCCGACGCTGGTGAGGTTCGGTCGGTTGACCGACGGGTGCGCGTGCCCCTTGTCTACTGTCATTGCTGTCGCCACGACCGACATTATGTCGGTCCCTTATCCCGCCCTCACTCCGGGGGGTGCCGTTCGGAGTGTTCCCACCTCATGTCCAGCCCGGATGGCCCATCGAAGGCCTGTCCGTACCGGTGTTGACAGGGTGTTGGACGGAGTAGCATCCCGCGCATCGGAACCGAGCGATCGGCCGAGCCAACGCACCTCGACGAAGCGGAGCAACCATGCAGTCGACCGCCAGGGTCCTGGTCTACAGCGACAACGCGAACACCCGTGAGCAAGTGCGGTTGGCGACGGGTCGCAGGCCGGCCACGGACGTCCCCCGGGTGGAGTTCGTCGAGTGCGCCACCCAGGCCGCGGTCCTCAAGGAGTTGGACAGCGGCGGCATCGACGTCTGCGTCCTGGACGGCGAGGCCGTGCCCTCGGGCGGCATGGGCGTGTGCCGGCAGATCAAGGACGAGGTCTTCCACGCCCCGCCGGTGCTGCTGCTCATGGGCCGCCCGCAGGACGCCTGGCTGGCCACCTGGAGCCGCGCGGACGCCGCGGTGACCCTTCCCGTCGAGCCGGTCGAGTTCGCGGACGCTCTCGCCGGTCTGCTGCGCCGGCGGCTCTCCGTGGACGCCTGAGCCCCACCC
>NZ_JAAAHS010000015.1 GCF_009908195.1 Streptomyces boluensis | reverse complement strand
CTCGGGGGCAGGGGTGGCGGGTCGCCTGGGCGTGGGGCCGGGTGCCTCTTCCTGGCCTCCGCCAAGCCGAGGACGAGTGTGGTGCAGAGCCAACGGATCTCGTCGGGATCGTCAGCCAGGAGCACCCGCGCGGCGGCCTGGGCGGTGGGTGAGTCCGGGCCGCCGGGGAGCCCTGGCGCCTCCGGGCGCAGCCGGTTCAGATAGGCGCGTTCATACGGGTCCGGGACCAGATCCATGACCTGTGCCGCATCGAGCATCGACGCCGTCACCGCCGCGCCCTCCCAGGGCCCTTGAGCCAGGCGGAGCAGGTGACTGCAGTGCCGCTCCCGCCAGTTGCGAGCACGCCGGTCCTCACCCGCGCCAAGCCGGGTACGGAGCGTGACGGGTGCCTTGCCGGAGAGCAGCGCGGCGTTGGCCTCGGCGAACTGCCGTACGTCGTCGGCGAGATAGAGCCAGACCATCGCTCGGTAGCGGTTGATGTAGAACTTGGCCGGGACGAGGAAGCCGAGGCGGGCGAGTTTGGTGAAGCGGTCCCGGGTGATGCCCATGAGGTCGGCGCCCGCGCTGGTGCCGACGAGTTTCACCCGGCCCCGCAGCGCCTCGGGAAACCCGTGCGCGGCCTGGAGCCGTTCGACCTCGGACCGGGCCACCCGCCAGCGTCCGGGATCCTTCCCTCCGGCTGTGCGGACCAGGCCGAGCTGGACCGCGAGATTCAACTCGGTTCGCTTCAAGCCCAGTTCTACTGCCGCGCGACCCGGCGCGTATGACGCCGTGGGCGTGTGGGCTTCGGTGTTCGGTGCGGCATGTGCATGTGCCGTCATGGTGGCGGTCTCCCCCGTGAGTTCGTTCGCTCGATCACTCTCGGTGAAGACCGTAGCCCGCTCGCGACTTTCTCCGCTCGGCCTGTGGATAACTCTGCCGAGCGGCGCGAGAAAGCCCCGAATCACGGGCCGGTCGGCTCGTGCGGCCGGCCGGCCGCACGAGCCGACGAACCGTCAGAGCTCCACGGCTGGCGTCTCGTTGGGCTGTCGCGCGCCGACGCCGAGGTGCTCTCCGACCCGGTTGACGAGGAGCGTCATCTCGTACGCGACCTGGCCGACGTCGGCGTCCGCCGAGCTGAGGACGCACAGGCAACTGCCGTCGCCCGCCGAGGTGACGAAGAGGATCGCCTCGTCAAACTCGATCATGGTCTGTCGGACGGTGCCCGCGCCGAAGTGCCGTCCCGATCCCTTGGCCAGGCTGTGCAGGCCGGACGAGACCGCGGCCAGGTGCTCCGCGTCCTCCCGCTGAAGTTCCGTACTCGTCCCCGTGACCAGGCCGTCGTTGGACAGGACCAGTGCGTGCCGGACATGTTCGACGCGCTTGGTCAGGTCGTCCAGCAACCATCCAAGTTCCGTGTTCTGCGCCATGTTTGTGCCTCCCCGTTACTCCGTTGCTCGCAAGCCTTCACCAATGGCGCGTTACGGGCAAGGCAGGATGGGGCCATGGCACAGAAGATGACTGACGCCGAGTGGCGGGCCTTCGTCTCGCACGGCACGCGCACCGGAAAACTCTCGACCGTACGGGCCGACGGCTCCCCGCACATCGCTCCCATCTGGTTCGTGCTCGACGGGGACGAGCACCTGGTCTTCAACACCGGTAAGGACACCGTCAAGGGACGCAACCTCGCGCGCGACGGCCGGGTCGCCCTGTGTGTGGACGACGACCGGCCGCCGTTCTCGTACGTCGTGCTCCAGGGGCAGGCCGAGCTGATCGAGGACCTGGCGCAGGTGCGGGCGGGGGCCACGCGGATCGGCGCCAGGTACATGGGCGGGCACCGGGCCGAGGAATTCGGCGCGCGCAATGGAGTGCCCGGCGAGCTGCTTGTGCGGGTCCGGATCGCCAAGGTTCTCGCTCAGGCCGGAGTGGCGGACTGAGCTGCGGGTTCAGTGCACTGGGCGGCCCGTGTCAGGGCCGGCCGACGGTGTCGAGGAGCCGGGCGGTGTGCATCCGGCCTGCGTACTCGACGAGCCGGATCAGCACTTCCTTTCCGGAGTCGCGGTCACGGGCATCGCACAGCACCACGGGCGTGCCCTGGTCCAGGTCGAGTGCGCGGGACACGTCACCGGCTCCGTAACCGCGCGCTCCGGGGAAGCAGTTGACCGCGACCACGAAGGGGATGCGGCGGTGCTCGAAGAAGTCCACCGCTGGAAAACTGTCCTCGAGGCGCCGGGTATCGGCGAGGACAACGGCGCCCAGTGCGCCCTGTGACAGCTCGTCCCACAGGAACCAGAAGCGGTCCTGTCCCGGTGTGCCGAAGAGGTACAGGGAAAGCCCGCTCCTGATGGTGATCCTGCCGAAGTCCATGGCGACCGTGGTGGTGGTTTTGCGGTCCACTCCCCCGGTGTCGTCCACCGACTCGCCCAGTTCGCTGAGCTGTTCCTCGGTGCGCAGTGGCCGGATTTCGCTGACCGAGCCGACCAGGGTGGTCTTGCCCACGCCGAATCCGCCGGCTACCAGGATCTTCAGGGACAGGTCCGTGGGGTCACTGTCGGCTTCGTATCGCTCGGGGGCCATCGATCACTTCTCTCGGGTGGACGCCAGGAGTTCGGGGTCGGCACGCGTGTGCCGGGGTCTGGGCAGCGGTTCCGGACGGAGGCAGCAGTATGGCCGCCAGGCGCTCGGGCACGAGGGTCTCGACCGTGGACAGCAGCAGTTTGACCGCTGTGCGTCCGAGTGGTGTCGAGGTGCGGGCGGTCGAGGCCCCACCTGGTTTCGGTTTCCACGCGCGCGTGGTTGGGGTTTCCACACGCGCGGATTCGGTTTCCACATGCGTCGTTTCGGTCCCCACGCGCGCGTGGCCGTGGCTTGTCACAGAGCACGCAGTCCCTCGATCACTTCGCGCAGGATCCGTTCGTCGGGCAGTTGCGCGGGCGGCACGGGGCGGCTGATCTTCACGCAGCCACCGGCGAGGAGGTCGCCGAGGAGCACCCTCACCACTCCGACGGGGAGGTCGGCTCCCGCGGCGAGTTCGGCGACCGACTGCACTTCTGTGCGGCACAGGTCGACGATCGCCCGGTGTTCGGGGCCGAGCGCGCTGTCGCCGCCCGCCTCGGGTGCGTTGGCGTCCAGGGCGACGAGGGCGATCAGGTCGAAGCGCGCCGCCGCCGGGCCGGGGTCGGTGCGGCCGCCCGTCATCGCGTAAGGACGTACGAGCGGCCCCGCCTCCGCGTCGTACCACTGGCTGCCGGGCTGCGCGCGGTCGCCGCCCTGAGGCCCGTTCCGGGTGCTCATCTGCGGCCGCCTCTCCCGCTCACCGCGCGGCGGGGGGCTGCTCGGCGTACCGGGGCGGCGTGTACAGGTGCTCGCCGACGCGCTTGACCAGACGGGCCATCTCGTACGCGACCAGACCGATGTCGGCGGCCGCCGTGCTCAATACGGCGATGCAGGAGCCGTCTCCCGCCGCGGCGACGAACAGGAATCCGTCGTCCATCTCGACCATCGTCTGGCGCACTCCCCCGACACCGAAGTGCCGGCCGGCGCCCTTGGCCAGACTGTGGAAGCCGGAGGCGACGGCGGCCAGGTGCTCGGCGTCCGCGCGGCGCAGGGTGCTGGAGGATCCGACGGCGAGCCCGTCGTTGGAGAGCACCACACAGTGCCGGACGTCGCCGACACGGGCCACCAAGTCGTCGAGGAGCCAGTCGAGTTCACCGGAGCGGTGTGCGGTTCCGGGGCGCGGGTCGCCGGTCATGTGCGGTCTCCTTCGCTGCTGTCGCCGGTTTTGCCGGGGCGGGGGCTTCCGGGGCGAGGCCTGCCGGGTGCCCCAGGTGGGCGGCCGCCGCCTCGCGCCCAGCCGTCGCGGTACGCCGTCATACGGGCTCTGACTTGTTCGGGGGTACGTTCGCCGGGCTCGGGGGCGCCTTGGGGTACCGGTGTGGGCTCGGCGGCGGGGTGCTCGCGCAGTTGTGGGGCGAGGCTGGCCTGGCGCACCCTGCGGGGCAGTCCGCCGATGTCGTCGTCGACGGACTCCGGCCCTGTGTGGCCGTCGGGCTCCGGTGACCACGCGCGCGTGCTGGTGTCCGGGGGCCGGTTCCGGGAGTCCTGTTCCGTGGCGGCTTCATGGGGGCCGGTGCCCGTACTGGTGTGGAGCTTGAGGGTGATGACGCCGGGTCGGGCGGCCGGTTCCGGCTGGTCCGAGGGTGCGAGTTCGGGACGCTGCCTTGCCGGGCGTACGGAGCTGGTCGACGCACGCGGGAAGGCCGCCACATCGCGTGGGTGAGCGTTGTCGTGGGCGCTGGTGTGGGCGTTGGTGTGGGCGTTGTCGCGGCCCTCGTCGTGGCCCGGCACGCGCGCGTGCTCGAACCGGTCTCTGAGGGTGCCGATTTCAGGGACAGGGACAGGGACAGGGGCGGGAGCGGGGGCGGCCAAGGCGCTTTCCTCGGTGGCCTGTTGGAGGAGTCCCGTGGGCAGCAACACCACGGCCGTGGTGCCGCCGTACGGCGAGGTGCGCAGATGCACCCTGATGCCGTGCCGTGAGGAGAGCCTGCTGACGACGAAGAGGCCCAGCCGGTCGCTGTCGAACAGGTCGAGGGCCTCGGACTGCTCGATGCGCCGGTTGGCCGCGTCCAGCCGCTCCCTGCCCATGCCGAGACCCCGGTCCTCTACCTCCAGGGCGTAACCGTTGCCGACGGGTTCGCCGCTGACCCGCACCCTGGTGTGCGGCGGGGAGAACTGGGCGGCGTTCTCGATGAGTTCGGCCAGGAGGTGGGTGACGTCGGCGATGGCGGAGCCGACAACGGCAGCCTCCGGGAACTGACGGACCTCCACGCGCGCGTAGTCCTCGATTTCGGAGACGGCGGCGCGCACGACGCTGGTGAGGGACACCGGTGCGCGCCAGGCCCGGCCCGGCGGGGAGCCGGACAGGATGATCAGGCTCTCCGCATGCCGTCGCATACGGGTGGTGAGGTGGTCGAGCCGGAAGAGGTCACCGAGTTCGTTGGGGTCGTCGGCGCGGCGTTCCATCGCGTCGAGAAGGTTCAGTTGGCGGTGTACGAGGACCTGGGAGCGGCGGGCCAGGTTCACGAAGACCCCGGAGATGCCGCTGGCGAGTTCGGCGCGCTCGACGGCCGCGCGCAGCGCCGCCCGGTGCACAGTGTGCAGGGCCTCCGCGACCTGACCGGTCTCGTCGTCGGTGGCGGGGCCCTTCGGGGCCTCCGCATGGACGTCGATCTCTTCGCCGGCGCGCAACCGGTCCATAGCGTGCGGGAGTTTGCGCCGGGCGATCTCCAGGGCACTGTTGCGGAGGCTGACCAGTTCGACGACCAGTGCGCGGCCGATGCGTACGGAGATGACGAGCGACGCGGCGACGGCGAGCAACCCGAACAGGACCGCGGCGCCCGCCGGGGTGAGCGCCCCGCGCGTGAACGGGTCGGCGCGCTCCGCACCACTGCGACGCGCCTCCGCCTCGATGGCGCGCAGCCGCTCGCGCACATCCGGGTAGGCCTGTTCCCCGGCGCCGCCCTTGATGGCCGCGTAGGCCTTGGCGCCGTCGGACGCGGCGAGCACCTTGTCCTCGGTGGCGCGCACGTCGCGGTACGCACTGCCCGCCTCCAGGTCGCGCCACGCATCGCGGTCGGGCCCGTGCAGGTCGCGTACGGCGGTGTCGGTGAGGGTGCGGCGGGAGTCGACGGCGCCCAGGTAGCGGTGCAGCCGTTCGCCGTCCAGGGAGCCGGTGAGGCGCGCGGAGGCAAGCAGGGTGTCCTGGCGGGCCAACATCTCGCCCGCCTGGCCGAGTTCGAGCAGCACGCGCGCGTCGGAGCCGAGTTGGGCGTCGGCGATGCCGGTGAGGGCGCCGTTCACGCCGAAGGCGGCGGAGATGGTCCTCGTGTACGTGTCGTACGCCTCGTCCCAGTCGGTGCGGTGGTCCAGAACCGTGGTGCGCAGCGAGGTGAGCCCGTTCGTCCGGGTCATGAAGTCGTCGAGGCGTACGGCGACATCGGGCGGCAGGTCGCCACTGTCGGCGACCGTGTGCGCCGGGCCGAGGCGCAGCCGGTTCACGGCCCGGTCGGTGGCGGCGGCCCGCTGTTTCAGGCGGGCGGCACGGTCGGCGCCCGGCTCTGCGGCGTGCCGCACGGCGGCGTCGCGCTCCTCCTGCAGTGCGGTGACGGCCGCGGCGACGGGGGCACGTACCTGCTCGTCCACCCGCCGCACCTGCCGGAGTTCGGCCACGTCCTGCGCGGTGGTGACGGTGGCGTACGCCCACAGGGCGAGCAGCGACACGACGGGCACCATGAGGAGGCAGACGACCTTGGCGCGCACAGTGCGGGGGCGCAGCCGCAGGCGTCCGGCACGCGCGCGTGGAGCGGGTTTCGGTGTGCTCGGGTTGGGTTTTGCGGTCGGGTCGTGCTGTGCGTGGTGCGTGCTCGTCGCGTCCTCTGCAGCGGGCGCGCCCGCGTGGGCGCGGCGGCCGCGCGGGGGTCCGGGGTCCAATCCGGGGTCGGGCACTGAAGTGCCGTGTTCTGAGGGGTGTTCGGGGCCGGGTGATGTGCGGCGGGGTGTGCGCATGGCCTCCTCGCTCGGGCCGGGGTCTGTGGCTGTTCCTGTCCAGCGGCCGAGGAGGGGGTGGGGAGCTGCGGCCGGTGTGTGCAGTGCGCGTTCCTGGTGCGGGTTGACGCTGGGGGGCGCGTCGTCGCGGTCAGGGTGCGGCGGCTCCTTCCAGCGGGCGTTGGGCGGCGGCCGAGGCCGCGCTCTCCACCGCGGTCGGGGAGAGCGCGACGAAGGCCGAGGTGAGGAAGAGGTACGAGCCGAGGCCGACGGCGAGGGGGAAGACGAACTGCATCGCCGTGGCTCCGGGGAGCAGCGCACTGGAGGGGTCGACGCGCACGGTCACCGCGAACATGCCCGTGTAGTGCATGCTGCTGACCGCTCCGCCCATCACCAGGGAGGCGACGGCCACCGCGAGCGGTGAGGTGATGTTGAGCGCGGCCCACAGGGCCGCCGTCGCGGCGATGACAGCGATCACCACAGAGAGGCCGACGCGTACCGGATCGAAGATGACCTCGCCGTGCAGCCGTACCGCCGCCATGCCCAGGTAGTGCATGCTGGCGACGCCGATGCCGGTGGCGAGACCGCCCACCACGAGCGCGCGCCCGCGGTCCCGGCTGTAGCCGACGGCGAAGACTCCGCCACCGACGACCAGCATGGCGACAACGAGGCTGAGGATGGTCAGCGGCACGTTGTAGCGGATCTCCGTGCCGGTGACGCTGAAACCGAGCATCGCGACGAAGTGCATCGTCCAGATCCCGGTTCCGATCGCGGTGGCGGCGGTGATCAGCCAGTTGCGGCGCGCCCTGCCGGTGGTGGCGAGGGCGCGGACGGTGCAGCGCAGGCCGAGTGCCGCGCCGATGCACGCCATGACGTACGACAGTGCGGGGGTCAGCCAGCCGAAGGTGGCGTGGTCCAGGTGTCCCATGGCTCAGGGACGCTAGACCTGCCGGGGGCGCACAAGGGGCGCAGTTCGCAAGCTGGCGGAATATGACATGGATATGTTCCGGAACGATCGATCCAGGGTCGAACATGCGCGCAGTACGGACGTGCGAAGCGGAGCTTCCCCTTCACGGGGTGCTCGCGTCATGTCACGCGGTGCACTCACCACTTCACGGGGTGCACTCGCCCTCGCCGGACAGCCCCGTTGTCAGTGCTCTGCGGAATCATGAAGGCATGAGCGACAACGACAGCCGTGCACGGCAGCCCCAGGAGTACGACACCGCCCGCGTCCAGGAGTTCTTCGGCGCCCGCGCCGCCGGATGGGACGCACGGTTCCCGGACGACGGCCCGGCGTACGCGGCAGCGGTCGCCGAACTCGGCCTGCGCGCCGGAGCGTCCGTACTCGACGCGGGCTCCGGCACGGGGAGAGCCCTGCCCGCGCTGCGTGCCGCCGTGGGCGCAGAGGGCCTGGTCGTGGGCGCCGACCTCACCGCCGAGATGCTGACCGCCGCGGCGCGGGCGGGCCGTGATCGGGACAGTTCCCTGGTGCGCGCGGATGTGTCGCGGCTGCCGATCCGCACCGGCTCCATGGACGCGGTGTTCGCGGCCGGCCTCATCGCCCACCTGCCCCAACCGACGGAAAATCTACGGGAGTTGGCGCGAGTGGTGCGCCCCGGTGGGCAGTTGGCGCTGTTCCACCCCATCGGCCGCGCGGCGCTCGCGGCCCGGCACGGACGGCAGCTCACTCCGGACGACCTGCGCGCGGAGGCCAATCTCCGTCCCCTGCTTGCCGGTTCGGGCTGGAACCTGATGTCGTACGTGGACGAGGACGACCGCTTCCTGGCCCTGGCGGTGCGCGAGGACTGACAACGGCTGCGCGCGCCCGAGAGCGAGCTGAGGTGGTTTCCGACGACAATGAAAACGGGGGCAGCAGCATCCCGTCCGGCCGCCGCGCGGGAGCTCGTACCGCGTGCGCGCAAGGCCGGAAGACCGCACAGGGGGAAGGCAGTTCGACCATGACCGACATACTCCGCAGGCTGTTCCGGCCGGACGGGCGCGAGCCCGGCACGACCGTCGACGAAAGCCCGCGTGGCACCACAAAGGCGAAGGGCTCACGCAACCTCTTCGAGGCGGCGGCCACTTATGTTGCCGCCGGAGCGGAGGACGACCAGGAGCGGATGGACGACGCCGCCGGCTGGGTCTCACCCGAGGCACTCTCCTTCGGCGTCAGCGAGCTCGCGTGCCGCGCGGTGATCGCGCTGGCGCGTGAGCGCGACGAGTCACCGGAGCAGGTCGCGCGCACACTCCTCGGCCTGCCCACCGACTGACGCGGCGCGGCTCGGCTCGGCTCGGCGCAACACGGCGCGAAACGGCGCGATACGGCTCCCGGCACGGTGGCGGCACATCCGACCACGCCACCACCCACACGTCACCGTGCCGGGGCACGCACACGGGTGCCAGGCAAGCACAAGGGTGCCGACGAGCGACTTTGAAGTATCTCCGGGCCTCGACGCGCGAGTTACCCACTCGTTAAGGTGCGCCGACCGACAAAGCGAAGTGGAGGATGCCATGGCCGGGACGGACCAGGCCGTCACCGCCGACGATGATGCGCTGTACGTGCTCACAGCTGTGCTGTTGACGCCCGCGAAGTTCCCCAGCGCACTCGGCGACGACTATCCGGAAGCATGCGAAGCCCTCGGTCTCGCACCGCTCACCGACGGGTACGGCCTCGTGCTCGGGCAGGACTGCGACGGCGCCCGCTGGACGGTCGTCGTGGACGACGTGTCCCTCGTGGCCGTCGCCATCGCCTCCTGGGACTGCGGCATGGAGTACGACCTCTCGCCGGACGACCGCACCGTGGTGTGCGCGCTGCCGGGCTGGCCGCTCGCGGTGGCCGTCGCGGCGCCGGGCGTGGCCGCGCCGCACGACCCAGAGCCGGACCCGGACGCCCCCGACGCCCGCACGCTCACTCCCCCGGACACCAGCACATGGGGTCCGGCCCAACGCCGCCTCGGCGCCGACGAGATCGCCCTGCAGTGGGCGACCTGGCGGTCCCAGATCGACGACTCGGAGTTTGAGACGGAGCCCTCCGAGGCGGACGAGCCGGACACGGGTGCGCAGGACGACGAGGGCGTGGAAGGCGTCGAGGGCGTGGAAGGCGTCAAGGCCGTCGACGAAGAGACAGGGACCGAGACGGAGGCGGAGACGGAGACGGACTCGGCCACCGAGACCGACGGCGACGAGACGCCCGCCCAACCGGCGACCGGTGTGCGGCGCGTGCTCGCGGAGGCTCGCGCGTACGTCGACACTCCGCCGCCGCTCGGCCGGGTGCGTTCGGCCTTCGCCACGCAGGACGCTCGTACGTTGCGGGCCGACGGTCCTGGCTGGTCGCTGGTGGCGAGGACCGACGACATCGCGTTCGTGCTGCTCGACGAGGAGCCGGGCGAAGTCCTGCCCGTGGGGCGCGGGCCCGAACTGCCCGCGCTTCTGGAGGCCCTCGACAAGATGGCCGTACGCCCCACCTGAGTGAGCGCGGCGGCTCTCGACTCAGCGGCGGTCACGACTCGTCCGGTGACACCAACTCCGCCTCCAGAGCCGTCTCCGCGTCCTCGTGGGCCCGCAGGGCGTCGAGTTCGGACCGCCAGTCGGCGGTCCAGGAGGACCGCTGGCCGCCGATCCGTACGAGGGCGAGGGCGAACCTCGCCGCCACCACCGAGCCGCGTTCTCGCAGGTCCTTGGCGGCGGTGAGGAAGGCGGCGGGCGGGGGAACGGTGACGTATCCGGGGATGGCGTAGACGCCGCCCCAGGGGTTGTTGTGGCGTTCCAGCGTCTGCAGGAACCGGTCCCAGCGTTCCGGCCGGTACTTCCCGGCGCACAGTTCTGCGGCCAAGGCGTCGCGCCGCGCTCGGGCTGCACGCGCGTGCAGCCCGACGGATTCCAGGGCGTCGGCGAGGCCGTCGGTCGTCGCCGCCTCGTTCAGGGACGCGCCGCCGCCTCCGTGGCCCGCTCCGCTTTCGTTGCTGAGGAGTTCGGCGCAGGCGGTGAGGCGGCGGAGCATGTCGGCACGGAGTGGCGACTCTGCGTCGCGGGCGCGGCTGACGAGGCGCCGCCACGTGTCCAGTACGGCGGTGACGGTGGGGGTGCCGACGGGACCGGCCGGTACGCGCAGCAGGGCCTCGGCCGCCGCACGCCATTCGCGCGGTGCCCGCGCGGGATCGAGGAGCACCTCCGCCAGGGCCCGTAGCGCCGCTTCCGGGTCCGGCACGGACCTCGCCGCGAGGGTCCGGCACGCCGTTGCCACAGCGTCGTGGCTCATGCCTGTGGTGTGCAGCACCCGGATGAGGAACGCGGTGTACGCGGTGGCCCAATGTGCGGGACCGGACACAGGGCCGGATGCGGAACCGGACGCGTGGCCGAGATCGTGCACCACGCGCGTGTGCAGCACGACCTCGCGGAGCGCGGGTTCGTCGAGGCAGGGGACGAGGCGGTCCGCGATGTCGGGTCGGTCGACTCGGGCGACGAGGAACTGGGCCAACACGGCGCGTACGTCCCGGTGTTGGTTCTCCACGTCCCAGGCGGTGAGCAACGCGTCGAAGGCCGCGGCGTCCGGGAGTTCTCCGAGGGCGCGGGCCGCTTCCTTGCGGCTGCCCACGGGGTTGGCGAGGTCGGTGAGGACCGAGCCGAGCAGGGTGACGGCCTCGTCGGCGGGCCGGGTGCCGAACACCTGGCGCAGCGCCGCCATGGCTGCCCGGCCGCGTACGCCTCCCCTGCCCGTGTGCCGGAGCAGACAGGCGATCGACTCGTCCGCCGGCTCCTCCGCGTCCGGCGCGGCTTCGACGGTGACCACCGAGGCGGTGACCCCCAAGGCGCCGAGTGCCGCTGCGGCCACGGGTTGCGGCGCCTCGTCGGCGAGGCCGGTGAGGAGTTCCGGCGTACGGAGCCTGGACGCGGCGTCGGCGCGGGTGTGCAGGGGCACGTCCTCGTCCCGTGCCACGCGCGCGTAGTGCTCGTTCAGAGCGCGGCGCTGCCGCGGCAGCCAGCGGCCCGTGACGGCGGGAGCGACGCATGGCACCCAGGGTGTCGCGCGCGGCCTGAGGTGTCCTGTCAGTCCGTCCGTCGCGGCCGCGATGACGGGGTCAAGGAGGTCGGTACGGCGGGTGGCGAGGGTGTGCAGGACTCGGGGTACATCCGCGAACGACACGTCCTGGGCGATGAGTTCGGCGCACCGTTGCTCGCGGCGGGCCGAGGGCGCGACCCAGAGCCCGGCCGCGCGGGCGGCGAGTGTCGGGTCCGTCGAGGTCAGGGCGATGTCGTGGACGCGCCTGTCGAGATCGGGCAACCGCTCCAGGTGAGGCGCGAGGAGCTCGGCCAGAGTCACGCACAGGGCGGGGTTCTCCCGAGTGTGCGGAGTGGCGTCCACCGAGATCGCCGCCCACAGTGCCTGCGCCGTGGCCGTGTCGAGCGGCAACGGCTGCACGGCGCCACCGGAACGTCGGCCACCGGAACTCCGGTACGACTCGGTCCCATATCGGCGCGAGGCGTGCAGCGGATGCCGGGTGTCGTTCAGGACCTGGCAGAGCAATCCGGCGCTATAGGCGGCGTTTTCGAGGTCCTGGCCGCTGATCTGGGCGAGCGTGCTGCGGCGCAGCAACCGCCCGGCGGCGGTCAGGGTGCCGGAACTGGAGTCACGCGACTGCACGGCGGTCAGGGCGGCGTCCCGCAGGACCTGCCGGGGCAGTGCGCGGAGCAGTTCGGCGGCGGCGCCCGCGAGTTGGGTGAGGGTGTGTCGGCGGATCTCGTCGCGGTCGTGCCAGGCCCGTTCACAGAGTGCCGCGATCCGCGCGAACTCGGCCGGATCTCCGTTCAGTTCGGCACACGCGAGGAGTGTGGGCCAGGCCAGATAGCGGTCGTGGAGGCGGTGCTGACCGGCCATCTCGATCAGCAGGGGTTCGACCATGGACAGGGGCAGGACGACGGCGTACCGCGCCGCTCTGCGGTGGCGGCGCGCCCAACGCTGCCTGAGCGGTTCGATCAGGGGGGCGCGGTCGGCGGGTTCGAGGGCGGCGAGCACGCGGACAGGTAGCGCCCCGAACCCGCCGCGCAGCCGCTCGGCCCTGCGGGTGACGATGCGGAGGCGTTCGGCGGGCGGCAGCAGCATGAGCATGCTGTCCGGGGCCACGTCCTGCCGCTCCCCCGGGTGCTGGCGCCGGACGCCGTCGGCGCAGTGCTCCGCCAGCTCGATCAGATCGTCCGGCGCGAGCCGGTGCAGTGCGGTGCGCACCTTCTTCGGCAACGGCCCTGGTGGTACGCGTAGTTGGCTGCTCGGCCGGTCCGCCGGGCCGACCGGCTCGGCCTCGCCCCGGCCCGGCGGCCGGGCCGCGCGGAGGGCGTCGAGCGCGGCGGCCGGTTGTCGCAGTACAGCGACCGCGGCCCGCCCGTCGAGCAGGTGCGGCACGGCCCGTACGAGCACGAGGGCCGCCTCCGGGTCGCGTATGGCGGCGATGCTCGCAAGGTCACGGTGGTGGCGGCCGAAGCTGTGGACGGCGCTCCGGTCCTGCGGGGTGAGCTGGGCGTACCGTGCGGCGATCAGTCGGGCCACCGCCAAGGGTGCCGTGCGGGTCAGGGTGCGCAGCACTCCGTGCGGCGGGTCGAGCCGAGGTAGCCAGGTGTCGACGGTGGCCGAGGGGCAGGCGGGCAGGAGCCGGGCCGCGTCGTCGGCGCCGTACCGCTCGTGCACGCGCGGCAGGAGCCGTGCCGCCAGCCGGTCCCGACGGCTGAGCCTGAGCACGCGGTACGTGTCGTGGCGCACCGCGCGTGCGGGGTTCAACGCCAGCCGTTCCAGGGGTTCTTCGGGCACTGGGAGGCGGATCGCGGCGGACAGGGCCCGTCGGCGCAGCACCGGGTCGGCGAGCGCCGCGCCCACGGTGGGCAGATCGCGACGGGCGACGGCCAGGAACAGCGCGGTGTGCCGTTCGTACACGGTGCCCGCGTCGAGCGTGCGGTGCAGCGCGGCGTAGGCGTCCGGCGCGAGGGTGCGGGCATACCCGGCCAGGGAGCTGGTGCGGGCGGGGAAGGGCTGGTCGTCGAAGTGGATGCTGAGCCAACCAGGAGTGAGGGGCTGCGGGGAAGTGTGTGGGGCCATCAGCGATCACCGTGGGACCGCTGGGCCTCCTTTCCGGAAGTCATACGGAGAGGATCACCACCCGGCGCCGCCACGGCAAATCCTTTTCCGGGACGGCGCCTTCACCGCCGGCGGCCCAGGTCAGCCGCCTATCTGCCGTCGCCGGTTCCGTCGCAGTCTGCGGCGCTGGGACGGGTCGAGGGCCAGATACGCGCCGGCCGGGACGCCGATGACGATCAGCAGGACGGCCCACAGGGGCAGCCAGATCCACAGGAACAGACCGATCGCCACACCGCCGATGGCGATCTTCGCGTTGTTCGACATGATGTCGCCTCCTCTGCGGCCGGTGCCGCGCTCTGTCTGGAGAACGGACCCGCGCTCGCCCTGGTTCCAGTGTCGACCCCGAGCTACCCCTGATGTCGAGTGGTTCGAACCCTGACTCAACCCTGAGACCGCCCTCGGTCAGCGGGCGGTCGTCCGGCTCAGGGGCGGGCCCGGAGCGGCTCTCCGACCTCTCGCAGGTACCGGAGCACCTGACGATAGGAGTCGACGAGTCCGGTTTCCGCGTACGACAGTCCGAGGCGGCGGCAGTGCGCCCTGACCAAGGGCTGGGCGAGGCGCAGGTGCGGGCGCGGCATGCTCGGGAAGAGGTGGTGCTCGATCTGGTAGTTGAGGCCGCCGAGGAACCAGTCGGTGAGCGGGCCGCCGCGGATGTTGCGCGAGGTGAGGACCTGGCGGCGCAGGTGGCCCCAGCGGGCGCCGTAGCCGTCGGGCATCTCCATGCCCTTGTGGTTCGGGGCGAAGGCCATGCCCAGGTGGAGGCCGAACAGCGCCTGGTGCAGGACGGCGAACGCGAGGGCCTTGCCGGGTGAAAGCACGGTGAGAAGCAGGGCGGTGTATGCGGCGATGTGGACGAGCAGCAGCGGCCCTTCGACGGCACGTTCGGCGGGCGTCTGGCGGCGCAGGTCGCGCAGTCCCTGCACCTTGAGGTTGAGGCCTTCGAGGAGGCACAGGGGGAAGAACAGCCAGGCCTGGTGGCGGGTGAGCCAGCCCTGCAGGCCGGTTCGGCCCTCGGCGTGCGGCGCGGCGAAAACCAGCACATCAGGGGCGACGTCGGGGTCCTTCTCCAGATGGTTGGGGTTGGCGTGGTGCCGGTTGTGCTTGTCGTTCCACCAGGCGGCGCTCATCCCGAGCAGCAGGTTGGCGTGGATCAGGCCGATGAGCCGTGCGGACCGGCGGCCACGGGTGATCTGGGAGTGCCCGGCGTCGTGACCGATGAACGCGGTACGGGCGGAGAACACGGCGAGCGGCACGGCGAGGAGCAGCGTCCACCAGGTGTCGCCGAGCGTGACCATGCCGGTGACGATCGCGGCGAGGACCAGCGCGTTGGTCGCGATACCCAGGGCGTACCAGCCGGCCCGGCGCTCCAGCAGGCCCTGCTCCCGCACGGTGCGCAACAAGGGCGCGAACTCACTGCCCTTGCCCGCGCCCGCACGCGTGCCCCCGTCCGCACCCTCGCGCGTGCCCTCGTCCGCGCTCTCCCTTGTGCCGGTTTCACCGCCGTCTGCGCCGGTTTCACCGCCGTTCGCTGTGGGGGCGAGGCCCGGTTCCATGAGGCTGGGGTGCGGCATGGCGCGTCTCCGGTCTATAGGTCCGTCACGAGGAGGTGCGGGACGTGCGGGGATGCGGGACGTACCCGGGGTACGGAGGCACGGGATGCGGAGATGTGGCGCACCGGATTCCGCCCGCATAGAGGCGCTGCCATCAGCCGGGCGAGCAGCCGGGCAGCCGCTTTCGAACCTACGGAGAGTCACCTTGCGCGACCATGGCGCCACCACCCGTGTACGACGGGGGGCCTGCACGGCGCGCGCGGTAGGGCTGGCCACAGCCCGGAACCGGCGTGACGGCGATCACAGCATTCTTGCTCGCATGGGCACCCCGGGTCGATGTATCCTCGGCCGCCCTGCCCGCACTAGTCAAATTTGAGGAACCTGTCATCGCTGTGCACAGGCCATCTGCGGTCATGCCCTCCCAGATCCGTGAACTCTCCCTCTGCAGCGCCGTTTTCCTGCCCGGCGATCCGGCCCGCACCGGTCGCGTGGCGTTCTGGCACCCCACCGGACAGGCCCCGCCCGAAGCGGACGCGGGAACCGTCGCGGAGCTGACCGTGGTCCTGCCCGGCCCGGCGGAGGCCGAGCGTGTCCGGGTGCCCGCGCGGGTCATGTCCGTACGCGAGGCGCTGCCGGTGCTCACCCGGGCCCGCGCTCTGGACGGGGCCGACGCGGCGTCCGCGTTCTGGGGTGCCGCCGCCGTGTGGGCGCTGCAACTGGCCGCACGGGGGCTGCTGTTGCCCGGCCTCTCGGCCGCCGACCACGACGCCTGGCGCGTGGGTCCGCTGGCCGCGGACGACCTGCGACTGCTTCGTGACCTGGCGGCGGCGATGCCACCGGCCGCGCACGCGGTGCCGCAGGCCGTCGAGGGGCCGCTCCTTCTGCCCGAGCCGGAGCGGCTGCTGCGCGGTTTCCTCGACGCCGTGGCCGACACACTGCCCCGCTCCCCCGCCGCCCGGCTCGCGGCCGGGCAGCGCCCGTTCGCGGCCGAGGAGCCCGAGCACGTGCCCGCACAGCGCCCCTGGGCGGCCGATGTCGCTGCCGGGCACGACGCGGGCGTACGGATCTCGCTGCGCGTCGAGGTCGGCGGTCTCAGCGCCGCCGAGGCGGCTGACGCGCCCGGCGCGTTCCGTGCCGTGCTGCAGATGCACAGCGTCAGCGACCCGGCGCTGGTCGCCGACGCCGCCGAGGTGTGGGCCGAATCCGGGCCCGCGGCGCGGTCGTTCGGGCCTCGCGCGCGGCTCGACGCGCTGCTCGCGCTACGGCGGGCGGCCCGAGCGTGGGCGCCGCTCGCACCGCTGCTCTCGGCGGCCGTCCCGGACGCCGTGGAGCTCGCCGACGAGGACGTCACCGAACTCCTCGGCACGGCCGCCCGCACCCTCTCGGGAGCGGGCGTGGACGTGCACTGGCCGCGGGAGCTGGCCCGCAAGCTGACCGCGCGCGCCGTCATCGGGCCGCCGGACGGCGGCCCTGACGATCCGGACGGTGACGGCGGCGACCGTGACGCGCGGGGCTACTCCGCAGGACCGTCGTTCCTGTCCGCCGACGCGCTGCTCTCGTTCCACTGGTGGTTCGCCCTCGGCGACCAGGAGTTGACGCGCGAGGAGCTCGACCAGCTGGCGGAGTCCAACCGTCCGGTGGTCCGGCTGCGCGACCAGTGGGTGCTGGTCGACCCGCAGGAGGCACAACGCGCGCGTGCGCGGCAGGACCACAAGATCAGCACCGTCGACGCCCTGAGCGCCGCCCTCACCGGCTCGACCGAGGTCGACGGGCGCCGCGTGGAGGTCCAGGCCGGTGGGTGGCTGGAGCGGCTGCGTGAGCGCCTCGCCGACCCGGAGGCAGCCACACCCGTGGAGCAGCCCCGGGCACTCGCCGCGACCCTGCGCGACTACCAGTTGCGCGGCCTCGGCTGGCTCGCGCAGATGACCTCGCTCGGCCTCGGCGGCTGCCTCGCGGACGACATGGGGCTCGGCAAGACGATCACGCTGATCGCCCTGCATCTGCACCGGCAGCAGGACAAGGAGTCGGCCGGGCCCACGCTCGTGGTCTGCCCCACGTCCCTGATGGGCAACTGGGAGCGGGAGATCCAGAAGTTCGCGCCGGGCACGGCCGTGCGCCGCTTCCACGGTGGCTCCCGCAACCTGGACGGTCTGGCCGACGGCGAGTTCGTACTCACGACGTACGGCACGATGCGCCTGGACGCGGCCCAACTGGGCTCTGTCACCTGGGGGATGGTCGTCGCCGACGAGGCGCAGCACGTGAAGAACCCGTTCTCCGCGACCGCGAAGGAGCTGCGCGGAATCGGGGCCCACGCGCGCGTGGCGCTGACCGGCACCCCGGTGGAGAACAACCTGTCCGAGCTGTGGGCGATCCTCGACTGGACCACTCCGCGGCTGCTCGGCCGGCTCGGCACGTTCCGCTCCCGCTACGCGCAGGCCGTCGAGGGCGGCGACCCCGCGGCCGCCGAGCGGCTCGCCCGCCTGGTGCGGCCGTTCCTGTTGCGCCGCCGCAAGTCCGATCCGGGCATCGCGCCCGAGCTGCCGCCGAAGACCGAGACCGACCGGGCCGTATCGCTCACCACGGAGCAGACCGGCCTGTACGAGGCGGTGGTGCGCGAGACCATGGCGGCGATCACGGCCGCCGACGGGATGGAGCGGCGCGGCCTGGTCGTGAAGCTGCTGACCGGGCTCAAGCAGATCTGCAACCACCCGGCGCAGTACCTCAAGGAGGAGCGCCCGCGCGTGTCCGGGCGCTCCGGCAAGCTGGAACTCCTCGACGAGCTGCTCGACACGATCCTCGCCGAGGACGCGAGCGTGCTGGTGTTCACGCAGTACGTGCAGATGGCGCGGCTCATCGAAGGGCATCTGGCGGCGCGTGGCGTGCCCAGCCAGTTCCTGCACGGCGGCACGCCGGTGCGGGAACGCGAGGCGATGGTGGAACGTTTCCAGGACGGTGAAGTCCCGGTGTTCCTGCTGTCGTTGAAGGCGGCGGGCACGGGTCTGAACCTGACGCGGGCCGAGCATGTCGTGCACTACGACCGGTGGTGGAACCCAGCGGTGGAGGCACAGGCCACGGACCGGGCGTACCGCATCGGGCAGACGCAGCCGGTGCAGGTGCACCGGCTGATCGCGGAGGGCACGATCGAGGACCGGATCGCCGCGATGCTGGAGCGCAAGCGCGAGCTCGCCGACTCGGTGCTCGGCGCCGGCGAGGCCGCCCTGACCGAGATGACCGACGCGGAACTCGCCGACCTGGTGGCGCTTCGAGGGGGCACACGATGAGTGGTGGACACGACGAGGTGTACGCGGCGGACGACGCGTGCGGGGGGCACAAGTACGACGACGCGCACACGGCCGAAGAGGAACGGACGTTCGCGGCGCTGCCGCCCGCGCAGGGGCGGAGCTTCGCCACGAGCTGGTGGGGGCAGGCCTGGCTGAAGGCGCTTGAGGACACCGCGCTTGAGCTGTCGCAGCTCAAGGCGGGCCGCAGGCTGGCGCGTTCGGGCGCGGTCGGCGCGATCTCGGTGCGGCCGGGCCGGATCACCGCGGTGGTGAGCGGCCGTGACGGCAGCGGGCACCGCTCCGATGTGCTGCTGCAGCGCCTGACGGACGACGAGTGGGACCGTTTCCTCGACATGGCGGTCGAGCGGGCGGGGCACATCGCGGCGCTCCTCGACCGCGAGATGCCGCCTCATCTGGTGGAGGACGCGGCGGCCGCCGGGGTCGAACTGCTTCCGGGCATCGGCGATCTGGAGCCGCAGTGCACCTGTGACGCGTGGGACCACTGCGCGCACACGACAGCGCTCTGCTACCAGGTGGCACGGCTGCTCGACCAGGACCCGTTCGTGCTGCTCCTGATGCGTGGCCGGGGCGAGCGCGCGCTGCTCGACGAATTGCAGGTGCGCAGCGTCGCGCGGGCCGCGCAGGACGAACCGGAGGGGCAGGCCGAACAGGAGGACGCGGAGCGGGCGGAGGGTGTTCCGGCCGACGAGGCGTACGCGACGGGCGCGATCCTGCCCCCGCTGCCGCCGCTCCCGGTGCTGCCCGAGGCGCCCGGGGAGCCGCCGTCGCTCGACACCGAGACGCCGCCCGCGCCCGGAGTCGACGCCGCCGCCGTGGCGTTCCTGGCCGAGCGGGCGGCCATGGACGCGCACCGGCTGCTCGCCGAGGCGCTCGCGCCCGGTCACCGCGAGTCCGCGCCCGAGGAGCCGTTGACGGTCGACCAGGACGCGGTGCGGCTCGCCGCGGACGCCGGTCCCGGCGCGGACGCGCACGTGCTCACGCGTATCGCCGAGGGCACCGGCCGCGACCGGGAAGCGCTCCGACTGGCGGTACGCGCGTGGCAGTTGGGCGGGTCCGCGGGCCTGGCCGTACTGGAGGAGGAGTGGACGCCGCAGGCCGAATCGGCCGCACGCGCGCGTGCCGATCTGGAGACGGCCTGGGACGACGACGAGCGGCCCGCGCTGCGCGCCGCCCGCAACCGCTGGACCGCTTCCGGCTCCCGCGCCCAACTGCGCCTGGGCCGGGACGGCCGCTGGTGGCCGTACCGCAAGGAACGCGGCCGCTGGCAACCGGCGGGACCGGCAGCGCACGACCCGGCAACGGCGCTCGCGGCGGCCACGGGCGAGGCGGGCGGGGACGCATGACCCGGACGCTCGGCGTGGACGGGTAGCCGCGTGGACGGGCGTTGGTCCGGCCGGAAGGGGTGACGGCGCGACAGGAGCCGTGTGCGCGTCGCCGCCCGTTCATGTGGCGGTTTCCGGGTGTTGGGGCGAGGGATCGACTGTGATCACGCATTCGTTGATACGTCCACAGTCGTTCTGGAGGCCCTGATGTCCGCGCACGCCCCACAGAGGCGCCGAGTCCGCCGTTCCGTCGCCGTAGGTGTGCCGCTCGCCGTGGCCGCCGCCGTCGTCGTGGCCGGGACCGCCATCGGGGCGCCGACGCCGGCCGGCCCGTCGACGACCGCACCGGAGGTCACAGGCGCGGCGACGCTGCCGGACCTGCCGTTGGCGGAGTTCAGCAACGGCCTGCTGCCCGGCACGGTCGCCGACGACCGGGGCGTGGACCTCGGCGGCATCGGCAGCGACCTGTACCCGGCGGGCCGCGAGGGCGAGTTCTGGACGGTGACCGATCGCGGGCCGAACGGCCAGATCAAGGTGGACGGCGGCAAGCGGCGCACGTTCCCCGTGCCCGGCTTCGACCCCGCGATCGTGCGCGTCAAGGTGTCCGGCGACAGCGTCCGGGTGCTTGACGCGCGCCCCCTCACCACGGCGGGCGGCAAGCCCGTCACCGGGCTGCCCAACCAGCGCGAGCGCGACGAGGCCCCGTACTCGTACGACGCGAGCACCCCGCTGGCGTACGACCCGAACGGCCTCGACACCGAGGGCGTCGTGCGGGCGAAGGACGGTTCGTTCTGGCTGGTCGACGAGTACGGACCGTCGCTGGTGCACGTGTCCGCGCGCGGCCGGGTCCTGACGCGGTACGTGCCCGAGGGGCTGGCGCTCAAGGGCGCCGACTACCCGGTGGTGGAGGCGCTGCCGGGCGTACTGCTGCACCGCAAGGTGAACCGCGGCTTCGAGGGTCTCGCGCAACTGCCCGGCGGTGACCTGGTGTTGGCGGTGCAGAGCCCGCTCTCGCTGCCCGACGAGGACGCGGGCGAGGCTTCGCGCACGGCCCGGCTGCTGCGGTTCTCGCCCCGGCAGCAGGAGGTCACCGCGGAGTACGCGTACCGCTTCGACCCCGTGGATGTCGTCGACCCCGGCGAGGACGACACCTCCGAGCTGAAGATCTCCTCGGTGGTCGCGATCGGCCGCGACACGCTGCTCGTCCAGGAGCGCACCGACAAGGCGTCCCGACTGCACCGCGTACGCCTCGACCGGCGCGCCGACATCCTCGGTACGCGTTGGGACCAGGCGTCCACGTCGCCGGCCCTCGAAGCGCTGGACGACCCGGCGGAGCAGGGCGTTCCGGTGCTCGGGAAGCGGCTCGTCGTGGATCTCGGCAAGGTCGACGGTGTACCCGGGAAGATCGAGGGCGTGGCCGTGACGGGCCGTTCGTCACTCGCGCTGATCAACGACAACGACTTCGGGATGACGGACGGGTCTGAGGCCTTCGACGCGGACGGACGGCTCGTGGACAGCGGCCTGGAGACCCGGGTGACCTTCCTGGACCTCGGCGAACGCCTGTAGTTCCAGGCGGTGTCGGCCTCTGCGGCCGCCGCACCGCTCCGGGCGCGGTCGCGGGAACGCCCCTGGCTGGTCAGCCGTGCATTGCCCGGCCGAGCTCCTGGGCCCGCTCCCGCAGCACGGCGGCCCTTGCCGCACCCGCAGCGTCGAACGCCTCCGCCGCGGGTGCGGCGCCCGCGCGGTCCGCGAGGACGAGGGCCGTGGCGACGAAGCCGTCCGAGAGGGCCATGAGCACCGGATGCCGGGTGCGCCCGTAGCGTGCGAGGAGTGCCGTCGCGAAGGCCCGCAGGGCGAGCGGGTCGACGGTCGCCTCGTCGTCCTCCATCGGACCGATACCGGATGCCGAGCCCAACTCCACCTCGTACAGCGCGACTTGACGCAGAAACAGGCCCGCCACGCCGTTGGACGGATTCCACAGCGTCACACCATCGCATTCGAAGTACTGGCTCATCGCATCCCTCTCGCCGCCACCACCGTCGCCGCAGTCGCAGTCGCAGTCGCCACCATCCTCGTAGAGCCCGACTCGTCCAGAACACCCTCCACGCGCGTGTAGCGCCCGCCTGACCAGGCACGCCCCCGTACCCCGAACCACCGCACCGCACTCGTCATTGGGTCGACCAATGAATCTCCTACGCGCGTAGCCCGCACCCTTCCGCCCCAACAACCGCCCGCCGTACGGTATTTGGAGCGCGCCGGCATGTGCAGCGCACCCCACCCCGACGCCACACCACGCATCACCCGAGGGAGCACCACCTGAGGCCCTGAACTCCCCCACCCGAGAGGCAGATCACCCCATGGACCGTGCCAGCAGAACCCCCACCGGCGGGCCGAGCCGTCGCCGTCTGCTCCAGGGCGCCGCTCTCGCCGCCGTCCCCACCTCTCTCCTCCTCCCCGCCACGCGCGCCGACGCGCGGCCCACGAAGCGTGCCGACTACCCGGACGCCGAGTGGGTCCCGGCGAGCAACTCCAACTTCACGGCGTCCAACCGGCCCAGCTCGTACCCGATCGACTTCGTCGTCATCCACGTCACGCAGGAGACGTACGACGACACCCTGGCGATCTTCCAGAACCCGGACGCGCAGGTGTCCGCGCACTATGTGGTGCGCTCCGCCGACGGGAAGGTCGCGCAGTGCGTGCGGGAGCGTGACATCGGCTGGCACGCGGGCAATTGGGACTACAACACGCGCAGCGTCGGCATCGAGCACGAGGGCTGGGTGGACCAGCCGGAGTGGTTCACGGAGGCGATGTACGCGTCGTCGGCGCAGCTCACCGCGCATCTGTGCGCCGCGTACGGGATACCGAAGGACCGCGACCACATCATCGGTCACAGCGAAGTGCCGGGCGCGGACCACACCGACCCGGGCCCGCTGTGGGACTGGGAGCACTACATGGACCTCGTGAACTCCCTGTGAGGTGGACTCACACGGACTCCCTGCCACGTGAACTCCCTGTGAGGTGATCGTCACCTTCCGAGCACGTCTTCTCTCGTCGGAGCTGTTGTCGCCCCGCACGCGCGGGGCGACGATGGCAGCGTCCGCACCGCCGGTATGGGGAGGCAGAGTTGACGGATCCGTGGGTGGCCCTCCAGCCGGGCGCCGACCGTGCCGAGCGGGTGCGCGTGCTGCGCAGTGCCCACTCGGCGTTCACCTCGGCGGGGACCGTCGCCCGGCCCGTGCGTTCCGTGGTGGCCGATTCGTGGCGGCGCTCCGCGCGGGCGCGGGTCAGCCCGGAGGGCACCGCACGGGTCGAGCTCGTGGACGGCGACCTCGGGGCGTACCGCGCGCAGCATCCGCTGGCCCGGGTGATGCCGCTGTTCCGTGAGTTGATGAGCACGTTCGCGATGGACGGGGAGCATCTGCTCGCGGTGTGTGACGCGCACGGGCGGCTGTTGTGGGTGGAGGGGCACTCGGCCACTCGCGCCCGCGCGGGCGGCATGAACTTCGTGCCCGGCGCGCGCTGGTCCGAGTCCGCCATGGGCACCAACGCGCCCGGTACGGCGGTGGCCGTGGGCCGTCCGGTGCAGGTGTTCGCGGCCGAGCACTTCAGCCGCCCGGTGCAGCCCTGGACATGCGCGGCGGCGCCCGTGCACGATCCGCGGACCGGGCGGCTGCTCGGCGCCGTCGACATCACGGGCGGCGACCGCCTTGCGGAGCCGATGAGTCTGGCCTTCGTGCAGGCCGTGGCCCGCGCGGGAGAGGCCCAACTCGCCCTGGACCGGCGCCCGTCCCGCCGGGAGACGATCGAGCTGTACGCCCTTGGCCGGGACGAGGCAAGGCTCGTCGCCGGGGGCCGCAAGGTGCGCCTGAGCCGCCGGCACAGCGAGCTGGCGGTGCTGCTTGCCCGCCACCCCGAGGGCCTCACCGGGGAGCAGTTGCTGCTCTGTCTGTACGAGGACGAGTCGATGTCTCCGGTGACGTTGCGCGCGGAGCTGTCGCGGCTGCGGGCGCTGCTCGGCGCGGAGTTGCTGGCCTCGCGGCCGTACCGGTTCACGGGACCGGTCGACGCGGACTTCCTGCTCGCCGAGCGGCGGCTCGCCACCGGGTCCGTTTCCGGCGCCCTGTCCGCGTACAACGGCCCGCTGCTTCCGCTCTCCCAGGCGCCCGAGGTGGCCCGGTTGCGGCGGCGGCTCGACCGGGCGCTGCGGGACGCACTGATCGGGCGCGGCGATCCGCAGCTGCTCGCCGACTGGGCGTACAGCCGCTGGGGCGGCGACGACCTGGACGTGTGGCAGGCCCTGGTGGCGGCGACGGCACCGGGCACACCGGAGCGGGCCGCGGCGCGCGCCCGGCACCGCGAGCTGGACGCGGAACAGTCTGCGCCCTAGTCCCACCCCCGGATCTCCCCCAACCAGCCAGCCGGGCAACCGGGCAACCGGCCAGCCAGGCAACGTACTTGCAACCTCCGCGCTCCTAGCCTCCCCCAAGAGCGCTGCCCAACGGCGGGCGGCCGTTCCCGGGAGGCCCGAAGAGATGACCCGTTACGCCGCGCCCGGCACCGAGGGCGCCCTCGTGTCCTACGAGTCGCGTTACGACCACTACATCGGCGGCGCGTATGTGCCGCCCGCCCGCGGCCAGTACTTCGAGAACCCCAGTCCGGTCAACGGGCAGCCCTTCACGGAGATCGCCCGCGGTACGGCGGAGGACGTGGAGCGCGCCCTGGACGCCGCACACGCGGCCGCGCCCGCGTGGGGCCGTACGTCCGCGACCGAGCGCGCGGTGATCCTCAACCGGATCGCCGACCGGATGGAGGCCCATCTCGAACCGCTCGCGGTCGCCGAGTCCTGGGAGAACGGCAAGCCGGTGCGGGAGACGCTGGCCGCCGACATCCCGCTCGCCATCGACCACTTCCGCTACTTCGCGGGTGTGGTGCGCGCTCAGGAGGGCTCGCTCAGCGAGATCGACGACGACACCGTCGCGTACCACTTCCATGAGCCGCTCGGTGTGGTCGCGCAGATCATTCCGTGGAACTTCCCGATCCTGATGGCGACTTGGAAGCTAGCGCCGGCGCTCGCGGCGGGCAACGCGGTGGTCCTGAAGCCCGCCGAGCAGACGCCTGCGTCGATCCACTACTGGCTCAGTCTGGTGGCCGATCTGCTGCCGGACGGTGTGCTCAACATCGTCAACGGTTTCGGCGCGGAGGCGGGGAAGCCGCTGGCGTCCAGCCCGCGCGTCGCGAAGGTGGCGTTCACCGGGGAGACCACGACGGGGCGGCTGATCATGCAGTACGCCTCGGAGAACATCAAGCCGGTCACGCTGGAGCTGGGCGGCAAGTCGCCGAACATCTTCTTCGACGATGTGTGGTCGGCGGACGACGCGTTCCGCGACAAGGCCCTTGAGGGCTTCACCATGTTCGCCCTCAACCAGGGCGAGGTGTGCACCTGTCCTTCGCGGGCCCTGATCCAGCGCGGCCACTACCGCGAGTTCCTGGACGCGGCCGTCGCCCGCACCGAGCTGATCGTGCCGGGCCACCCCCTGGACACCGCGACGATGATCGGCGCCCAGGCCTCCAACGACCAGCTGGAGAAGGTCCTTTCGTACGTCGACATCGGCCGGCAGGAGGGCGCGAAGGTCCTCACGGGCGGTGAGCGCGTGGAGTACGACGGTGAACTCGCGGGCGGCTACTACGTCCAGCCGACGATCTTCGAGGGCGACAACCGGATGCGGATCTTCCAGGAGGAGATCTTCGGCCCGGTGGTCTCCGTGACCTCCTTCGACGACTACGACGACGCCTTGAAGATCGCCAACGACACGCTGTACGGGCTCGGCGCCGGTGTCTGGAGCCGCGACATCAACACCGCCTACCGGGCGGGCCGTTCGATCCAGGCGGGCCGCGTGTGGGTGAACAACTACCACGCCTACCCGGCGCACGCGGCCTTCGGCGGCTACAAGCAGTCGGGCATCGGACGCGAGAACCACCGGATGATGCTGGACCACTACCAGCAGACGAAGAACCTTCTCGTTTCCTACAGCCCGGAGAAACTCGGGTTCTTCTAGAGCCTCAAGTCGGGTGCCTGGAGGGAACGTTGTGCCTCAGGCACCCGACAACCACGGTCACCCTCCGCGACACTGTAGGAGTGACCTGTCACTGGCTGGAGTCGGCTGGCGGTGCTTTTGGACCAGTCACGGACCAGAGTTGGTGTCGCGACCACGCCCGGAGAGCCTCCTCATGGGGAGGGTGGATTCAGCTCTCGGGAATGCCAGCCCCCGGCGGTACTGCTCGTCGGTGACGGGTTCCAGCCAGGTGGTTCCGCCGCCTCGGCATCGAACCGGTCGTCATCGAACCCCACCCCCAACGGCTCGCCCGCGCCGAACGGCTGGGTGCGACACGCGACGACGGGCGTACCGGCTTCACGTACGTCTTCGAAACCTCCGGCCACGCCCCCGCCCTGCGCGACCGTCGTCCTGATCGGTCTCAATCCCCACCAACTGCCGCTCACCACCGACGACGTGGTCCGCCGCCAGCTGGTGCTCCGGGGCTCGATGATCTACGACCACCCCGGCGACTTCACCGCCGCGGTCACCGAACTGCCCCAGGCCCGGCCGGGACCGTGATGGACGCCCGCTTCGCACTCGGCGAAGCCCAAGAGGCGTTCGCCGGCGCCGCTCTCGCCCCGAGGAGATCCGCGCCCGTGAGGCAGACGGGCCGCACCAGGTCCGGCCTGCGCGCACGGCTCGACTCAGTGAGTGGCTCGGCGCACCCGATAGCGCAGGTGAAGCACCCGGTGGCCCTGAATCACCACGTCAGGATTCTCCAACCGGTGCTGCGCGTGGACCGACCCGAAGTAGCGCTTGCCGGACCCGAACACGACGGGTACGACGTCCATGCGCACCTCGTCGATCACGCCCGCGGCAAGCACCTGGCCACCCGCGTAGCCAGCGGCGACCTCGACCATTCGGTCACCCGCGAGCTCCTGCGCCTTGGCCACGGCCGCCTCGACGCCGTTGCCGAAGTGAAACGGCTCCTCGGGGTCCCATCAGGACGTCTGCGACACCTTCAGCTGGCCACTCTCGTCCAACGGGGCGCACGCCGACTTCGCCGACCTCTAAGACGCCGACGACATCCCCCGCCGAGTCCGCGTCCGGCGGCCCGCCGACCCGCTCACCTCGACGCCAGCCGGACCATGTCTCAATCAACATTCCATAGCAGGTGCGGGTGACCTCCCCATCAACAAGCAGGGCGTGCTGGACAGCTACGAGGCGCCGGCCCCGATCCTCGCCGCAGTGGGCTGAGGCTCAGCGTCCTCGGGCAGCGGCTCCCCGATGTCGCGCAGATCCGCTGTGTGGTCAGACGCGGTAGGCGTCCAGGGTCTCGCCGGCGAAGATCCGTTCAGGCGTGAACAGATCTTCGGTGAGGCCTTGTTCATGCATGTACCGCAGGAGTGTGCGCAAAGTGATGTCGTTGGCGGCCGCGCCGTACGGCCAGAAGTCCATGCCCATGACCGAGCGGGTGCGCTCGACCTCCTCGTACAGCCAGGGCAGCGAGTAGCGAAGGGCGTTGGTCTCGCCGATCCGGCGCAGGGCCAGCGCTCGGGACTCCTCGAACGCCTTGTACAGAGAGCGGGCAAGCCACGGCCGGGCGTCGTAGACGTCACGCCGCAGCGCCACCACATGCATGATCGGGAAGATCCCGGTGTCCGCGAAATACTTCTCCTCGACCTGGCGCGGGTCGGGGAACAGCCGGGTGATGCGCGAGTCCGCCTGGGCGAACGGCAGGGGCATCCGGGCACTGTACAGGGCGTCGATCTCACCGTCAAGGAGCATGTCGGCGAGGGTCCGGCCGGGACCGATCGGCTCGATCTCGACACCGAGGTGGTCGGGCAGCGGCAGTTTCTCGACCCGGCCCGGCTGGTGGAGACCACCGGTGCGGTAACGAGGCGCGGCGACCGGCAGGTTGTGGCGCTCGGCGAGCGTGCCCCGGATCCATACGGCGGCCGTCATCTGATATTCGGGGATGCCCACGAGGCGCCCTGCCAGGTCGGCGGGCTCACGAATGCCGGCGTCGGCGTTGACGTATATGCCGTTGTGGCGGAATGTCCGCGAGGGAAAGACGGGGATGGCTATGAAGTCGCCTGAGCGGGCGAGGTTCATCACGTACGAGGACAGTGACAACTCGGCGGCGTCGAACTCCTTGTGCCGCAGCATCCGGTAGAAGATCTCTTCCGGGGGAAGCGCGATGTAGGTGAGTTCGGCGCCCTCGGGGACGATGGCGCCGGTACGCAGCGCCTCCGTGCGGTCGTACTCTCCGCACGCCAGGGCCACGGGGACAGGGATACTCATGCGCGGTCTCCTCCTGGGGGCGTCGCATCACGGATCGCCTCGCCGGACTCGACGAGGTTCTGCAGGATCCGGACGAGTTCCTTGCGGTCGTCGTCGGGCAGGATCTCGACCAGGCGGTCGGTCATCGCGGCGGCGGCCCGGGAGACTTCGGTGAACAGCCGCACTCCGTCCGGGGAGAGCGACAGCAGGTTGCGCCGCCGGTCCACCGTGTCCTTGGTGCGGGTGAGGTAGCCCCGGGCGGCGAGCCGGTTGACGACCTCCGCGACGGTGGAGGTGTCCAGGGAGACCCTGCGGGAGATGGAGTTCTGGTCCGTTTCGGGCTCCTCGGCCACCGCGCTCAGCACGGCGAACTGCGTGGAGGTCACCTCCGCGGAGACCAGGGACACCCACATGGACGTATGGACCTGCTGGGCGCGGCGGATGAGGTGGCCGGGCTGCTGGTACATGTCGATGCGCAGGGCCGCCTCCAGAGCTTCGCTGTCGGGTTTCTGATCGGTCATCGCTCCCCCTTGTGTCCGGGTCGGTCGAGGTACGGTATGGCGCCGTCCGCGCTCACGGCGACCTCAAGGGTTCCGATGCGATCGATCGTCAGGGAAATCGTGTCTCCGTCGGAGAGGGGACCGACCCCGGCTGGGGTACCGGTGGCGATGACGTCCCCGGGGTGGAGGGTCATCGCGGCGCTGGCGTAGGCGATGAGTTCGCCAACTCCGTAGATCAGCTTGCTCGTCGAGGTGTGCTGGCGCAGAACGCCGTTGACGGAGCAGCGCAGTTCGAGCGCGGAGGGATCGGGTATCTCGTCGGCGGTGGTGATCCAGGGGCCGATGGGGGTGAACGTGTCGAACGACTTGCGCAGGGAGCGGTCCTCGGTGGAGCGGACGGTGATGTCGAGGACGCAGGTGTAGCCGAAGATGTGGTCGAGGGCGTCCTTGGGGTCGACATGACGGGCGGTCTTGCCGATGACGACGGCGAGTTCGCCCTCCTGGTCGGTGCGCTTATCCGACCAGGGCAGCCTGATGGTGCTGCGGTGACCGGTGACGGAGGTCGGGGCCTTGAGGAACAGTCCCCAGTCCACGATGGTCGCCGAGTCCGGCATCTCGTCCACGTGGTCGTAGTAGTTGGCGGGCGCGCCCATGATCTTGCCGGGGCGTGGCAGCGGTGGCTTCCAGTCGAGGCCGGCTGCGGCCCGCCGGGGAAGGTCCGCGAGCCGCTCCCGCGTCAGTTCGGCGGCGAAGTCGTAGCCGTGCTCGATGAGCCGGTGCAGTGGTTCGCCGCCGGTCAGTTCACTCACGTCCACGGCCGCGCGGCCGTGGATGTCAGCCGCGTCGTCGCCGTCGAGGACGACCGCGGTCCGGCCTTCGGCGAACACTCCGATACGCATGGGGTGTTGTCCCTCCTTGCTTGTCTGTCACCGGTCGGCGTCGGCCGGCGCCTTGGTCGGTTCGGCCGCCTCGGGCAGCGTCACTTCTGGACGTTCTTGACGATGTCGAGCGTCATTCCCAGCTCGGCGGACTGCTGCGCTGCGGGGATCTCCGGAATGGCCTTGCTCTGGATGTCGGCCATCACGGGCAGGCCCTCGGGAGCCGGGGTTCCGGAGCGGGTGCCGTAGACGCCGGCCTTGGACAACGCCGTCTGGCCCTCCTCGGTGTGCAGCCAGTTGACCAGGAGCTTGGAGGCGTTGGGTGCGGGGGCGCCCTTGAGCAGGCAGACGTACTGCGTATCGAAGCGGGCGCCTTCGCTGGTCGGGAAGACGAAGCCGACGGGGAGCTTCTTGTCCTTGGCGGCGGTGAAGACGGCGGAGTTGTTGGCCACCATCACCTGACGCTCGCCCCGGGCCAGGGACTGCTCGGCCAGGGCCGCGGTGTCGACGGTCTGCGGCTTGTTGGCCGACAGGCCCTTGATCCAGCCCTCGTCGAGCTTCTTCTCGGCCAGGAGGTTGGAGATCATCAGGGAGGTGACTCCCACGATGCCCGGGTCGGCCTGGACCAGCTTGCCTCTCCACTTGGGGTCGGCCAGTTCCTTCCAGCTCTTGGGTGCCTTGTCCGCCTTGATCTTGTCGGTGTTGTACTCGATACCCACGGCGAAGCGTGCGAAGGCGGAGTAGGGGCTGCCCGCGCCGGCCTCGTCGGCCGCCTTGCCGGTGGCGGTGAACGGCTTGTAGGACTCGCACTGCTCGGCCTGGTCGCTGGCCGCGATGCCGGAGCCGCCGTTGGTCTGCACCGAGCCCGCGTGCTTGCCGCTGGAGAACTCCTGGGCGAGCTTGGTGATCAGCTGCTGGCCGAAGACCGGTTGCGGCACGATCTTGATGGCCGGGTAGCGCTTCTGGAAGGCGGCGTAGGCGGTCGCGTAGAAGTTCTGGCTGGGACCGTAGACGAGGATCTGGCTCTCGTGCTTGTCCTGGGCGGCCTGGTAGAGAGCTCCGAGCTGCTTCTCCGAGCTGCTGCCACCGACCTTGTCGGCGCCGCCGGCGGACGTGGGGGCGGGGGCCGTGTCGGGACCGGCGCTGCAGCCTGCGGCAGCGAGCAGAGCGGTGGCGGCGACAGCGGCGCACAGCGGTGCCTTGCGTATATGCATGGTGGTCGTCCTCCGGGTGCGGGTGGTTGGGCGACTCGTTCAGGCCACGGCGAGCAATGCGCCGGGCTGGGGAACGAGGGAGACGCGGTCGCCGGGGCGCGCGGTCGCGGGCGCGGGGGTGCGCACCCGTACGGTGTGGGGGCCGACACGCATCGTGTACTCGGCCTGGTCGCCGAGGTAGGCGGCGGTCAGCACTTCGGCGGGAACTCCCGATGGGGTGGCGGTGTTCTCGACCGAGGGGGTGGGGGTGAAGGAGAAGGCGTTGGCCCGTACGACGACGGTGGCCTTCTCGCCTGCGGTTGGCGGCTGCCCGGTGGGGCGGGCCGACACGGGCTCGGGGAAGCCGTCGACCTGGACAACGACCTGGTCGAGGTCGGCTTTCACCACGACCCCGGGCAACAGGTTCTCGAAGCCCACGAAGTCGGCGACGAAGGCGTTGGCGGGGTCGGCGTAGATCTGCGTCGGCGTGCCGACCTGCTGGATGCGGCCGTCGTGCATGACGACGATCCGGTCGGAGAGGGTCAGTGCCTCGATCTGGTCGTGCGTGACGTACACCGAGGTGGCCGGGAGCCGCTCGTGCAGGAGCTGCAACTGCTCGCGCATGGAGGCTCGCAGGCGGGCGTCGAGGTTGGACAGCGGCTCGTCGAACAGGACCAGGCCCGGCTGCGCGACGAGGGCGCGAGCGAGTGCGACACGTTGTTGCTGGCCGCCGGACAGAGCGCCCACCGAGCGGTCGGCGAGCTGCCCCAGGCCGACGGTCTCCAGCGATTCCCGCACCCGTGAGGCGATCTCGGGGCGGGGTGTGTGACGCATCTTCAGCGGATAGGCGACATTGCCTTTGACGGTCATGTGGGGCCACAGGGCGTAGCTCTGGAAGACCATGCCGAGGCCGCGCTTCTCGGGCGGTACGAAGGTGCCCAAGCTGTCGACGACGACCTTGCCGTTGATGAGGATCTCGCCGGCGTCGGGCTTCTCGAGTCCGGCGATGCAGCGCAGGGTGGTGGTCTTCCCGCAGCCGCTGGGCCCGAGCAGGGTGAGGAACTCGCCGTCGGAGATGTCCAGATCGAGCCCGTCGACGACGCAGGCGTCGCCGTAGCGCTTGGTCAGGCCCCGGATGGTGACAGCGGCCATGGCTATTCCACTCCTGAGTTGGTGAGTGCGGGGCGGGACGGAATCGACGGCACCGTGGGCGTCACGGACGCGGTGGCCGCCCTCGCGGTGGGGGCCTTGGGGCTCGAAGCCCTGCCGCGTATCAGCCAGGCCACGGCGCCCAGGACGAGGGCGAGGCAGACCACGGCACCGAGGAGCAGCACGAACAGCGCCGCCGCCCGGGTGACCTCGCCCTGCACGTTGAGCTGGTAGACCAGAACGGCCACGGGCTGGTTGGCGGGGCGGGAGAGCAGGATGGGCACTTCGAAGTTGCCGGCGATCTGGATGGCGGTGATCAGCCAGGCCGCCAGGCAGCTCGGCAGGATGAGCCGGGCGACGATGCCGACGCCCATCCGCAGTGATGAGGCTCCGGAAACCCGCGCGGACTCCTCGAGTTCGCGGCCGACCTGGGCGAGGGCCGCGTCCATGGCGCGTCCGGCGACCGGGGTGGAGGCCACGACGAGGCCGATCAGCACGATAGTGACCGTTCCGAACAGTGACCGCAGGAACGGCACCGACAGGAACGTCCACACCAGTGCGAGTCCGAGGATGATGCCCTGGACCGCCCACGGCAGCCAGGAGGACAGCTCCAGGCCACGTCGCAGCCTCAGCGAGCCGTGCCGTCCGACCATCGCCGTCAGCAGGGACAGGGCGACGGCCAGCGCCCCGCCGACGACGGCGTACTGGGCGGTGTTGATCAGCGCGGGCATGACCTGGGGATCATCCAGCAGCGCCGTGAAGTTGTCGGCGGAGAAGCGGTTGATCCCGAAGACCGGCTGAAGGGATCCCAGGACGATCTGGATGACGGGCAGGACCAAAGCGAGCAGCGCGTACACGACGATCACGGCGTTGCACAGCCAGGTCCAGCGACCAAGGTCCCAGGGCTCGGGCCTCGCGCCCTTGCCGCTGACGGTGGTGAACTGCCTGCGGTCCAGAAGTCGCCATTTGATGGCCACCAGGGCGACCACGACCGCGATGAAGATCATGGCGAGAGCGCTGGCGGCGGCGTAGTTGGGCGGGATGTCGTTGTTGGCGAAGTCGAATATCTGGGTGGCGAAGACCTGGAAACCGGCCGGCCTTCCGATGATCAGCGGAATGTCCAGGACGATCAGGCCGATGATGAAGGCGATGATGAAGACGGACATGACCGCGGGGGCCATCACGGGCACATTGACGTGTACGAAGGTTTTCAGCCGCCCGGCGCCCGCGATCAGCGAGGCCTCCTCGAGTCTGCGGTCCATGGCGAGGAACGGGCCGATGAGGATGAAGTAGCCGAGCGAGCAGAGCTTGAGCGAGAGCACGAACCAGACGCCCCAACGCCCGGTCACCGCAAGGGTGTCGGGCAGCCCGACGGCTCCGAGTGCCTCGTTGAGGAGGCCGAACTTCGGTGTGCCAAGGAGGTTCCAGGCCAGGGAGAAGAACAGCGGCGGCGTGGCGAGTACGACGGCCATCAGCGGGGTGACCAACCGGCGCAGTGCCGCGTCGGTTCGCGAGACGATCCAGGCGAAGGCCACCGCCAGTGCGGTCGCGCTCAGCCCCGCCATGACCGCGAGCCACAGGGAGTTGCCGAGTGTCGAGTAGGTGCGGGAGTCGGCGAAGGCGTCGGTCAGGCCGGTGAGGCTGAAGTCGCCGGGCAGGCCGGGCGGTGCGGTGCGGAAGGCCCCGTACACGGTCATGGCGATGGGCAGGACGTAGAGGATGCCCACCAGTGCGAGCAGCGCGGCGATTCCCAGGCGGCTGCGGTTGAACAGTCTCACCGACGTCACCCGCTTTTGTGGTGCAGGGCTTGGAGGGCGAACCGGTAGCCGCGCCATCCCGCGCCCGCGAGGTACACGTTGGCCACCGGGAGGAAGATGTCGGGCTCGGGCTGCGGGCCGTAGCGGTGCAGCTCGGAGAGGTGTACGACGGCGATCGGGACGCACGCGTCCTGGACGGCGGTGCGCAGTGACCAGCCCGCGCGCGTGAGTCCGGCCGGATTGAGGATGATCCCGGCCAGGCCCTCCTGGTCCTGTTGTTCGTGCAGCCAGTCGATCAGGGCGCCCTCGTGGTTGGACTGGAAGTGGGCCGTCTCGACGCCGAGTTCATCGGCGCATTCGTCGATGTCGGCCTGGACGTCGGCGAGCGTGTGGTGGCCGTAACGTGCCGGGTCGCGCTTGCCGAGCCGGTTGAGATTGGGGCCTTGGAGTACCGCGTAGCGTGGCATGTCAACTCCTGAGGGCGTACAGGTCGACGTGGGCGGGGAGCGCCCGGGACGGGAGGGTGCCGTCGGCTCGGTACAACCAGTCGGTGTACGCGTAGCGGTCCTCGGCGCTGAGGCGGGCGAGGAAGTGGTCGCGCAGCAGGGCCGCGGCGCCGCCGAAGTGGCAGAAGTCGCCGACGAAGCGGGTGAGTTCCTGGACCGCGGAACTGCGCGGGAAGCGCGCGGCCTCGTAGGACTTGAACGCGGCGGCCGGGTCGCCGGGGGTCTCGGCGAGCGCGGCGCCCAGCGCGAGCGCGTCCTCCAAGGCTTGGCAGGCGCCTTGCGCGAGGTACTGGTTCATGGGGTGCGCGGCGTCGCCGAGCAGGGTGATCCTGCCCTGGGCCCAGCCGGCGAGCGGCTTGCGGTCGCACAGCGGCCAGCGCTTGCCGATGTCCATCTCGGCGACGGCCTGTCGCACGTAGGCCATGGCTCCGGCGAACTTCTCCGTCAGCTCCTGCGGGGTGCCCCACTCATCGGTGCCGGGCTCGCCGCGGGTGGATTTGAAGGACGCGACGCGATTGAGCATGGTTCCGCCGCTGATCGGATACTGCATGTAGTGGATGCCGTCGCCCACGTAGAGCATCACGGCGTCCTCGATGCCCTCGGGCCTGGGACCCGGGCCCCGGTAGACGACGTACGAGGACAGCAACGGCGGCTCGGCGTCGAGGAGTTGGGCTCTGATCACCGAGCGCAGTCCGTCGGCCGCGACGAGCGCGTCCGCGGTGAGGGAGGTTCCGTCGGCGCAGTGTGCGGTGGCGGATTCGCCGTCCTGGCCGACCTCGGTGATCTCTTTGCCGGGGACGAGGGTGACCAGACCGGTCCCACGGCAGGCGGTGATGAGTGCGGTGAGCAGTTCACCGCGGTGCATGACCGCGTAGGGCGCGCCGTACCGTTCCTCGAAGGCCTCGCCGAACGGCAGGGAGAAGATCTCCTCGCCGGTGGTGATGTCGGTCAGCGCCCAGCGGCTGGGCAGTACGGCGCGCCCGGCCAGGCCGTCCAGGACGCCCAGCTCGCGCAGGACGCGCCAGGCGTTGGGGCCGATCTGGAGTCCCGCTCCGACCTCGCCGAACTCTGCGGCTCGTTCGAGAACGGTGACGGTGATGCCGCGACGGGCGCAGGCGAGTGCGGTGGCGACGCCCCCGATTCCACCGCCGGCGATGAGGATCTCGGTGCTCACGCTCGCTTCTCCTTGCGCTGGAGACCGAAGGGCTCGAGCAGCGGCAGGTCGCTCATCTCGAACAGGACGACTTCGGTGTCGGGGTCGGGAACGTGCTCGTACCAGGTCCAGGCGGGAACGGCGAAGAAGTCCTTCTCGTCCCAGTCCAGGCGCTCTCCGCCGACGATGCTGTGACCGCTGCCGCGGGCGACGCAGAAGACGCCGCTGGAGACATGGCGCTGGGCCTTGGTCGGCTCGGGGAGCAACGACAGGTAGCAGGCCATGGTCGGCAGGACATGTCCGCCGGTCAGGGGATTGGTGTACTCGAGTTTCACACCGTTGTGCGGGTCCGTTCCGGACTCGGCGAGCTTCTTGAGCGCGGCGTAGGTCGTCCCCCACTTGTAGTTCATGATCGGGGAGTGCGGATGCGCCGGGCGGTCGGCGGTGGGGGTGAGGCCGGCTCCGTAGCGCTCAAGGCTGTAGCCCTCGGGCTTGTCGAGTTCCTGGAGGCCGCCGCTCGGATGGTCCTCGTAGAAGTTGGCGCGCATCTGCTTGACGAAGGGCACATCGAGCCCGTCGAGCCAGATCATCGGCTCGTCACCGGGGTGGCGGTGGTCGTGCCAGGTGTTCGCCGGGGTGAGCACCAGGTCTCCGGGCTCCATCAGGACCGGCTCGCCCTCGACGGTAGTGTATCCCGCTCCGGCCAGCATGAAGCGGATGGCTCCGGGGCTGTGTCGGTGAGCCGGGGCGTTCTCTCCGGGGAGGACGAGCTGGTACCCGGCCACGAGGGTGTGGGTGGTGCCGAACACTCTCGAAGGGTTGTGGGCGTTGAGGGCACGGCGGTCGGCCTCGTCGACGCCCAGGTCCATCACCTCGGTGGCCTGGTGAAGCAGCGGCTCCAGGCCGCGCCACCGCCACACGTGGGGCACCTCCGCGACGCCGGGTTCGGGGTCCGTGGTGCCGGGGATCCGCCACAACGGGGCGACTCTGGCCTCCTGGAGACGGCCGTAGTAGTCGGCGCCGGTGACGCTCTTTACGGGGGCTGCGTTCACAACAGTGGTCCCTTGCACACGCTGCGTCCGCAACAATTATTCCGTGCACGTATCTTCAGTGGACGTAAGAAAAGCAGCGCCGTCCGAGACCGTCAAGACTTCGGACACCTCGATCACGCATGCCGGGCACAACACAGGGGCGCCGCGCGCGAACCGGACCGCGAGCCGGATCCGTCGCCGCGCCCCGCGTGGCCTCTCACGATGCGATCTCCGCAGGTAGACCTGGCGAACAGCACCGGACGCGGCAGCTTGCGAAACGGTCCCCCAGGCGGCCGGCGATCGCGCAAATACGGACGGTGCTGCCCCGCCCCCGCCTCTCTCCGCCCGACCTGCCCGGACAAAGAAGGTGCCGCCGACTCCTCAGCGCCATCGGCAGGCACGTCACGCCATCAAGCCACCCACTGGCTCAGCCCGAACCCGGCACTGTAGCCATCGGCACAATTCAGTCGGATGAAGTGGTGCCACAAGA
This sequence comes from Streptomyces boluensis, assembly GCF_009908195.1. Taxonomy (GTDB): domain Bacteria; phylum Actinomycetota; class Actinomycetes; order Streptomycetales; family Streptomycetaceae; genus Streptomyces; species Streptomyces boluensis. The sequence goes on along the minus strand of NZ_JAAAHS010000015.1, from coordinate 9,269 downwards.
GGGCCGGCGGACACTTCACCCCTCCCCGCCGCGTCCGAGAGCGCCCTGCGCCCATGCATGTCAAGCAGGCGAGCGGGACCATGGAGGGACAAGGATGTTGAGGTGGGTGGATGTCATCGACACCTGAGCCGTCGAGGGCTCGTTCCGACATACCGCCGCCTGCAGATCCGGGTGCGCCTTTGGACGCGGCCAATGACGCGTCTGCGGTGGTGAACGATGCCGGCAGGATCGTGGTGTGGACCCGAGGGGCGGAAGAAGCCCTCGGATACTCCGCGACGGAAACGATCGGCCGGTCCGCCGCGATGCTGTTGTCCGACCCGGGCGACCGGTTCCGTGCGACGGGAGTCGCCGAGCACTGCCGCACGGGCACGGGGTGGAGCGGACAGATAGGGGCCCGCCACCGCGACGGCCGTCGCATCGAATTGCCGCTGCGGGTGTCCGCGTCGTTCCAACTCGGCGGGCAGGACTGCTATCTGGTCTCGGCGCGAGAACAGAGATCGCAAGGGGCCATCGGGCAGCCCGTGATGGACTGGTTCCTGACCCGGTCGCCCGTCGGCATGGCAGTCGTGGACACGGAGCTGCGCTACGTCTGGATCAACGACACCCTGGAGCGCTTCGGCGGGGTCCCCCGTGAACAGCGGTTGGGCAAGCGTCTGAGCGAGCTGCTGCCCGGGCTGCAGGCCGAGTCCCTCGAAGAAGTCATGGGCAAGGTGCTGAGGACCGGTGTGGCGGTCGCCGACTACGAGTACGTGGGCTGGAGTTGGGCCGACCCGCATCGACAGCACGCCTACTCGACGTCCTTCTTCCCCATGGTCGATGCCCAGGAAGCCGTGACGGGCGTCTGCTACATGGTTCTCGACGTCACCGACCGCTGGAACGCCCGTCAACTGCTGTCCATGGTCAATGAAGCCGGAGCCTGCGTCGGCAGCACCCTGGACATCATGACGACGGCCCAGGAACTGGCTGACTTCGCCGTACCGCGGTTCGCCGACTTCGTCGTCGTCGACCTTCTGGAGCAGGTCCTCAGCACGCAAGGACACGGGACGTGGCTGTCCGATGCGGGACCGGCGGCCGCGCGGCCCCTTATGCGCCGGGCGGGAATGAGTTCGGTACGCGAAGGCTGCCCTGAGGCGGTCGCCCAGGTGGGCGACCGGGTGGACTTCCTCCCTCCTCCGCATGACGTCGGCCTCCTCGTCCACGGCGAACCGGTCCTCATACCGGTGATCGATCCAGACCATCCCGAGTGGACGGTGCAAGAGCCCTGGAGGGCCGCGAGGATCCGCGAGTTCGGAATGCACTCCCTCATCTCCGTGCCGATGCGGGCGCGGGACACCGTCCTGGGCCTGGCCACATTCACCCGCTCGCTGAACCCCACCTCATTCGATGCGGACGACGCTCTGATGGCCCGGGAAGTCGTCGCACGCGCGGCCGTCTGCGTCGACAACGCACGCCGGTACACCCGCGAACACAACGCGACCGTGACGCTCCAGCACAACCTGCTGCCCCACACCTTGGAGGGCGGCACCGCCGTGGACGTCGCTTCCATGTACCTGCCGGCCGACGCCAAGGACGGCGTGGGCGGAGACTGGTTCGACGTCATCCCCCTGTCCGGCGCCCGCGTCGGCCTGGTCATCGGCGACGTGGTCGGGCACGGTATCAGCGCAGCCGCGACCATGGGCCGGCTGCGCACCGCGGTCCAGACACTCGCCGACATGGACCTGCCTCCCGACGAACTGCTCGCCCACCTGGACGACCTCGTGATCCGCCTCGGTGACGAGGAACGCGACGACGAAACAGCCGACCAGGGCAATATGGGCGTCATCGGGGCAACCTGCCTGTACGCCGTCTACGACCCGGTCACACAACGCTGCGAACTCGCCCGTGCCGGCCACCCCCCACCGGTCGTCGTCACTCCCGAAGGAGCCGTCAGCTTCCTCGAACTGCCCTCCGGCCCACCGCTCGGCCTCGGCGGACTGCCCTTCGAGGCGACCGAGATCGAACTCGCCGAGAACACCCTGATCGGCCTGTACACCGACGGCCTCATCGAGGGGGACGACCAGGACGTCGACCGCGGAATGGCGCGCCTGGGCAGCGCTCTGGCCGAACAGGACGTCCCGCTTGAGACCCTCTGCGCCAACGCCGTGGGAGAACTGTCCGACACCCCTCATGCCGACGACGTCGCGCTGCTACTCGCCCGCACACACGTCCTCACCACCGACAATGTCGCTTCCTGGGACGTGGCCTGCGACCCCGCCGCCGTCTCGGGCGCCCGCACCCTAGCCGCCCGCCAACTCGAGGAATGGGGCCTGGAGGAACTGACCATGACGACCGAACTCATCGTCAGTGAACTGGTCACCAACGCTATCCGCTACGCACCCGGGCACGTACGACTGCGACTGCTGCGCGAAGCCCGCCTGATCTGCGAGGTCACGGACACCAGCAGTACCTCTCCCCGGCTCAGGCACGCCCGGACCACCGACGAAGGAGGCCGCGGCCTCTTCCTCGTGGCCCAGCTCGCCCACCGCTGGGGCACCCGGTACACACGCGAAGGAAAGATCATCTGGGCGGAGCAGGACAACCCGTAGGAATGCGGCGTCGCCGCGCACCTCGCTGCGGGATCGCCCTTGGCAAGTCCGGTGGATGCCGATACATCATCCGGGCAATCCGCCGCCGGGATCCCCGTGGCCCGTGTCGGCGCGCCCGAGGACATCGCCAACGCGGTCTCGTTCTTCGTGGGCGAAGACGCGGGATTCGTCTCCGGCCAGGTGCAAGCGGCATGGGCCGGCCTCGCAGTCGGCCGGGTTGACCAGAGTCTCTGAACGCCTCAACGTTGGTACGGCCGCACTTCCGACCTACAGTCGGCGCGTCTCGCCGAAAAGCATTGGCCGGGGCGGGTGTTGGAGGAACCATCGCCAGGTGATCAACGGGATCCTGTACCGGCTGAGGACCGGCATCCGACGGCGGGATCCGCCGACTCGATTCGGGAAGTGCAGCTGGGCGACGCGGAGACCGCGCGCACCACGGTGATCCGGCATCTGTCCCGGTCCCGGGATCTGTACGTGAAACCGATCCGGGAGGCCCACACGGCGATCCGCTGCTAGGGAGTCCCGGCCGTTCTGCTCGTCGGCCCAACTCGGCGGAATTTCCTGGGCCGTTGGCGCGTTGTGGCCGTGTGACCGTGACCTTGCGGCATTGCGCTGGGCTGCCGCCTCGCGTAGCGTCCAGGCAGGTTATGAGTGTCAGCGTCAAGCCCTGGCTTGCTGACCGGCAACCCTCCTGCGCGGCGGGGTGCTCCAGGTGACGACCAGGTGGAGCCCGATCCCGGGGTTCACAAGCGCGACGGCGGGCTCCGGGCCCGCCGAGCCGGACGGACGGAGGTGACGGCCATGCCGCCGGTGTCCTGCCCGTGCGTCCTGGTGCTCGCCCCGCGTTCCTGCGTCCGTCTTTACTCCCGCGCTCACATCGACCTGCAGCGGGTGGCCGGCGCGCTCTGTCGTTCCTGACGCGCCCCCAGCCTTCGGCCGGGGGTAACCCCGTCTCCCCTCGCTCGCCCGCTGCCGGGCCTCCGGCAACAGGGCAGCGATCACCTACGGTCGTTCGGGAAGGCTCACCCGGTCGTGTCCTCGTCTTCTTCGCTGTCTTCATCTCTGTCTTCTTCGCTGCCCGCATCACTTCACCTAGCCGTCGCGCTGGACGGCGCGGGCTGGCATCCGGCCGCATGGCGCGAGCCCGAAGCCCGCCCGGGGGAACTCTTCACCGCCGCGTACTGGTCCGGCCTCGTCATCGAGGCCGAACGTGGCCTGGTCGACTTCGTGACCATCGAGGATGGACTCGGCCTCCAGTCCTCGTACTTCACGGAGCCCGACGGCCGCACCGACCGGGTACGCGGGCGGCTGGACGCCCTGCTCATCGCCGCCCGCGTCGCCCCGCTCACGCGGCACATAGGGATCGTGCCGACCGTGGTGGCCACCCACACAGAGCCCTTCCACATCTCCAAGGCGATCGCCACCCTCGACTATGTGAGCACCGGCCGCGCCGGCCTGCGCGTCCAGGTCACGGCGCGACACAACGAGGCCGCGCACTTCGGCCGTCGCACGTTTCCTCCCGTGCGCATCAAGGGTGTCGAGCAGTCCGCCGATCCCGTCGTACGGGAGCTGACCACCGAACTCTTCGACGAGGCCACCGACTACGTCGAGGTGGTACGCCGCCTGTGGGACAGCTGGGAGGACGACGCGGAGATACGCGACGCCGCCACCGGCCGTTTCATCGACCGCGACAAGCTGCACTACATCGACTTCCAGGGCAGGCACTTCAGCGTCAAGGGACCCTCGATCACACCCCGGCCGCCCCAAGGGCAGCCAATCGTCAGCGCGCTGGCCCACGAGCACAGTACCGGCGCGCCGTTCCGCCTTGTCGGCAGCTCGCTCGACGTCGGGTACGTCACTCCGTACGACGCCGACCATGCGCGGGCCGTCGTCGCCGCCGTCCGCGCCGAACAGCGGGCGGCGGGGCGGGCCGACGAGGTGGTGCACCTCTTCGGCGACCTCGTGGTCCTCCTGGACGACGACCCGGCCAAGGCCGCCGCCCGCCGGGACCGCCTCGACGAGCTCGCGGGCGAGCCGTACACCAGCGACGCCCCGATCTTCACCGGTACGCCGGTACAACTCGCCGATCTGCTCCAGGAGTTGCGGGCAGCGGGGCTGCCCGGCTTCCGGCTGCGCCCGGCCGTCGTCGCTCACGACCTCCCGCAGATCACCCGTGGTCTGGTCCCCGAACTCCAGCGCCGCGGCGCCTTCCGGACCGCGTACGAGGCCGACACCCTCCGCGGGCTCCTCGGGCTCCCCCGCCCCGCCAACCGCTATGCCGCCGCCGCTGCCGCCACCGCCTGAGCCGGAGGGACCGTACGACCATGAGCAAGCCGCTGAAGCAGATCCATCTGGCCGCCCACTTCCCCGGCGTCAACAACACCACGGTGTGGAGCGACCCCGAGGCCGGCAGTCACATCGAGTTCAGCTCGTTCGCGCACTTCGCGCGCACCGCCGAACGCGCCAAGTTCGACTTCCTGTTCCTCGCCGAGGGGCTCCGGCTGCGCGAACAGGGCGGAAAACTCTACGACTTGGACGTCGTAGGGCGCCCCGACACCTTCACCGTCCTGTCCGCCCTGGCCGCCGTCACCGAGCGCCTCGGCCTGACCGGCACCATCAACTCCACCTTCAACGAGCCCTACGAGGTGGCCCGCCAGTTCGCCAGCCTCGACCACCTTTCCGGCGGACGTGCCGCCTGGAACGTCGTCACCTCCTGGGACGCCTTCACCGGCGAGAACTTCCGCCGCGGAGGCTTCCTTCCGCAGGAGGAGCGCTACTCCCGGGCCAAGGAGTTCCTGGCCACCGCGATCGAACTCCTCGACTCCTGGCACGGGGACGAGATCGTCGCCGACCGGCACAGCGGCACGTTCCTGCGGGACGCGAAGGCCGGAGCCTTCGTGCACCAGGGCCACCACTTCGACATCGAGGGGCAGTTCAACGTCCCGCGCAGCCCACAGGGCCGCCCGGTGATCTTCCAGGCCGGCGACTCGGACGAGGGACGGGAGTTCGCCGCCGCCGACGCGGACGCGATCTTCAGCAGGCACAGCACCCTCAGGGAGGGCCAGGCGTTCTACGCGGACGTCAAGGGCCACCTCGCGAAGCACGGCCGCACCCACGACCAGTTGCTGATCCTGCCCGCAGCCACCTTCGTCCTCGGTGACACGGACGCCGAGGCGCATGAACGGGCCCGGGAGGTACGCCGGCAGCAGGTCAGCGGCGCCACCGCGATCAAGCACCTGGAGTTCGTCTGGAACCGCGACCTGTCCGCGTACGACCCGGACGGCCCGGTGCCCGACATCGACCCCGACCTCGGCGAGCACACCGTCGCGCGCGGCCGCGCCCAGGTGCGGATGTACCGCGACCCCTTGGCCGTCGCCCGGGAGTGGCGGGAGCTCGCGGCCGCCAACAACTGGTCGATCCGCGACCTGGTCATCGAGACCGGCAACCGCCAGTCGTTCGTCGGCACCCCGGCCACCGTCGCCGAGACCATCGACCACTTCGTGCAGGCCGATGCCGCCGACGGCTTCATCCTCGTCCCGCACATCACCCCGGGCGGCCTCGACGTCTTCGCCGACACGGTCGTCCCGCTGCTGCAGGAACGCGGCGTGTTCCGCACCGAGTACGAGGGCACGACCCTGCGCGACCACCTCGGCCTCGCACATCCCGACACCGGCGCACCGAGTGGGCGAGCGGCGTCATGAAGTTCCCCGCCATGTCCCACCCGTACTCGTTGGGACCGTTCCCGTCCGACGTCGCCCCCGTACCGCGGCGAGAGCCCCTGGCCCCGCCCGCAGCCGCCGAGTTCGGCCTGATCGACGCGCTGCACCCCGGCCGCCTCGACCTGGGGCTCGGCCGCTCCGGCGGGCCGCCCGCAGGGCGAGTCCACCACCCCGCCGTCCGCGGCCGTCGTCGACGGCCGCGGCCCCAACGGGCTGCGGATCCCGCCGAAGTTCTCCTTCAAGCACCTCGCGTACCGACGCCGGAGGAAGCCCGCACTCACGTCTGGACCGACGCTGACCGGGCCTCGTCCAGGACCGCGTCGACACGCAGTTCGTCGGCTCCCCGCGGCGGGGCGCCGACCAGCTGGAACAGCTCCAAGAGGCCACTGGCGCCGACGAGTTGCTCGTCCCGGCCATCACCCATGACCACACGGACCGGGTGCGGTCCTACGAGCTGCCGGCGGAGGAGTGGCGACGCCGCTGAGCCGGCGTCCGGGCGGCGGCCGGTGCCGCTCGTACGGGGCCTGAGCCGTCGGTCCCCGGCCGGTTCGGCTCAGGCCCCGCCGGCTTCCACGTGGTCCGACACCGCCACGATCAGCACCCGCGTGCCCGGTGCCGTCGTGCGCCAACGGTGGCGTACGCCGCCCGTGAGGTAGAGCGTGTCCCCGGCCACGAGCCGGTGTGTGCGGCCCTCGGCCTCGACCTCGGCGGCGCCGTCCGCCACGTACAGCAACTCGTCGTTGCGGTGCCGGAATTCACGGTCGGCGTGCTGCTCCCCGGTGAACTCCAGGGCGTGCATCTGCTGTCTGCCGCGCACCAGTGGCCGGGCCCTGGCCTCCGGGGCGAGGGCGGCGTCGGCGTCGGCGCGGACCAGGTCGACGCTGCGCGCCGGCGCGTCGGCAGCGGCCAGCAGCTGCACGGCCGTGGTCTGCAGGGCGTCCGCTACGCGCTGCAGGGAGCGCATGCTGGGCCGGGCACGCTCGTTCTCCATCTGGCTCAGGAACGGGACGGACAGGCCGCTGCGTTCGGCGACCGCGGCGAGCGTGAGGTCGAGGGCGCGCCGCCGGCGGCGGAGCGCATCCCCGAGCCCGGTCGCCCGCTCGTCCGGGGCCCGCACGTCCAAGGCTCGGTCTTCGGAGGTCCGGTCGGCGGAGGCCCGGTCGTCGGAGGTCCCGTCGTCCCGTATCTGGTCGTCCACCTGCGCAGAGTCTCATGCCCCCGCAGGACGCCCCGCACCCGCCCAAGGCTCCGGAGCAGATTTCGTACGCCCGACACACAGTTGCCACACAACTCACCTAGCTTCAAAGAGGTTTCAGCACATCAAAAAAACTTTGACCAACTTGGGAAGTGAGGGCACTCGTGCCTCCCGTGGACCAGAACCAGCGCCGGCGCCGTGGCACCGGACTCATCGCTCTCGACACCGACGCGGCGAGCCCGGGTCACACCCTGTTCGCACCGCTCACCGGCGGCGGCGAGGTGTACCTCGTCGACCTGCACGGCGAGCCGGTGCACACCTGGCACCTGCCGTACCGGCCGGGCCGGCATGCCCGCCTTCTCGCCGACGGACGACTCGCGTACAACGGTGTGCTCCCGGGCGAACAGGCGTTGTTCCCGATGTGGCACAAGTACCGGGGCGGGGTCATGCTCAAGGCCGCCGCCGACGGCACCGTGCTGCACGAGCACCGGGATCCCTACCAGCACCACGACGCCCACCACTTGGACGACGGCCGCATCCTCTACACCGCCCTGGAGCCCCTTCGCGGGGACCGTGCGGCCGCGGTGCGCGGCGGCGTCGCCGGGTCCGAGCCGGACGGCACGGTCTGGGCCGACACCATCAAGGAGGTCGACGCCGACGGCACTTTGCTCTGGTCCTGGCGCGCAGCCGACCATCTCGACCCGGCCGGGTACCCGCTGCACCCGGACTACTCGCGCGAGCACTGGCCCCTGATCAACAGCGTCACCCCGCTCGCCGACGGCAACGTTCTGGCCAGCCTGCGCAGTGTGTCCGCGGTCGTCGTGATCAGCCGCGAGACCGGCGAGGTCCTGTGGCGTACCGAACCCGGCACCGTGTCGCAGCAGCACGACCCCACCGAGCTGGAGAACGGCAACTTCCTCGTCTTCGACAACGGCGTCTTCCGGCCCGGCCACGACGTGCCGTACTCCCGGGTGATCGAGATCGACCGCAACGGCGGCAAGGTCGCATGGGAGTACCACGACCCGGCGCGCGAGTCCTTCTTCGCGCCCTTCATGGGCTCGGCGCAGCGCCTGCCGAACGGCAACACCCTGGTGACGGACTCCCCCGGTGGCCGCATCTTCGAGGTGACGCCGGACGGCTATCTGTGCTGGGAGTACGTGGTGCCGTACTTCGGCAGCTACCAGGAGTCGGAGGTGCGCCGACTCTTCCCGGCCGAGCCGAACGCGCTGTTCCGGGCGTACCGGTACCCGGCGGAGGTCCTCGGCTCCCTGGCGGGTGGTGCGTGAGTCCGCCCGGCGCCGCGGCTGCCTCCGCTGCTGTGGCCCCCGTCGACGAGCGTGTTCCGCTGCGTCGCCTCGCGCCGCTCGCCGTCCAGCACGTCCTGGCCATGGCCGCCGCGCCCGTGTCGACGGTGTTCCTCATCGCGGCCGCGCTGCGCCTCTCCCCCGCGGACACGGCCGCGCTCCTGAGCACCGTCCTGGTGCTGTGCGGCGTGGGTTCGCTGCTGCAGTCGCTCGGTGTCTGGAAGTTCGGGGCGCGGCTGCCGTTCGTGATGCTGCCGGGCGGCGCGGCCGCGGCGATCTTCCTGCAGATCGCCGCGGATCACGGGCCCGCGGTCGCGAGCGGCTCGGTGCTTCTGGCGGCGGGGCTGCTGCTCGCTGTGGTACCGCTGTACGCGCGGATCGTGCGGCTCTTTCCGCCGCTGGTGATGGGGGTGACCGTGCTGCTCATCGGGATCTCCATGATCCGGGTGGCGGCCGGTCTCGTCAC
>NZ_JAAAHS010000149.1 GCF_009908195.1 Streptomyces boluensis | reverse complement strand
GAGCGGGGCGTACGAAGCGGGGCAGGGCGAGCGTCACGAAGCCCTCGGCCCGCATGGCGGCGATGCCGATGCGGGGCAGGTCCCGGGTGCTGCGGAAGATCACGAAGCGGGGTTCCCAGCGGGGGCGGAACTTGGCGTTGAACCGGTACAGCGACTCGATCTGGAACCACCGGGACAGGAACACGAGCAGCCCGCGCCAGGTGCGCAGGACCGGGCCCGCGCCGAGCCTTTCGCCACGCGCGAGGGCGGAGCGGAACATCGCGAAATTCAGTGACACGCGTGTGATGCCCAGCTCGGGGGCCGCCTTGAGGGCCGCGACGATGAGGAGTTCGTTCATGCCGGGGTCGGCGGTGCGGTCGCGGCGCATCAGGTCGAGCGAGACGCCGTTCCGGCCCCAGGGGACGAAGTGGAGTACGGCCTTCAAGTCGCCGTACGGGCCTGGGACTTCGGCCGGCCCCTCGCCCGCCGCCGCCCTGTCCGAGGTGCTGCGTGCCGCCTCCGCATCCTTCTTGTGGGCGGTGGCGATCAGGCAGTCGCCGTCGGCGGGGTCGCCGATGCGGCCGAGCGCCATGGAGAAGCCGCGCTCGTTGTCGGCGCCGCGCCAGTCGGCGGCGGCGCGCTGTACGCGCGCCAACTCAGCCTCGTCCAGGTCACGTACGCGCCGTACCCGGGTCGTGTAGCCACTGCGCTCGATGCGCTTGACCATCTGGCGCACGTTCCGCATCGCGCGCCCGGTGAGGGAGAAATCCATGACGTCCACCACCGCCTCGTCGCCCAGTTCGAGGGCGTCGAGTCCGGTCTCGCGGGTCCAGACCTCGCCGCCCGTCTCCGAACAGCCCATGACGGCGGGGGTCCAGGAGTGCTTCCTCGCCTCGTCCATGAACCGCTCGATGGCGCCGGGCCAGGCCTCCACGTCGCCGATCGGGTCGCCGCTCGCCAGCATCACGCCGGACACGACGCGGTACGTCACGGCGGCCTTGCCGCTGGGCGAGAAGACCACGCCCTTGTCGCGGCGGAGCGCGAAGTGGCCGAGCGAGTCGCGGGCGCCGTGCCGGTCGAGGAGCGCACGCAGCCGCGTCTCGTCGTCCTCGGTGAGCCGGGCCGCCGGGTGCTCGGGCCGGAACGCGAGGTACACGGTGGTGAGGGCGGTCAGCATGCCGAGGGCGCCCAGCGAGTACCCGACCGTCCAGGAGGTGCGCCCGGTGTAGGCGAGCGGGCCCTCCACGCCGAACAGGCCGTACACGACGTGCGTGAGGTAGTCGGCGAGGCTGGGGTCGCCGATGACCTTGTGCGGGTGGGTGGCGACGATCACGGTGCCGAGGCCGAGCGAGAAGGTGCCGAGCAGGAAGAAGTTGGCCAGCGCCCGCCAGCGGCTGCGCGGATCGGGCAGGGCGGCGAACTCGCCCCGGTGGCGCAGGAGAAGCGCCAGCAGGAGCGCCGCGATCAGGACGCCGACGATCGAGTGCCGGTACGTGAACTGGGCCACGGCGCCCGCCGGGAGGAGTACGACGGCGGCCCGCCAGGCCCTCCGCTTGCGGCGCTTGAGGCCGTGCGCGAGGAGCAGCAGGAGCACACCCGCGCTGAGAGCGAGCGCGGCGGCGAAGGGGCCGAGCGCGCCCGGCAACACCTCAGCGAGCGCGTGGAAGTGGCTGTGCCGGAAGCGCGGGAAGACGCCGGCCGCGATGTCCAGGAGGCCGACGAAGGTGCAGGCGGCCGCGACCAGGGACGGAACCTTCTCCGGGCCGGTGCCGCGCACGGTGCGCCGGAACGTACGGGAGGCGGCTGCGGCTCCACCCGACATTTCCCCATCTATCCTGACTGACATCGCATCCCGTAGTTCTGCGAGAGAGCTGGAGCCCGGCTTCTGCGTGCACGCCGGACAAATTGCGCCCTCTAGGACGGCGCTTCAGGGAGACGGGTTCACTCTCCGCCCGGAAAACCGGTGCAAGGGTGACGGTTGTCCGGCAAGGACGTCCGGGCGACGGCCCGGCGGAAAGCGCAGGCAGGAACACCCCATGGGTCTCAAGAGCAACCTGGTGCTGGTTCTGGCCGTCCTGGCGGCCGTGCTGCTGTTCGTCGGCACGGTCTGGTTCTGGCCGAAGCTGGCGGGACGCGACTGGCGCGCGGTCCTCGGCCGTGTCGTTCTGCTCGCCGCCACACAGGTGCTGGTTTTTACGTCGGTCGGACTCGCCGCCAACCGCTCCTTCGAGTTCTACGCCTCCTGGGCCGATCTCCTCGGCCAGGAACAGGAGATGGGCGTGGTCGAGGAGCACGACACGGGCGGCGGTACGCACGGCGGCACCGCCGCCGTCGAAGTACTGCGCACCCAGGCGGTGAAGGGCGTGGCCGACGGGTCGACGCCCACCGTGGGCGGCCAGATCCAGAAGGTCGAAGTCACTGGCGAGCGCTCGGACATGAGGTCACCCGCGTACGTATATCTGCCACCCGAGTACTTCACGGACAAGCAGCGGAAGTTCCCCGCGGCCGTGGTGATCACCGGCTACCCGGGCACCGCGGAGAACCTGCTGAACGGCCTGCGCTACCCGGCCACCGCCCACAACCAGGCCAGGCGGGGCGTGATGCAGCCGATGGTGCTCGTGATGCTGCGGCCCACCGTGGCGCCGCCGCGCGACACCGAGTGCGTGAACGTGCCGAACGGCCCGCAGACCGAGACCTTCTTCGCCGAGGACCTGCCGACCGCGATGACCGAGCACTACCGCATCGGCGCGAAGCCGGAGAACTGGGGCGCGATCGGCAACTCCACAGGTGGCTACTGCGCGTTGAAGATGGCCATGAAGCACCCGGACCGGTTCGCGGCGGCCGCCGGGCTCTCCGCCGACTACAAGGCGCCCATCGACGACACCACCGGCGACCTCTTCCAGGGCGACAAGCGGGTGGAGCAGGAGTCCGACCTGATGTGGCTGCTCGACCACCGGCCCGCCCCGAACGTGTCGCTCCTCGCCACCAGCAGCAGGCACGGGGAGGGGAATTACGCTCGGACGCGGGCGTTCCTCGACAAGGGGAAGGCGCCCACCCGGATGTTCTCGATCATCCTCGACAGCGGCGGCCACAACTTCAACACCTGGCGCCGCGAGATCCCGGCCGCTCTGGTGTGGATGAGCGAGCGACTCAGCGCCAAGTGAGGTGTTCGGGCCGGGTGGTTGGGCAGGTGAGCGCGGGCGGCCCTTCGGCCGGCTGCCGGTGCGCGGGTCCTCCGACGGTCACTTAGCCACCGGTCACTTACCCACCGGCACCGTCTCCAGATCGACCTCCGCGCGTGTGACGGATTTGGCGTCCGCCGCGGTCGAGCGGCGCAGGGCCGCGTGCAGGGTCGCCGGGGTCAGGACGCCCAGGAAGCGGCCGACGGAGTCCTCGTCGATCACCGCGATCCAGCCCGCGTCGTGCTGCAGCATCGTGGAGAACGCCTGCTTCAGGGACGCGCCCACCGGAAGCCACGCCTCCATGCGGCGGGCCCGGTCCCGCACCGTCCCCTTGCGCAGGGTGTGTTCGGCCGCGATCCAGCCGTGCAGATTCCCCTCCGCGTCGAGTACGACGGCCCACTGGGCACCCTCGGCGCGCAGTTGCTCGGCGGCGCGGCTCAGCGGGTCGTCCAGGCGGACCACCGGGGGCTGGTGCAGATCGCCCTCCTCGATCGGGGTGACCGAGAGACGCTTCAACCCCCGGTCGGCGCCCACGAAATCGGCCACGTACTCGGTGGCGGGCGCGCCGAGCACGGTCGCCGGAGCGTCGTACTGCTCGATGCGTCCTGAGCCGTAGACGGCGATGCGGTCGCCGAGCCGTACGGCCTCCTCGATGTCGTGCGTGACGAACAGCACCGTCTTGCGCACGGCCGCCTGGAGCCTCAGGAACTCGTTCTGCAGGTGCTCGCGGACCACCGGGTCGACCGCGCCGAACGGTTCGTCCATGAGGAGCACGGGCGGGTCGGCGGCCAGGGCGCGGGCCACGCCGACGCGCTGGCGCTGGCCGCCGGAGAGCTGCTCCGGGTAGCGCTCGCCGTACACCGAGGGGTCGAGGCCGACCAGTTCAAGGAGTTCGGCGGCGCGTGCGCGGGCCTTGGCGCGCTTCACGCCGAGCAGGTGCGGGACCGTGGCCGTGTTGTCCAGGACCGTCTTGTGCGGGAACAGGCCGACCTGCTGGATGACATAGCCGATCCGGCGCCGCAGCTCGACCGGGTCGACGGTGGATATGTCCTCGCCGTCCAGGAATATCCGGCCCGAGGTCGGCTCGATCAGCCGGTTCACCATCTTCATGGTCGTGGTCTTGCCGCAGCCCGACGGGCCCACGAGCGTGACCAGTTCACCGTCCGCGACCTCGAACGACAGGTCGTCGACGGCCGTGGTGCCGTCCGCGTACCGCTTGGTGACGTGCTCGAACCGGATCATGGCTCCCCATTGTGGTGGGCGTTCTGTGAACCTCATGTTGCTGCAGGACAACGTCTCTCCGCGATTGTCAGTGCGTGGGTTTAGGGTCGCGGGACAGACAGATGTTCGGCGGATCGCCCTCCCGGGGGCAGCTCCCGGTGGCGGGGGTGGAGCGGTGATCCGGCGGCGGCCCGGGGGAGGTGGGGCGCGATGGCCCAGCAGGACTGCCTGGTGGCGAACGACTGGGTGTGCGCGGAGTATGTCCGTTCGCGCGGCCAGGAGTTGGTCGACGCCACGCTGCAGCACGTCGGCATCACGGTCGTCTCGATCGCGATAGGGCTCGCCGTGGCACTGCCGCTCGCGCTGCTCGCCCGCCGCGGCAAGGCCTTCGCCGGACCGGTGCTCGGCCTCACCACCGCGCTGTACTCGGTGCCGTCCCTCGCGATGTTCTCGCTGCTGCTCCCGCTGTTCGGGCTCTCCGCCGCCCTGGTCGTCACCGGCCTGGTGCTGTACTCCCTGACGATCCTCGTGCGGAACATCCTGGCGGGACTCGAAGCCGTCCCCGAGGAGGCCCGCGAGGCCGCGCGTGGGATGGGGTACGGGCCGGGGCGTCTGCTCTGGGAGGTCGAACTGCCGCTGGCGCTCCCGGCGTTGTTCGCGGGGGTGCGGATGGCCACGGTCGCGACGGTCGCCCTGACCACGGTCGGCGCCATCGTGGACTACGGCGGCCTCGGCGGCCTGATCATGTCCGGCCTTCGCAGCGACTTCAAGGCGCAGGTGCTCACCGCCTCGGTGCTCTGTGTGCTGCTCGCCGTCACCGCCGACCTGCTGCTCCTCGCCGTACAGCGCGCACTCACGCCCTGGACGCGCATACGGTCACGGCGCCCGTCCGACACTCGCGCGGCAAAGGTGGTCGAACCCGCATGAACGCGCTGCCCGACGCTTTCGTCTGGCTCACCACGGCCACCAACTGGCAGGGGGAGAAGGGGGTCTGGCACCGCCTCGGCGAGCACCTCTACTTCAGTGGTACGTGCCTGGCTGTCGCCTGCCTGCTCGCCCTGCCCCTGGCCCTGTGGCTCGGGCACATGGGCAAGGGCGGTGCGCTCGCGGTCAACATCTCCAACATCGGCCGGGCCGTGCCCACGCTCGCGGTGCTCGTACTGCTCTCGCTCACCCCGCTGAGCAAGTACGGGGACCTGCCGACGCTGATCGCCCTGGTGCTGTTCGCTGTGCCGCCGCTGCTCACCAACGCCTACGTCGGCATGCGCGAGGTGGATCGTTCGGTGGTGGAGGCCGCGCGCGGTATGGGCATGAGCGGCCGCCAGCTCTTTCTCCGGGTGGAACTGCCGCTCGCGTACCCGCTGATCATGACGGGGCTGCGCTCCGCCGCGGTCCAGGTGGTGGCCACGGCGACGCTCGCCGCGATGGCGGGGGAGGGCGGTCTCGGCCGGATCATCACGGCCGGGTTCAACCTCCAGGACACCCCGCAGGTCGTCGCGGGCGCGGTCCTGGTGGCGGCGCTTGCGCTGCTCGTCGAGGGCGTCCTTGTGGCGCTCGGCAGAATCCTCGACCCGATGCGGGGCAGGGCCCTGCCGGGGTGAGGTGCACGGCGGTACGCGCGCGGTGGTGCGTGTGCGTCCCGCAAGTCCCGCAAAGTCCCGCAATTCCCGTAAGTCCTGAAAGTTCGGCAATTCCCGTACGGACAACGGTCGTTACGACATCGATTGGTGAATCCCCATGAAGAACTTCCCGCAGGGCATGCGCAGAGCCGCCGCGGCACTCGCCGTGGTCGGCCTCGCCGCCGGTCTCACCGCCTGTGGCGGCGACAGCCTCGAGGACAAGGGATCCGGCGACGGCGCGGGCGGCGCGGGCGGCGCGGGCAAGAAGGGTTCGCTGGTCGTGGGTTCGGCGGGATTCACCGAGTCCAAGGTCCTCGCCGAGCTCTACTCCCAGGTTCTGAAGGACGCCGGATACAACACCTCCATCAAGACGGTGGAGAACCGCGAGCTTTACGAACCGTCCCTGGAGAAGGGCGACATAGACGTCGTCCCGGAATACGCGGCGACGCTCGCGGAATTCCTCAACACGAAGAAGAACGGCCCGAAGGCGAAGCCCGTAGCGTCGAGTGACGTGGAAGCCACGGTCTCCGCTCTGGAGAAGTTGGCCGAACCGCGTGGCCTGAAGGTGCTGCCCGCAGGTGACGCGGTCGACCAGAACGCGTTCGCGGTCAGCAAGGAATACGCGAAGAAGCACGATCTCGCGTCGCTTTCCGACCTCGGCCGGGCGAAGCTGAAGGTGAAGGTGGCGGCCGGTGACGAATGCGAGGTCAGGCCGTTCTGCGCGCCGGGTCTGAAGGCGACGTACGGCATCGACGTGACCGGCGTCGACCCCAAGGGCGTCGGTACGCCGCAGGCCAAGCAGGCAGTCACGGACGGGGAGGATCAGCTCGTCCTGACCACCACGACGGACGCCACGCTGGAGAACTTCGACCTCGTCCTGCTCAAGGACGACAAGAAGCTGCAGAACGCGGACAACATCCTCCCTGTGGTCAACGAGAAGGAGGCGGGCGACAAGGCGATAGCCGAAGCGCTCGCGAAGCTCACCGACACGCTCACCACCGAGGACCTGGTGGAACTGAACCGCAAGGTCGACGCGGAGCGTGTGAAGGAGACCGACGCGGCGAAGGAGTACCTGGAGTCCAAGGGCCTGCTCAAGAAATGATCTTGAGTGCTCGGCTCATTTACACGCGGTGAAACGGGATCAAGTGGCAAGGAACGCACGGGTGTTGTCGGTGAACCGTGAGGGGGATTCGTAACCACAAGGGAACAGATTCGCGGGCGGGGGTTCGCCCGTCGACCACGCGCGGTAAGTTTCTGGCCATGCCACGTGGACGTCACCGCCATTCCCCACCCCTGCACAGGCTGCTTCCCCCCTCGACGGTCGCCGGCGCTTCGCTGGTCTGCGCCGCCGCAGCTTGGCTGGTCGCGGAACCCGTGGCGCTGCGCGTTCTGACCGCCGGCGCCGCGGCCGCGACCGTCGTGGGCGCGGTCGTCATGCGCCGCTGGGACCGGCTGGCCGGGAAGCGCGTCGCGGAGCTCACCCGGGCCAGGGCGAGCGACGAGTGGAAGCACGACGAACGCACCGCGGAGCTGGAGTCGGACCTCGACGAGTCGCGTGAGGTGCGCGCCAAGCTGGAGGTCAAACTCCGCTCCAAGCGCGCCGAGCTGGCCGCCCTGCGCTCCGAACACGCGGCGCTGCTGCGGCGGTACGCCACCGCGGAGACCGAGCGGGCCAGTGCCCTCGAAGGGCGCCGCAGGCTCGCCATCGAGGCGTCCGCGCCGGCGAAGGCGCTGCCGCCCGGCGGCCTCGCGGCCCGCACCCCGAGCCCCGCGCTCTACCTCCGGGCCAACGCGGCCCTCGACCACCTGAGCCGCAACGGCGCCGTGCCCGCGCCGCGAGGCGGCGACCAGGGTGCGCCGCGCGAGGGGGCGGACGCGCAGGGGAAGCCCGGGGCGGTCGACGCACACCCGCGTACGGCCGCCGTCTCCCCGAGCCCGCGCCACTATCCCGTACCCGCCGCGGCCGCTGTCGTGCCGCACGCACCCGTGCGGCGGACCGTCGCCGGCGGCTTCGACTTCTTCGGTACGCAGGGCGTGCGGACCGACGAGGAGAACCAGGACCCGCGCGAGGTCGAGCGCGCCCGCGCGGTGCGCGACGAGGTCCGGGCCATCGAGAACAAGGACCTCGCGGACGTCGTGGGCGAGGAGGCCCTGGCCCTGCACCTCGCCGAGGCCACGACGGGCCCGCGCCCCGTGGCGGACGCTCCGCTTCCCGTGGAGGAGTCCGGGGCGGGCACGTCGGGCACGGAGGCCGAGGCGGGCACCGAGTCCGGACCGGTCGCGCCCGAGGGCGAGTTCGGGTCCGCGCCCGATGACCGCGCGGTCGGCGAGGTCATCGACCTGACGGCACACGACGAGACCGAGCAGCTCGACGTGGCGGACCTGCGGAGCGCGATCTCCTAGCGGCCTCCGCCTGTCGCCTTCTGCCTGTCGCCTTCTGCCGCCACATCGGCGGTACGCGTCACTCCGCCGACTTGGCCATCCACCTGTCAGGAAGTGCCGTGCGGCGCCCCGTGCGTGAGCGGTCCGCCTGCGCCTGGAGCAGTTGCCGCGCCTCCGCCGTGTCCCGCAGTCGGGCCGTGACCGAGGTGTTCGCGCCGGTCTCCACGTGGATGTCGGCCACGCCGTTACGCCGCTCCCAGGGCCCCTGCGTGAGCCGTACGCTCTGCACCTTCGCGTGCGGGACCAGGGCCAGAGTGCGGCTGAGCAGTCCGTGCCGGGTGGCGAACACGGTGTCCGTCACCGCGAGTCCCTGGCCGCGCCACCAGAGGGGCACACACCAGGCCGAGCGCGCGGGCGGCCGCGACAGCTCCTCCGGCACCGTGACCCCCGGCAGGATCCGGGCGATCACCGCGTCCGCGACCGCGCGCGGAGCGACCGGTACGAGCACGCTGTTGGACGACCCGGCCACGTCCAGCTCCACCCGCACCCAGCCGCGCCGCCGCCACAGCAGCGGCTCCACGATCCGTACGGCCTGCACCCGGCCCGGCGGCACCGTCTCGTGCTCCTTGTCGAGCAGCCCGTGGTCGAGCCGCAGCCCGTCCGGGGACTCGCCCACCCGCCAGTCGTACTCCTTCATGAACCGCCCCACACTGCGCGCGCCGGCCGCGCCGATCAGCGGGATCCCGGTGCCGATGAGCAGCCCCGTGCTGTGGGTGGCCAGCCAGAGCAGCGGCGGCACGGCGAGCGCGGCGAGCAGCAGTGCCCAGGTGGTGCCGGTGAGGAGGAGCGAGACGGCCAGCTGTCGTGGCGGTACGTGCACGAGGTTCGCGACCGGCGCCTCGCCGACCTCGTGGGCCGTCTCGGGGGCGAAACCGGCGGCACGCGCGAGGAGTTCGGCCCGCAGCACGGCGGCGTCCCGCTCGCTCAGATACGCCAACTCGTCCTTGGAGTCCGTGCCGATGACGTCCATCTTGAGCTTGGCGACACCGACGAAACGGGCGAGCAGCGGCTGGTTGACGTCGACGGCCTGGAGCCGGTCGAGGCGGATGTGCGCGGTCCGCCTGAACAGCAGTCCGGTACGGATCCGCAGCTCGGTCCCGGTCACCGCGAAGTGGGTGAACCACCAGCTCAGGAAGCCGTAGAGGGAAGCGGCCAGGACCAGGGTCGCGCCGCCGAGCAGCAGCGTCTCGGTGGCGAGGTCGGCCACCCGCCGGTACGCGCCGTCCGGGTCGTGCACCGCCCATCCGGTGCCCACCGCGACGGGCGCCCACGCGCGGCGCAGCGGTGTGACGGGATGCAGCCGCCGTTCACCCGCACCCGCGTCCTGTGCGTCCGCCTCGCGCGTGCCCGCGTCCCGTACGTCTGCGTCCCGTACCGCCGAGTCCTCGGCGCGCTCCGGGTGCTCGGGGTTCACAGGCCCGCCGATCGGGCCTCGCCCAGCTCGGTGAGCCGGTCGCGGAGGCGTTCGGCCTCGTGGGGGTCGAGTCCCGGCACTGTCGCGTCGGTCGCGGCGGCGGCGGTGTGCAGTTGGAGGCCGGCGAGGCCGAACTTCCGTTGCAGCGGCCCCGATTCGACCTCGACGAGCTGCATACGGCCGTACGGCACCACGGTCTCCTCGCGCCACAGCACCCCGCGCTGGATGAGCAGGTCGTCGGCGCGCTCCGCGTAGCGCCAGGAGTGCCAGTTGCGCCCCAGCATCGGCCAGCCCCAGACGAGCAGGGCCACGGGCACGGCGGCGAACGCGGCCCAGGCGGGGCCGGCGAAGACCCCGAGGAGCACGCCCGTGGCGACCGCCAGCGGCACCATCCACAGCACGAGCAGCAATCGGCGCAGCGTGAGCAGGGCGCGGGGGAGCCCCCGCCAGACGGGATCTGGCGCCACCTCGCGCGTACCGATCCCCGTGCCCGTCTCCGTCTCCGTTCCTGCCCCCGCCCCGGGACCCGCCTCGGGACTCGGCCCCGGTTCCGGCCCCCGTTCCGGCTGCTGTCCGGACCCCGCCGTTCCGTCGCCGCCGCCCGCAGGTTCCCGTGTCATGCCCGTCTCCGTCCCGGCCGCCGACCGCGCCCGCGCCCGTACCCGTACGCCGAACTCATCCCTGTCCCCGTCCCGTATCCGCTGTGCTGCCGTCAGGCCGTCGTGCCGTCGAAACCCGCACGCTCGAAACCCGCACGCTCGAAACCCGCACGCTCGAAACCCGCACGCTCGAACCCCGCACGCTGAGAACCTCCGCGGCGCGCGCGGCGTTCCCCGCGCGCCGTCCGGTGCCTCGCCGCACTCCCTCACGTCCCCGTCTCGATCCGTGCGCCCCCGGTGCGAGAGACTGTGCGCCATGAGTCCCCAGACGGATCCGCAGATCAGGACTGTCGGTGTCGGAGGAGCCGCCGAGAGCACCGACATGGTGCTCAACATCGGTCCCCAGCACCCGTCGACGCACGGCGTCCTGCGCCTGCGCCTGGTGATCGACGGTGAGCGCATCCAGCACGCCGAGCCGGTGATCGGCTACATGCACCGAGGTGCCGAGAAGCTGTTCGAGGCGCGGGACTACCGGCAGATCGTGATGCTGGCCAACCGCCACGACTGGCTCTCCGCCTTCTCCAACGAGCTGGGCGTGGTCCTCGCCGTCGAGCGGATGCTCGGCATGGAGGTGCCCGAACGCGCGGTGTGGACACGCACCCTGCTCGCCGAGCTGAACCGCGTCCTCAACCATTTGATGTTCCTTGGCTCGTACCCGCTCGAACTGGGCGGAATCACCCCGGTCTTCCACGCCTTCCGGGAGCGCGAGGAGCTCCAGAACGTCATGGAGGAGGTGTCCGGCGGCCGCATGCACTACATGTTCAACCGGGTCGGCGGCCTCAAGGAGGATCTTCCGCTCGGTTGGACGTCGAGGGCACGGCAGGCGGTTGCCTCGGTGCGCTCGCGGATGGATGTCTACGACCGCCTGGTGCTCGGCAACGAGATCTTCAGGGGGCGTACGCGGAACGTCGGCGTCCTGTCCCCCGAAGCGGTGCACTCGTACGGCGTGAGCGGACCGATCGCCCGTGCCTCGGGGGTCGACTTCGACCTGCGCAGGGACGAGCCGTACCTGGCGTACGGGGAGTTGCAGTCGACTCTGAAGGTGGTCACGCGCACCGAGGGCGACTGCCTGGCCCGCTTCGAGTGCCTTCTGGAGCAGGCGCACAACGCCCTGGACCTCGCCGACGCCTGCCTCGACCGGATCGCGGAGCTGCCCCCGGGGCCGATCAACCAGCGGCTGCCGAAGGTCCTCAAGGCGCCCGAGGGCCACACCTACGCGTGGACCGAGAATCCGCTCGGCATCAACGGCTACTACCTGGTGTCCAAGGGCGAGAAGACCCCGTACCGCCTCAAGCTGCGGTCCGCCTCGTACAACAACATCCAGGCGCTGACCGAGCTGCTGCCCGGCACGCTCGTCGCCGACATGGTGGCGATCCTCGGGTCACTGTTCTTCGTCGTCGGCGACATCGACAAGTAGCCCGCGCGCCGCGACGCCGACGGGCTGTACGAGCCAGCCGAAGTCGCCGAGCCCGCCCCGCGCGGTGAGCTCGGCGGCCTCCCCGGCCAGGGCGAGAGCGCGTACGTACGCCGCCGGGTCCGTGGTCGCCAGGGACAGCGGGGGACGGCCGCCGAAGACGCCGAGGGCGCCGAGGGCCGCGCGCTGGCTCAGCAGTTCGGCACCGGGCAACGCGCAGGCGTCGAGCGCCACATGGGCGGTCAGGTCGCAGGAGCCGTCCGGTACGGGCCGGCACTCGCGGCCGTCCCGGAAACCGGTCAGGGTGCCGAAGCCGGGCCGCGCCACGCGCGCGTGGTGGTAGTCCACGGCCACCGCGAGCCCCCGCTCCAGGCTCCGCACGGCCGCCGCCCAGGCCGCGTCGCGCGGGCCGCCGAGCTCGGCACGGAACCCCGGCTCCGGGGGCAGCGGCCACCACCGCTCCAGCCAGTCCGCGTCCGCGCGGGAGGGCTCGGGCCCGAGCGTCTCGGTGCCGTCCTCGCGTACGCGCACGAGTCGCGGCACTCCGGCGGGGTCCACCTCGACGATGTCCAGGGGCACGTTGTCGAGCCACTCGTTGGCGAACAGCAGCCCGGTGACGCCGTGCGGGACCGAGGCCGTCCACGTGATCCGGGGATCGTCGAGCGCCACGGGCCGCGGTGCCCGTTCCACGGCGTACGCCCGCGCGCGCGGCGCCACCTGCGGGGGCAGCGCCCGGAGCACGCCCGCCGTCAGCTCACCGCGCCCGGCGCCGACGTCGACGAAGGCGAGCTCGGCGGGCTCGCCGAGCGCGGCGTCGACCCGGCAGAGCAGCCGGGCCACGGCGTCGGCGTAGAGCGGCGAGGCGTGCACGGAGGTACGGAAGTGGCCCGCCGGTCCCTCGGGCCGCAGAAAGAACCCGTCAGGCCCGTACAGCGCCTCCTCAGCGGCCTCCCGCCAGCCCCGCGCCACCGCACTGCCGCGCACACCGCTCACGTCGCTCACACCGCTCCTCGCCCCGCTCCACCGGCCGCTCCGTCGACCGTCCGTCCTGCTCGAAAGGCTATGCGCCTCCACCTTGGGGAGTACGAGGCGGCGGACCGGATCGACCCTGCGGCTGACCCTCGGGCGAGTGCCGCGTACCTACGCTGGGTGATGTGCAGCGCCTCTACGAATTCCTCCGCAGACACCCGACGGGCGTCGACTCCTTCTGGGCTGTCGTGCTCCTCATGGTGTCGTTCGTGGGGCTGGCGTCGGACATGAACGGTGCGGGGCGCATGCCGGGCGTCGGCGTCGCCGTGTTCTCCGTCATCGCCTGCCTCGCCGTCGCGCTGCGCCGCAAGTGGCCGGAGAAGATGCTGCTGCTCATGGCCGGGGTGGGGCTCGCGCAGCTGATCACCGATGTGAGCGTGCTGCCCGCGGACTTCGCGATGCTGGTGCTCATCTGCACGGTGGCCGCCGAAGGCGCCCTCTGGGCACGTCGATTCGCCCTGGTCGGCGGCCTGTTGGCGGCGCCGATCTCGCAGATCGCCTGGCCCAACCCGTTCAGCGGCGTCTGGGGCAACATCCTGATCGCCGGCTTCACCATGGTCCCGTTCGCCCTCGCCTGGGTCCTCGGCGACTCCATCCGCACCCGCCGCGCCTACTTCGCGCAGCTGGAGGAGCGCGCGGACCGCCTGGAGCGGGAGCGCGAGGCGCAGTCCAAGGTCGCGGTGGCCGCCGAGCGCGCCCGGATCGCCCGCGAGCTGCACGACGTGGTCGCGCACAACGTCTCCGTGATGGTGGTGCAGGCCGACGGCGCCGCGTACGTCATGGACACCGCGCCCGACCAGGCCAAGAAGGCGCTGGAGACGATCTCCGGCACCGGCCGCCAGGCGCTCGCCGAGATGCGCCGGCTGCTCGGCGTGCTGCGTACCGGCGAACAGCGGGAGAGCGGCGAGTACGTGCCGCAGCCCGACGTCGAGCAGATCGACGAGCTGGTCGAGCAGGTGCGCAGCTCCGGCCTCGACATCGACTTCAGGATCGAGGGCACCCCGCGCCCGCTGCCCAGCGGGGTGGAGCTGACCGCGTACCGCATCGTGCAGGAGGCGCTCACCAACACCCGTAAGCACGGCGGCGCGAACGCCGGGGCGAGTGTGCGCATCGTCTACTTCGACGACGGGCTCGGCCTCCTGGTGGAGGACGACGGCCAGGGCGCCCCGCACGAGCTGTACGAGGACGGCGGCGCGGACGGGCGCGGCCACGGCCTCATCGGGATGCGGGAGCGCGTCGGTATGGTCGGCGGCACCCTGGACGCGGGGCCGCGGCCGGGCGGCGGCTTCCGGATCAGCGCGCTGCTGCCCCTCAAACCCGCTCATTGAGCCCGCTGACACCTGTCAGCGAGCCGACGCACCAGCCGTGCCCTTGGAGGGAACCGGACATGCCGATCCGCGTGATGCTCGTCGACGACCAGGTGCTGCTGCGCACCGGGTTCCGTATGGTCCTCGCCGCACAGCCGGACATGGAGGTCGTCGCGGAGGCGGGCGACGGCGCCGAGGCGATCGACGTGCTGCGTGGCACCGCGGTCGACGTGGTGCTCATGGACGTCCGGATGCCGCGGCTCGACGGGGTGGAGGCCACCGCCCGCATCTGCGCGCAGCCCGACCCCCCGAAGGTGCTGATCCTGACCACCTTCGACCTGGACGAGTACGCGTTCTCCGGGCTCAAGGCCGGGGCGTCCGGCTTCATGCTCAAGGACGTGCCGCCCGCCGAACTGCTCGGCGCCATCAGGTCGGTGCACAGCGGCGACGCGGTCGTGGCGCCGTCCACCACCCGGCGGCTGCTCGACCGGTTCGCGCCGATGCTGCCGCGCACCGGCGGCGAGCCGCAGCACAAGGAGCTGGAGCGGCTCACCGACCGGGAGCGCGAGGTGATGATCCTGGTCGCCCAGGGCCTGTCGAACGGCGAGATCGCCGCCCGCCTCGTCCTCTCCGAGGCCACCGTGAAGACCCACGTGGGCCGCATCCTCACCAAACTCGGCCTGCGCGACCGCGTCCAGGTGGTCGTCCTCGCGTACGAGACGGGCCTTGTACGGGCCGGCGGGGGCGCCTGAAATCCGGCACCACGCGCGCGTGGTGCAGCGAGGTGCGGTGCGCCTCCGGCTCAGCGCAGTACGCCCTCGATGAAGTCGCTGCCGAGCCGCGCCACGGCGGTCAGGTCCAGCTCGTGCAGTACGTACCGGCCACGGCGGCGGGTGGTGAGCAGCCCGGCCTTCTTCAGGACGGACAGGTGCCGTGAGATCTCCGGTGCCGTGATCCCGTACGTGTCCACGAGTTCGCTCGTCGTATGGGCACCACGCGCGAGGCTGCGGCACAGTCGCATCCGCATCGGGTGCGCCAGGGCGTCCATGCGCTGCTGCACGTCCTGGAGGGAGAGCGTCCGCGCCGCCTCGTGACCCGCCACCGGGTACTGGACCACGGGCCGCCGGCCGACGGGATGCGCCAGCGTCAGGTGCGGGCGTCCGAAGGCGGTGGGCAGCAGGGTGAGGCCGGGGTCGTCGGGGTCGGCGTAGGCCGAGGCGCGGCCGGTGGTGAGCTTGTCGACGAGGATGCGGCTGCCGCTCCCGTCGAGGCTCAGGGCGGGCGACGCGGCCGTCAGCGCCTCGCCGAGGCCCTTGCGGCGGTGCAGCTCGGTCTTGTGCCGGGCGTCGGCGGCGAGCTGGACCTTGACCCGCTCCCAGGCGTCCCCGAAGAAGGCGTCCTGGCAGTCCTCGAAGAGGCGCCGCAGCCAGGCCCGCAGACCGTCCGGGTCGAGCAGCATCCGGTCCACGAACGCCGACTGCCGCGGACCGCGCGCGGCGGCCTGTTCGCGTACGCGCCGGCGCTCGCCCTCGTCGACGAGCGGGGAGGGCGTGCACACCTCGTACGCGCTGTTGCAGGTGATCTCGAACGCGGTGGCCACGAACGTCTCGTCGTCGATGCGGTCCAGCAGGTCGAGCTCCTCGGCGAGGGTCGCGCCGGGGCGGGCGGGAAGCAGCAGGTCGCAGCGGGTCGAGGTCCACAGGAACTCCGCCTCGCACAGCCGGTCGGCGAGGTCGGGCTTGAGCCCGGAGCTGGTGGCCGTGGCCCAGCCGTGCAGCCCGGGATGGTGCGCGGGCGCCGCCAGGACGTGCAGGGCGGAACCCAGCTCGGCCAGCGGCGACAGCGCGAACACGATGCGCTCCTGCGGCAGTCCATGGAGGTCGAGAACGTTGGCCATGGCCCCATCCTGCCTGGCCGTACGCGGCGTCATGGCGTCGATTGACGGGAGCCGTCAATCGAAGCGACATGCAGGTCAGAAGCCGCGCAGCCTTGAGGTGTCGACGAGACCGGGGCTTTCCGCGGGGCCCTCTCACCCACCCCGTCCTCACC
>NZ_JAAAHS010000148.1 GCF_009908195.1 Streptomyces boluensis | reverse complement strand
GCCTCTCCCCCGCTATCCCGCGACGAACGTGCGGGCCGCCTTGTCGTGCCAGCACTGGCGCCACGGCCGGTCCCAGGTGCACCACAGGACGCCGAGGACGCCGATCGCCAGGATGCCGGGGACGACGTAGACCAGCCAGCGGCGCAGGGCCGCCGAGAAGGTCGGGGCGGCGTACTCCTCGATGTCCCGGACCTCGATCTTCATCAGCTTCTTGCCGAGGGTGACGCCCCACTTGGAGGTGGGCAGCGCCTCGTACAGGGCGCCGAAGGCCAGGAGGGCGACGAGGACGATGCCGAAGTAGAGGGAGGTGGTGCCGTCGAGCAGCCACACCGTGGTCTCCACACCGGACAGCCTGGCCTCTTCGATCTTGCCGTCGATGTGCTCGGTCGCGCTGCTCAGCAGCGGTACCGCGACCGCGCCGGTGACCGCGCCCAGGACGACCGTGTCGATCAGCCGGGCCACCAGACGCTTGCCGAGACCGGCGGGCCGGGCCGAGGCCGCGGCCTGCGCCGCCGCGAGGAACGGGTCGCTGGTCGGCGGCTTGAACGGCGCCACCGGTCCCGCGCCCATGTCCGGACCCTGCGCGGGCTGCTGCTGCGGCCAGGCGCCGCCGCCGTGGCCGCCCGACTGGGGCTGCGGATAGCCGTAACCGGAACCACCCGGTGCGGACTGTCCGGGGGTGCCCTGCTGCGGGGACGCGGGCTGCGGGTAGCCGTAACCGGACTGGGCGGGCGCGGAGTTGGGGCCGCCCGCGAGCGGAGCGCCCGGCGCACCCGGAGTGCCCGGCGGGTGCGCGGACTGGCCGGGCAGCGCGCGGATCGCCATGGTGCCCGGCTCGGGCTGTCGCGGTGCGGCACCGCCCTGCGCGCCCGGGGCGCTCCCGCCGGGGCGGACCCGGCGGACCATCATCGTGCCGTCGGCGGGCGGCTGTTCACCCTGCCCGGCACCGGGCTGCGGACCGCCGGGCTGCAGACCGGACTGCGGAATGCCCTGGCCGGGCGTCTGCGGGGCGCCCGGCTGCTGTCCACCGCCCTGTCCCTGCGGGGCGCGACCCGGCTTCAGGGCGCGGATCGTGACCGTGCCGTCGGTCCGTGCGGCCGGGGCCTGACCGGCGGGCGGCTGCTGCTGCGGGGCGGGCTGCTGCTGCTGTGCACCGCCCTGGGTGCCCTGGGTGCCCTGCGCGCCCGGGAGGCCCTGCGGCTCGCCCTCGGGCTGCCCGCCCCAGGAGACCCGGTGCGGCTGCTCGGCGCCGAACCCGGCCTGCCGGGACGCGTCGGCCTGCCAGACGGAGGCGGGTTCGGGGTTCCCCGGGCGGTCGGCGGCCGCCTCGGGGTACGCGGCCGCGGGCTCCTCGTCGAGGAACATCGGGCCGGTCTCCTCTATCGGGGCGACCTGCTGCTCGGGCACGACAGCGGGCGCGGGCTCGTGGCCGCCGGGCGGCGCGGGCATCGGCTCACCCTCGGCGGGCGCGGGGCGACTGGTACCGGGCACCCAGGCGGCGCCGTTCCAGTACCGGATATATCCGGGGATGGAGGGGTCCGGGTAGTACCCACTCGTGGGGCTGCTGTCGCCGGGGGCCGGGGTAGGGGCGCTCATGGTCCGTCCGAAGTCCCGTATCTGCTGGAGGGTGTGGTGAGGGTCCACATCTATCAGACCGCCCGGGGGCGCTGGGCCGTCCCCGGCGTTCCGTCCACTTTCCGGGCACTTTCCCGGCACATACGGGACGGCGCAAGGGTCCCGGAGGACTCCCGGCACAGTCCGGAAAAAAACTTTCCCGAAGTCGCGTAAGCATCGTCGTGCTGCGCGCTCTCTCCTCTTGCGGGCCTGATCCGGGCCCGGACGTCGCAGGAGGAAGAAGGAAGGCACGACATGCACTCCATGGTGGAACGCGAACTCGAACTCAAGCTGGTGCTCTCCCCCGAGCGCAGCATCCCGGTGCCCGCCCGCCTGACGTACCGCACGGACGACCCGTACGCCGTGCACATCATGTTCCACGTGGGCTCCGACCAGCCCGTCAACTGGACCTTCGCCCGTGAGCTGCTCGTCGAGGGTGTCTTCCGGCCGTGCGGGCACGGGGACGTACGGGTGTGGCCGACCAAGATGGAAGGGCGCAGCGTGGTCCTGATGGCGCTCAGCTCGCCCGACGGCGACGCCCTCCTGGAGGCCCCGGCCGCGGCCGTCTCCGCCTGGCTGGAGCGGACGCTGCGGGTGGTTCCGCCCGGTTCGGAGTCGGAGCACCTGGGCATCGACGACGGTCTGGCCGATCTGCTCACGCCGACCCCGGCCGACGACCTGTGGCTGCGCGACCCGTGGCCGTCGGACGAGTCCATGGACGGTGAGTGAGCGCGGTGCGGTGCGCAGGTCCCGTACGCGTGCGGGGTCCGCTGCGTGCGATACGGCCGCGTGCGATACGTACGTGGCGTGGCCGGGGTGCGTCAGAAGAGTTTGCCGGGGTTGAGCAGGCCCAGTGGGTCGAAGGTCTGCTTGACGCCGCGCTGCAGCTCGACGCCTACGGGTCCGATCTCGCGGGCCAGCCACTCCTTCTTGAGGACGCCGACGCCGTGCTCGCCGGTGATGGTGCCGCCGAGTTCCAGGCCGAGCGCCATGATCTCGTCGAAGGACTCACGGGCGCGCCGGGACTCGTCGGGGTCCTGGGCGTCGAAGCAGACGGTGGGGTGCGTGTTGCCGTCGCCCGCGTGCGCGCACACCCCGATGGTCAGGCCGTACTTCTCGGCGATCCGGGCGGTGCCGTCGAGCATGTCGGCGAGCCGGGAGCGGGGCACGCACACGTCGTCGATCATCGTGGTGCCCTTGACCGCTTCGAGCGCGGTGAGCGACAACCGCCGTGCCTGGAGCAGCAGTTCGGACTCGGCGTGGGTGTCGGCGGGCACCACGGCGGCGGCTCCGGCGGCGGTGCAGAGCTCGGCGACGGCGGCCAGGTCGGCGGCCGGGTCGAGGGTGTCGAAGGCGGCCAGGAGCAGCGCCTCGGTGGTGTCCGGCAGGCCCATCTGTGCCATGTCGTTGACGGCCGTGATGGTGGTGCGGTCCATCAGTTCGAGGAGCGAGGGCACATGGCCGCCCTCCATGATCTTGCAGACGGCCGCGCACGCGTCGGCCGCTGAACCGAACTCCGCGGCGAGCGCGAGCTGTCGGGGCGGCTCCGGCCTGAGCGCGAGCACGGCGCGTACGACGATGCCGAGGCTGCCCTCGGAGCCGACGAAGAGGCGGGTCAGGTCGTACCCGGCGACGCCCTTCGCGGTGCGCCGCCCGGTGCTGAGCAGCCGGCCGTCGGCGAGGACGACGTCGAGCCCGAGGACGTACTCCGCGGTGACTCCGTACTTCACGCAGCACAGGCCGCCGGACGCGGTGCCGATGTTGCCGCCGATGGTGCACTGTTCCCAACTGCTGGGATCCGGCGGGTAGTAGAGGCCGTGTTCGTTCACGGCGCGGGAGAGCACCGCGTTGACGACGCCCGGTTCGACGACGGCGATCCGGTCGACCGGGCTGATCTCCAGGATGCGGTCCATCTTGGTCAGGGAGAGCACGATGCATCCGTCCGAGGCGTTGGCCGCGCCGGACAGGCCGGTACGGGCGCCCTGCGGGACGACGGGGACGCGCAGCGCGGTCGCGGTGCGCATGACGTGCTGCACCTCTTCGACGGTGCGTGGCAGTACGACGACGGCCGGGGTGCCCGCCTCGCAGAAGCTGGCCATGTCGTTGGCGTACGAGGCCGTGACGTCCGGGTCGGAGAGGACCGCTTCGGCGGGGAGTCCCTCGCGCAGCAGCGCGGCGAGGTGACCGGGGTTGCTCTCGGGGACACCGTTCATGATCCCAGCCTGGCACCGGGGGCCATCGGTGTGAACCCGTCTGCGTCGCCCGGCGCATGCCCGGATGTGATCGTCATACGGGCGCACAGTGGCGCCATGGCGAACGACCAGGACCCTCAGACCCGCCGCCGGACCCGCCGCCAGACCCGCCGCAGGGCTGCCCGCCGGGGATCGTCGGCAGGGCGGGCGCTGCTCACCTCGGTCGCGGGCGCGGCGGTGCTCGCGGGCGTGATCAGTGTCGTACCGCTGCTGCAGAAGAAGGCGCCGCCGCCCGCGCCGGGTCCGGTGGGGCGGGCGACGGCCGCGACCGGGGCGGGGGTGCCGGCCTCGCTGCCGGACCTGGCCGCGCTGATCGGGGAGCGCGAGGCGCATGTCAGCCGCCATCCCGGCGACGACGAGTCCTGGGCGGTGCTCGGCGCGGCCTACGTCGAGAAGGGCCGCCGCACCGCCGACCTGGAGTACTACGCGAAGGCCGACGACGCCCTGAAGCGGTCGCTCGCGGCGCTTCCCGGCGGGCGGGGCAACGTCGAGGGTCTTGCCGGGATGGCGCTGCTCGCGGGCGCCCGGCACGACTGGCGCGCGGCGAAGAAGTGGGGCGAGCAGGCCGTGGCGAAGGCGCCGGAGCGGTGGACGCTGTACCCGCCGCTGATCGACGCGTACGGCGGCCTCGGTGACGACAAGGCGGTCGGCAAGGCGCTGGAGAAGCTCCAGGAGCTGCGGTCGGGCAGTGCGGTGATGGCCCGTACGTCGCAGGTGTACCGGGACCGCGGCTGGCGGGAGGACTCGGCGGCGTACCTCTCGGACGCGGCGGCGCTGGCGAAGACACCGGCCGAGCAGGCCACGTACCAGCACCGCTTCGGTGAGCTCGCCTTCGAGCGGGGCGAGGCGGCGCAGGCGCTGCGGTACTTCGAGGCGGCGCTGCGCACCGACCCTGAGCACTACATTTCGCTGGCCGGGAAGGGCCGCGCGCTGCGTGCGCTGGGCCGTACGCCCGAGGCGCTCGCCGCGTACCAGGCGGCGGTGGCGAAGCTGCCGCTGCCCGAACTCTCCCTGGAACTGGGCGAGTTGTACGAGTCGCTCGGTATGGAGCCGGCCTCGCGGGCGCAGTACGACCTGCTGCGGGCGCGGGTGCGGGCCGAGGGCACGGTCGGGGTGAACGACGCACTGGTCCTCGGCCGTTTCGAGGCCGACCACGACGTCCCGCAGGCGGCGGTGGTACGCCTTGTCGCGGAGTTCAAGCGGCAGCCGGGCCGGGAGGCGAGCGACGCGCTCGGCTGGGCGCTGTACCGGGCGGGTGACAGCAAGCGGGCGCTCTGGTACGCGAAGCGGGCGATGAAGGACGGCCCGAGGAGCGCGCTTTTCGCGTACCACCGCGGCCAGATCGAGCGGGAACTCGGCCAGTCCGGCCCGGCCCGCCGCCACCTCCAGGAGGCGCTGCGGATCAACCCGCACTTCTCACCGCTGCTAGCGCCGTACGCGATCGAGGCCCTGGACGCGCTCGGCGAGCCCCCGGAGGGCGGCCCGGCGAACATGCACGGGGAGCCCTCGGAGAAGCCGACGACGGGCCCGTCACCGACACCCCCGAGAGCCCCGGCCGCCCGCCCGAGGACCACGACCACACCGACCCCGAAGCCGACGCCGACGCCGACGAAATCCAGCCCGTCTGGGGGCACCTCCCAGCGGTAGCTGGGGGAGTTTGAGGACGAGGCCGGAGGCCGATCGACAGCACTCCGGACCACGTCCACCTGAACGACGAGCTAGGACCTAAAGATTGCCCCTGCGGGCCTGCTCCCGCTCGATCGCCTCGAACAACGCCTTGAAGTTGCCCTTGCCGAACCCCATGGACCCGTGCCGCTCGATGAGTTCGAAGAACACGGTCGGCCGGTCCTGGACCGGCTTGGTGAAGATCTGCAGCAGGTAGCCGTCCTCGTCCCGGTCGACCAGGATCTTCAGCTCGCGCAGCGTCTCCACGGGTACGCGGGTCTCGCCCGCCCACTCGCCGAGGGTGTCGTAGTACGAGTCGGGGGTGTCGAGGAAGCGGACGCCGCCCGCGCGCATCGTGCGTACCGTCTCGACGATGTCGTTGGTGGCGAGGGCGATGTGCTGGACGCCGGCGCCGCCGTAGAACTCCAGGTACTCGTCGATCTGGGACTTCTTCTTCGCGATGGCGGGCTCGTTGATCGGGAACTTGACCTTGAGCGTGCCGTCCGCGACGACCTTCGACATCAGCGCGCTGTACTCGGTGGCGATGTCGTCGCCCACGAACTCCTTCATGTTCGTGAAGCCCATGACCTTGTTGTAGAAGGCCACCCACTCGTTCATCTTGCCGAGTTCGACGTTGCCCACGCAGTGGTCGATGGCCTGGAAGGTGCGCCGGGCGGGCGGTTCGACGATCGGGTCGGCGGCGACGAAGCCGGGCAGGTAGGGGCCGTCGTACTCGGTGCGCTCGACCAGGGTGTGGCGGGTCCTGCCGTACGTGGCGATGGCCGCGCGGACGACGGTGCCGTACTCGTCCTTGGTGTCGTACGGCTCCTCGAGGCCGGTGGCGCCGTGCTCGACGGCGTAGGCGTACGCGGCGCGGGCGTCCGGGACCTCGATGGCGAGGTCGATCACGCCGTCGCCGTGCTCGGCGACATGGGCTTCGAGGAAGCGGCCCCAGTCGCTGGTCGCCTTGATGACGGAGGTGAGGACGAAGCGGGCGCCGCCGTTCTCCAGTACGTAACTGGCGGTCTCGCGGCTGCCGTTCTCGG
The DNA here is from genome assembly GCF_009908195.1 of Streptomyces boluensis. Lineage (GTDB taxonomy): Bacteria > Actinomycetota > Actinomycetes > Streptomycetales > Streptomycetaceae > Streptomyces > Streptomyces boluensis. The sequence goes on along the minus strand of NZ_JAAAHS010000148.1, from coordinate 9,783 downwards.
GTCCCGAGTAGGCCACCAGCTTCATGCCGAACGCGCTGGAGTAGTAGTGCGCGGCCTGCTTGGCGTTGCCCACGGCGAAGACGACCGCGTCCATGCCCTTGACCGGGAAGGGATCGGCCTGCCGTGCGGTGTGGGGGGTGACGTGCGAGTTCGATGAAAGAGCTGCCATGTCCGCAGGTTCCCGCCGATCCACAAGGTGCGCAATAGTTAGCTGAATCGCTGGGCAACCTGCATAGCGACGGGCCAGTATGTCCGGACGATCTGTGCAGGATGACCATCGGGAGTGTGAGCCAGGCATGACAGTCGGTCCCACCGTCGACGAGCTCGACGGACGTCTCATCGTGCTGCTGGCCCGCGAGCCCCGGATCGGGGTCCTCGAGGCGTCCCGGCGGCTCGGTGTCGCGCGCGGCACGGTGCAGGCGCGGCTCGACCGGCTTCAGTCGAATGGAGTCATCCGCGGCTTCGGCCCGGACGTCGACCCGGCCGCCCTCGGCTACCCGGTCACCGCGTTCGCGACCCTTGAGATCAAACAGGGGCAGGGCGCTGACGTACGGGCTCATCTGGCCACCGTCCCCGAGGTCCTGGAACTGCACACCACGACCGGCAGCGGCGACATGCTGTGCCGTCTGGTGGCCAGGTCGAACGCCGATCTCCAACGTGTGATCGACCGGGTTGTCGGCTTTGATGGCATCGTCCGGGCCGCGACGGCGATCGTCATGGAGAACCCCGTTCCGCTGCGGATCATCCCGCTGGTGGAGCAGGCGGCGTCGTTGGAGCCCGGCACCCGCTGACCGAATCAAGAGTCGAGGTGTGGCCTGGTGAACTTCTGGGACTACCTGGGCAATCGCCACCAGCAGCTCCTCACGGATGCCTTCCAGCACGCGAGCGCGGTGTTCCAGTGCATGGTCGTGGCGACCCTGATCGGGGTGGTGATCGGCGTGGTCACGTACCGCAGCGAGTGGGCCGGTTCGCTCGCCACGACCGCGACCTCCACCATCCTGACGGTCCCGTCGCTCGCGATGATCGGTCTGCTCATCCCGATCGTCGGCCTCGGGGTCGCGCCGACCGTGATCGCCCTGACCCTGTACGGGCTGCTTCCGATCGTGCGGAACGCGATCGTCGGGCTGCGCGGCGTTGACCCGGCCCTGGTGGACGCCGCGAAGGGCATCGGGATGTCGCGTACGGCCCGGCTGCTCCGGGTGGAACTGCCGCTGGCCTGGCCGCCGATCCTCACCGGGATCCGGGTCTCCACCCAGATGCTGATGGGCATCGCCGCGATCGCCGCGTACGCCTCGGGCCCCGGGCTCGGCAATGAGATCTTCCGCGGCATCGGCTCCCTGGGCAGCAAGAACGCGCTCAACCAGGTGCTCGCGGGCACGCTCGGGATCATCATCCTGGCGCTGCTGTTCGACGCCGCGTACGTCCTGATCGGACGACTGACCATTCCGAGGGGAATCCGTGCCTGAGACAGCGACGAGCGCCACTGACTCCGGCGCCACGAGCTCCGGTTCCACCGGCTCCGCGGCCGCGGCGACCGGCGCGACCATCGAGCTGGAGAACCTGACCAAGCGCTACCCGGGCAGCCCCAACCCCGCGGTGGACGAGGTCAACATGGAGATCAAGGCCGGCGAACTGGTGATCTTCGTGGGCCCGTCCGGCTGCGGGAAGTCCACCACGCTGAAGATGATCAACCGGCTGATCGAGCCGACCAGCGGCCGCATCAGGATCGGCGGCGAGGACGTCACCGACATGGACCCGGTGAAGCTGCGCCGCAAGGTCGGGTACGCGATCCAGTCCTCCGGGCTTTTCCCGCACATGACCGTCGCGCAGAACATCGCGCTCGTACCGAAGATGGTCGGCTGGTCCAAGTCGAGGATCAAGGACCGGGTGGAGGAGATGCTCGACCTGGTCGGCCTCGACCCGGGCGAGTTCCGCGGCCGCTATCCGCGCCAGCTCTCCGGCGGGCAGCAGCAACGCGTGGGCGTGGCACGGGCGTTGGCGGCCGACCCGCCGGTGCTCCTGATGGACGAGCCGTTCGGCGCGGTCGACCCGATCACCCGCGACCACCTCCAGGACGAGCTGATCCGGCTCCAGCACGAACTGCACAAGACGATCGTGTTCGTCACCCATGACTTCGACGAGGCGATCAAGCTGGGCGACCGGATCGCGGTGCTCAGGGAGCGTTCGCACATCGCCCAGTTCGACACCCCGGAGGCGATCCTCACCAACCCGGCGGACGACTTCGTCTCCGGTTTCGTGGGCGCGGGCGCGGCCCTCAAGCGCCTCAACCTGACGCGCGTACGGGACGTGGAGGTGCGCGACTACCCGACGGTGACGGTCGACGACCCGCTGCAGGACATCTTCGGCAAGCTCCGCTCCGGCAACACCAACGAGATCCTGCTGCTCGACAAGCGCGGCCGCCCCTACAAATGGCTGCGGCGCGGCGACCTGATGCGCGCCCGCGGCTCCCTCGCCCGCGCGGGCACCCTCGTCCACGACACGGTGACCCGCGACGCGACCCTGCGGGACGCCCTGGAGGCGGTCCTCACCGACAACGCGGGCCGGGTCGCGGTGACCGGGAGGCGCGGGGCGTACGAGGGCGTCGTCGACATGGAGACGCTGATGAACTCCGTGCACGAACTCCTGGAGGCCGACCGCCTCGACGCCGTGGAGCACCAGCACGACCTGGAGGAGCAGCGCGCCGAGCACACCCACCGCGAGCAGGAAGGTGCCGAGGCCACCGGGGAGGAGCGGGCGTGAACACTCCACGCAAGCCCTCGCACCCCACACCGCCCGCGCGCCCGGAGGGTGAGCACGAGGTCAAGGGCGTGCCGTTCCGCGATGCCGGCGAGGCCGAGCAGGAGGCGCCGCCGACACCGGCCGTGGCATCGGCCCCGCCCCGGGTGACCTGGCAGAAGCTGACGATCCTGCCCGCGGTCCTGGCGATCGGGCTGCTGATCACGTGGCTCTGGTTCCGCAACGCCGAACTGGACTCGATCGCCGAGAACGCGCTGGCCGGCGGGATCGTGTGGCTGCGTCTTCGGCAGCACATCGAACTCACCGTGATCTCCACGTTCTTCGTGCTGATCATCGCGATCCCGCTGGGCATCCTGCTGACCCGCAAGAAGCTGCGCGGCGCGGCCCCGGTGGCGATGGCGTTCGCCAACATCGGCCAGGCGACGCCCGCGATCGGTCTGCTCGCACTTCTGGTGATCTGGATGGGCATCGGTATGCGGGCCGCCCTGTTCGGCATCGTCATCTACGCGGTGCTTCCGGTGCTCTCCAACACCATCGCGGGCCTGAAGGCCAACGACCCGACGCTCCTTGAGGCCGCGCGCGGCATCGGGATGTCCCCGCTCGGTGTGCTCGGGAAGGTCGAACTCCCGCTGGCCGTACCGCTGATCCTCGCGGGCGTACGCACCGCGCTCGTCCTGAACGTGGGCACCGCGACGCTCGCCACCTTCGGCGGGGGCGGCGGTCTCGGCGACCTGATCACCACGGGCATCACCAACCAGCGGATGTCGATCCTCATCCTGGGCTCGATCCTCACCGTGGCGCTCGCGCTCCTGGTGGACTGGCTGGCCTCGCTCGCCGAGCTGCTGCTGCGGCCACGGGGTCTGGAGGTGCGGTCATGAGGCCGGGCATGAGGGTGGTCATGAGGCGGCGGCGCCTCTCCCTCATCTCGCTTGCCGCTTCGGCGGTCCTCGTCCCTTCGCTGCTCGCCGGCTGCGGCCTGACCAGCGGCTCCCCCATGGTCGACGACGTACAGCCGGGCTCGATCGGGCAGGGCAGGCCCCTGGAGGGCGCCGATCTGACCGTCACGTCCAAGGAGTTCACCGAGCAGCTGATCCTCGGCCAGATCACCGGCATCGCGCTGGAGGCGGCGGGCGCGAACGTCCTCGACCGCACCGGCATCCAGGGCTCGATCGGCGCCCGCGAGGCGATCAAGAGCGGCGACGCGGACCTGATGTACGAGTACACGGGCACCGCCTGGATCACGTACCAGGGCAACACCGAGCCCATCGACGACCCGCAGAAGCAGTGGCAGGCGGTGCGCGAGGCGGACCTGAAGAACGGCATCACCTGGCTGCCTCCGTCCCAGCTCAACAACACCTACGCGCTCGCCCTGAACCAGGCCAACGCGAAGAAGTACGGGACGAAGACGCTCTCGGACGTGGCGGCACTCGCGAAGTCCGACCCGGGCGCGGTCACGCTGTGCGTGGAGAGCGAGTTCGCCTCCCGCAACGACGGGCTGCCGGGCATGCAGAAGGCGTACGGGATGAAGATCCCGCCCTCCAACATCACCAAGATGGACAGCGGCATCGTCTACACCCAGGCGGCCAAGGGCGCCTGCACCTACGGCGAGGTGTACACCACCGACGGCCGCATCAAGGCGATGGACCTGACGGTGATGGCGGACGACAAGCACTTCTTCCCCAACTACAACGCCGCCCCCGAGATCAACTCCAAGTCCCTTGAGAAGTACCCGGAGTTGGCCAAGATCCTGGACCCGATCACCAAGAAGCTCAATAACAACGTGGCCCGCGAACTGAACGCCAAGGTCGACGTGGACGGCGAGGATCCGCACTCGGTGGCGATGGACTGGCTGGTGAAGGAAGGGTTCGTCAAGGAGGGGTAGTTCCTTGCGGGGGCGCCGTTACCGCTCAGCAGCTGGGGACCTTGCCGCCGCCGTTCAGGGCGTGCAGCGCGTCGACCGCGCTGTCGAGCGTGGTGACGGGGATCAGGCGTACGCCGCCCGGGAGTTCGGACTGCGCGTCGGCGCACTCCGCCTTCGGGACCAGGAAGACACTCGCGCCGTCCCGGCCCGCCGCCTGGGTCTTCAGGGCCACGCCACCGACCGGGCCGACCTCGCCGTCCGGGGTGATCGTGCCCGTACCGGCGATGGTGCGGCCGCCCGTGAGGTCCTTGCCGCTGCCGTCGCCGTCCAGCTTGTCGATGATGCCGAGGGCGAACAGCAGCCCGGCGCTGGGGCCGCCGATGTCGGCCAGCTTCAGCTGGACCCGCACGTCCTTCGGGCTCTTGTCCAGGTAGGTCAGGGCCGCCTCGACCGCCTCGTCCTGCGACTTCTTCATCTCGCCGAGGTTGTGCTTCTCGATCTCCTCGGCCGAGTCCCCGCTCGGATAGACCGCCTCGCGCGGCATCACGGCCCGGTCGGTACGGAACCACGCGTCGACCACGTCCCCGATACCGACGTCCACGGTCGGGCCGGTCGCCACGATCGTCGTCATGAGGAGCTTGCCGTCGGTCTCCCGGGTGGGCGCGCCCTCGACCGTGATCACCTGGTCGCCCTGGTGCTCACCGAGCACGTCCGAGGTCGACCCGGGCTGCGCCACCGCGAACGGCAGCGGCGCGAAGAGGGTCACCCCCAGGACAGCCAGTACGGGTACGGCGCTGAGGGCGAGGGCCGTGGGGCGGGGGAGGGCGGCGAGGCGAGAGAGCACGCACCCAATTTAATGCGTGCGGCACACCACTCCCCTCGCGCCCCGAAGGGATCCTCAGCGCAGCGCGTCCGCGACCTCCCGGGCGGCGTCCATCACGCGCTGGCCCACCCGCTCAGGTACCGCGTCCGCCAGCATGACGACGCCGACGCTGCCCTCGATGCCGGTCACTCCGACCAGCGGGGCGGCGGCGCCGGACGCGCCGGCCTCCAGTTCGCCGTGGGTCAGCGTGTAGCCGGGGTCGTCGAGCAGGCCCTGGCGCGCGGTGAGTATGGCCCGGCCCGCGGCGCCCCGGTCGAGCGGGTGCCGGAAGCCTGTGCGGTACGCCACGTGGTAGTCGGTCCAGGTCGGCTCGACCACCGCCACGGCGAGGGCCTCCGCCCCGTCGACCATCGTGAGGTGCGCGGTGGCCCCGATGTCCTCGGCCAGGGCGCGCAGCGCGGGCAGCGCCGCCTCCCGTACCAGGGGGTGGACCTGGCGGCCGAGGCGCAGCACGCCGAGGCCCACACGGGCACGGCCGCCCAGGTCACGGCGGACCAGGGTGTGCTGTTCGAGGGTGGCGAGCAGCCGGTAGACGACGGTGCGGTTGACTCCGAGCTTGTTGGACAGTTCCGTCACGGTCAGGCCGTGATCGGTGTCGGCGAGCAGTTTGAGGACCCGTAGTCCCCGGTCGAGCGTCTGAGAAGTCTCCGCGGTCACGACGCCCTCTCCTTGTGAGGTGTGTTGCGGCGGTCCCCGATGCGTAGTCCGTCACCGAGTCCCGTCGGTGACGCGCGTCAGAGGCCGCCGGAGCGAAGAGGAGGCCCGAGGCACGCTCGCCCCGGTACCACCTGGCACCGGCTGCGCTCCGCGGCGGCGCTGCCACGGGGCGTGTGCGTTTCGGGGGACAGTAGCGAGCAAATCCCGCTGAGCGGAAGACTCCGTCCAGAATCCGGGCACCCGGTGCGGGAAATCGCCGGCGATCGGTGCGGTTTGCCCGATTGGGGACCTAGGACACCCTCGGGTTCTCCCGTACGGGGACCAACGCCGCGAGGGCCGGGACCTTTGCGGGCGCTGTGGCTCGCGGGCGCGTTCTACGGTGGCGGACAGCCGGTCAGCGAGCAGTGCTCTCGCGTATTGCGAGAGCACTGCTCGCGGACCGACCACGAGAGCACTGTCTCAGCGCCACCCGAGCACCACCTCAGCAAAGGCCCGCCGACATGAAGCCCCGCCGTCCCGCACCCCGCGTCGCCGTCACCGCCGTCACCGCTCTCGCCGGTGCGCTGCTCTGCGTCGCGCCCGCGGCCGCCGCCGTATCCCCCATATCGACTGTCGCTCCCGTATCCGCCGCATCCGCCGTACCGGCCGTCGCCGCCGGGACGCTCGCTCCCGGGCCCGCGTCCCCGGCCGCGGTCGCGCCGCTCACCTCGGTCTCCGTGGTGGCCGCGCGGTCCGGGCCTGCCCCTACGGAACCGGTCGTCGCGAACGACTCGGGTACGGGGTGGATCATCGGGGCCGGTGCGCTGACCCTCGCGGTCGGCGCCGGGATGGTCGCCCTTGGCCGGCACCGCTCGGGCCACCGGGGCTGAACCAGGGCTGAGGGCACGGGTCGCACCGGGGCCCGCGGCACGGGCGAGCCGAGGGTGCGGGAGCCAACTCCCGCTCCCCCGGCCTCACTTCATCCGGGTGGCCCACTCCTGGACCTTCGCGATCCGCTGCCGGATCTGGCCCGCCGTGGCCTCCGCGCTCGGCGGGCCGCCGCACACCCGGCGCAGCTCGGTGTGGATGACACCGTGCGGCTTGCCGGACTGATGGGTGTACGCCGACACCATCGTGTTCAGCGACTTCCGCAGTTCGAGCAGCTCCTTGTGGGAGACCACCGGCCGCCGCTCGGCGGGCAGTTCGAGCAGATCGGCTTCCTCGTCGGACTTCTTCCGGCTGTGCGCGATCTGCCGTGCCTGCCGCTTCTGCAGCAGCATCTGCACCTGGTCGGGTTCGAGCAGTCCCGGGATGCCCAGGTAGTCCTGCTCCTCCTCGCTGCCGGGGTGCGCCTGCATGCCGAACTCGGCGCCGTCGTAGAGCACCCGGTCGAAGACCGCCTCGGACTCCAGGGCCTCGAAGGAGAACTGCTCCTGCTCGCCGGTGTCCTCGTCCTCCTGCTTGTTCGCCTCGTCCATCTCCTGCTCGGACTCGGCGTACGGGTCCTCCTCGCCGTCCTTCTTCGGCTTGTCGAGGACGTGGTCGCGCTCGACCTCCATCTCGTTGGCGAAGCCGAGGAGGTCGGGGATGGTCGGCAGGAACACGGAGGCGGTCTCGCCGCGCCGCCTGGACCGTACAAAACGGCCGACGGCCTGGGCGAAGAACAGCGGGGTCGAGATGGTCGTCGCGTACACGCCGACCGCGAGGCGCGGCACGTCGACGCCCTCGGAGACCATCCGGACCGCGACCATCCAGCGGCTGTTGTCCGCGGCGAACTCGTCGATCCGGTTCGAGGCGCCGCCGTCGTCGGAGAGGACGACGGTGGCCTTGGTGCCGGTGATCTCCCGGATCAGCTTGGCGTAGGCGCGCGCCGAGTCCTGGTCGGATGCGATGACGAGGCCGCCCGCGTCCGGGATGCCCTTGCGGACCTCGGTGAGCCGCTGATCCGCGGCCTTCAGGACGTTCGGCATCCAGTCGCCGCGCGGGTCGAGCGCGGTGCGCCAGGCCTGCGAGACCGCGTCCTTGGTCATCGGCTCGCCGAGCCGCGCCGCGATCTCGTCGCCCGCCTTCGTCCGCCAGCGCATGTTGCCGCTGTACGAGAGGAAGATGACGGGCCGCACGACGCCGTCGCCGAGGGCATTGCCGTACCCGTAGGTGTAGTCGGCGGACGAGCGGCGGATGCCGTCGTTGCCCTCCGCGTACGTGACGAAGGGGATCGGGTTGGTGTCGGAGCGGAACGGCGTACCGGTAAGCGCGAGCCGCCGGGTCGCCGGTTCGAACGCCTCAAGGCAGGCCTCGCCCCAGGACTTGGAGTCACCGGCGTGGTGGATCTCGTCGAGGATCACGAGGGTCTTGCGCTGCTCGGCGCGGTTGCGGTGCAGCATGGGCCGCACGCCGACGCCCGCGTACGTGATCGCGACGCCGTGGTACTCCTTGCTGAGCGGGCCCGCGCTGTACTCCGGGTCCAGCTTGATCCCTATGCGGGCCGCGGCCTCCGCCCACTGCTTCTTCAGGTGCTCGGTCGGTGCGACCACCGTCACCTGCTGCACGACGTGATGGTGCAGCAGCCAGGAGGCAAGGGTCAGCGCGAAGGTCGTCTTGCCGGCGCCGGGGGTGGCGACGGCGAGGAAGTCGCGCGGCTGTTCCTGGATGTACCGGTCCATGGCCCCCTGCTGCCAGGCACGCAGCTTGTTCGCGGTACCCCAGGGGGCACGGCCGGGGAAGGCCGGGGAGAGGTGGTGGTTGGAGGTGGCGGTGGTAGTCACGGTCTCCGTCGAGGGTCGAGCGTTCGGCTACGTATGACAACCGGGCCACCTTACCGGTGCCCGATTGACGGCTCCGGCCGACTTGACCGAAGCCGCCGGCGCCGGGCCCTCAGTCACGGGCCCGTGCGGCGCGCGGTGGGACCGGAGTCACACGGCACGCGCCGCGCGGGACGCGGCGGGGGTGATCACGCGGGGGTGTGCAGGGCGCGCAGCCGGCCGGCGATGACGTGCAGATCGTCCGCGCTGCCCGACGCCACGTCGATCACGAGGTCGTACGCCGCGTCCTGATCGACTTCGACCATGTCCGCCCCCGCGAGGTCGAGGTAGACGGCCGTGCACATCCAGGCCATCCGCTTGTTGCCGTCGACCAGCGGATGGTTCACGGCGAGCGACTGCAGCAGGGCGGCGGCCTTCTCGAACCGGTCCGTGTACGCCTCGACGCCGAACATCTGCGACTGCGGGCGGTGCGCGGCGGAGGTGAGCAGGCCGAGGTCGCGCACGGCGATCCGCTGCCCTCCGCAGCCCAACTCGGCCAGGTCGAGGACCTCTTCGACCGTCAGGTACTTCACTGCTCCCCCAGCCTGCGCAGCAGATCGGCGTGGCGCGCCGCGTACTTGTCGCCGAGCCTCCGGACCTTCGCGCGGTCCGATTCCTCTTCCAGATACCGGTCGATCGCCTGCAGCACGACCGCGTGCATGCTGCGCCCCTCGGCCTCGGCCCTGAGCTTGAGCGCCGCTTGCTGGTCCTCGCGCAGACGCAGATTCATTGCCATACCGGAACGGTACCGAGACTGGGGTCATTTCAGTACCACTTTCCGTACGACAACGCCCCACATGAACGCCACATGGCAGTCGCGTTGCACCCCTCGCCCACCCCTTGAG
>NZ_JAAAHS010000147.1 GCF_009908195.1 Streptomyces boluensis | reverse complement strand
GCTCGAAGCGGCACGCCGGTACGTGGCCGCTGCCGCCGCGTACGAGCACCCCGGCACGGCCGCGCCCCCTGCCGCCTGGTGGTCGGCGTACACCTCCACCGCACCGTGGGAGGCCGCGCGCGACCTCGACGACTGGGTACGACGGCACGCGGACCCCGCCACGGACCCCGACGTGGACCCCGGCCCGGCACCGGTGTCCGGCGCGCTGATGCGGTATGGGACCGGCGGGGCCTAGCTCACCGGCAACGTGGGGCTTGCCCGTCTCGACGCAGCGGGGGCCGACCAGGCGCCGCTGTCTGCACGCTGTCCTACGTTGAACCTCGACGAAAGAGCAGGCCGACCAAGTTCTGCGGGTTGTGGATCAGTTGGAGGGAAGCGTGCCGGAGAATCCGCTCGGCTGGATCGCTGACGCATACGAGACGCACTGCCTGACGCTCGCTCAGGGGGTGACCGGACGCGAACTGTTGATGCGGCTGGGGTGCGATGCGGGAGGCGTCACGGAACTGGCGGACGAGGGGGAGGCGTCGGCCTTGCAGGAGGCGGCGCTGGCGAGCGGCGAGCGGCGGGGCGAGCAGCAGGGCGAGGAGTGGGGCGCCGTACACGCCGGGGTGGTGGGCGGCTGGGCCTATGCGCTGGAGCCGGGGAGTGCCTGGGCGAGCATCGACGAGCGGCTGGCGCGGGCTTCGCGAGGGGCACGGGTCATCTGCTGTGTGAACACGGGCCCGTTGAGCCATCTCTTCTACTGGGAAGACGGCTCGCTGGTCACCGAGTTCGATGCGATGGCTCCCGAACTCCGGGCGGAGCAGGGCGGTCAGGATCCGGACCGCCTGGTGGTGGAGATGCGGCGGGTGGGGTTCTTCGCGGCGGAGGACGGGACCGTGGACGATGCCGACGAGCGCGAGCTCGGCCTTGCGCTGCTCCATGAAGTGACAGGGGTGGCTCTGTCGGACGACGTGACGCGGGCGGGCCTGGCGGGGCGGATTCCCGCGCTGTACCGGGGACCGGAAGGGCCCGCGCCGGAGGGCGACGAGGACGGGCCTGCGGGCGATGGCCTCGTCAGTGGTGCGGGCCGCCCGCCCGTGGACGGGGCGTCGCTCACCGGCACTTCCTACGGTGGCCTCGCCGGGAAATAGCCCCGCCGCGAGCCAGGCGACGAACGGCTGCCGGGGCTCACGGAGCTACGACACGAGCCTCGTGGCGCTCAGCCTCGACCATGCGGAACAGGTGGACCTAGGGCGCCGCCCCCACCGGCACCGGCTGCGGGCGCGGTGCTGCCAGCCGTCCGGTGCGGTGCAGGCCGTACAGGGATGCCGCGCAGAGTAGGCCGACGGTGGTGAGTACGCACCATGGCAGTGCGGCGAGACCTGCGGCTCGTGCGGTGTCGAGTGCGGCGCCGGTGAGGAGGTTGCCGAGGGTGATGCCGATGCCGCAGATGGTGTTGTAGAGGCCGTAGTGGGTGGCGACGAGGCGGTCTCCGGAGAGGCGGACGATGGTGTCCATCTCGAAGGGGTACGCGATCATCGTGCCGAGTGCGAGCAGCAGTGCGGCGAGGGCGGGTGGTACCGCCGCGAGCAGCCACAGTCCAACTCCCCTGTCCGGTACGGGAATTGCCGACGCGGCGAGCAACGGCAGGAACGCGAGGCCGAGGACAGTAAGGCCGAGCGCGAGGGCCTGGCCCGGCGCCATCCGGGCCTTGCACCAGGCGGTCACCCGGGTCTGCCCGACGATCGTGCTGAGCCCCGACACCGCGAACAGCACGGCCACCGCGGCGGTCCCGAACTGCCCGTCGCCACCGAGGCGCCGTACCTCCAGAGGGAGCGCCAGATAGACCTGGAAGGAGAGGACGTACGAGCCGATCATGGCGCCGGAGAACAGCAGGAACGGCCGGTTGTTGAGGATCGAGCGCCACTGCGCGAGGACGCTCTCGGTGCCTGCCCGTCCCGTGGAATCAGCCGCCCGGCGGGCCGGGAGCGCACGGATCTGCACGATGCTCAAGCCCGCGAAGATCGCCGCCGAGACGAGACAGGTGACCCGGAAGTCCACCCCGGTGAGCACCATGCCGACGAGTGGGCCGAGCAGGATGCCCGCCTGGTAGAAGACGTTGAACAGCGCGAACGCCTCCACCCTGCGGTCCCCGGCGTCCGCCGCCAGGTAGGCCCGCACCGCCGGGTTGAACAGCGCACCGGCGAGCCCGGTCGCGGCCGACGCGGCGATCAGCGCGGGCAGCGAGTCCACCAGGCCGAGCGTGGCGAAGCCGAGGGTGCGCAGGGCGCAGCCGGCGACGATCAGGGGCTTGTAGCCGAGCCGGTCGGCGAGGGTGCCGCCGACCAGGAACATGCCCTGCTGGCTGAAGTTCCGTACGCCGAGGACGAGTCCGACGAGCCAGCCGGCCAGGCCGAGGGTGCCGGAGAGGTGCGCGGCCAGGTACGGCATCAGCATGTAGAAGCCGAGGTTGATGGTGAACTGGTTCACCATCAGGAGCTGGACGGCGCGTTCGTGCGAGCGCACCTGCGTGAGCATGCCCTTCACCGGTCGCCCCCGTCCCGGCCGAGGGTGCGCGGGTCGACGACGGTGGTGCAGCGCGTCCACCGCGTGACCTCCCGCTCGTCCGGATGTTCAAGGAGGTCGGGTTCGGTCGCCGGGGGTGCGTCGAGTAGTCCGTGCGTGGCGCAGTACTCGTCGTCGTACACCGTCCCGAGGTAGCGCTGCGGGCCGTCGGGGAAGACGGCGGCGATCCGGGTGCGCGCGGGGCGGGTCGCGGCGAGCCAGCCGGCGACCAGGGCGACGGCGCCGACGCTCCAGCCGCCGGTCGCGTAGTGCGAGGCGGCCAGGCGGCGGCAGGTCCACACCGCTTCGGCGGGCGCCACCCAGTGCACCTCGTCGAAGTGGTCGTAGGCGACGTTGCGGGGGTGGATGCTCGATCCGAGGCCGCGCATCAGGCGGGGCCTTGCGGGCTGGCCGAAGATCGTGGAGCCGACGGTGTCGACGCCGATCACGTCGAGGCCGGGGTGCAGCCCGCGCAGCACCCGGGAGATACCCGCCGAGTGCCCGCCGGTGCCGACACTGCACACCAGTGCGTCGATATGGCCGAGTTGAGCGGAGAGTTCGAGGGCGAGCGGGGTGTACGCGACGGTGTTGTCCGGGTTGTTGTACTGGTCCGGGCACCACGATCCGGGGTGCTCCAGGAGCAGCCGGGCCACCCGGTCGCGCCGCGCCTGCTGCCAGCCGCCGACGGGGTGCGGCTCGGGCACCACGTCGACGCGGGCGCCGTAGGCCCGCAGCAGCCGGGTCATGGTCGGTTCGAGTCCGGGGTCGGTGACGAGGGTGACCGGGTGCCCATAGGTCATGCCGGCCAGGGCGAGGCCGAGTCCGAGGGTGCCGCTGGTGGACTCGATGATCCGGTCGCCGGGCCGCAACTCGCCCCGGTCGCGGGCCCGTTCGACCATGTGCAGGCCGGGCCGGTCCTTCATGCCGCCGGGGTTGAACCCCTCCAGCTTCGCCCAGAACCCGCGCCCGGCGGGTGCGAGCGGCTCGGAGATCCGCAGCACCGGGGTGTTGCCGACGAGCCCGGACAGGCCGTGCCCCGCGCGGGTGGTGGCGACGACAGGGCTCGGGTACGCGCGGCGCGCGCGGTCGGCGGCGGGGGTGTCGAGCGGAGGGTGCGGCTGCGTGGCTTGAGTGTTCACGGCTGTCACGGCTTCGCTTTCGCTGGGCGGCATTCCGTACGTGCTGTTCCGTGGGGAATGCCGGAGGGGGTGGCAGAAGAGAGCGGCAGAAGAGAGCGGCGCATTCACGCGGCGGAGGCGCGATCGGGCGGCCCTGGTGTTCTGGTCGCGTGTTGGTCGCGTTCGGGTTGTGTGCGCGCAGGGGGATATGGCCGTACGGCGGTGCGAGGGCGTGTGCATATCGCATCGCGAGCTTGCGCGGATGTCGACGGAAAGGTGGCGAAGTGGCGCTTACGCCGAAATGCGCGGGCCCGTTCGAAAAGGTTCGGCCGGTACGGCCTAAAGACGCAGCACGGCCGGATCTCGACCGGCGCGGGCGGCCGTGTCGGCGTGTGTGCAGCGGGAGTTGACCGCGGCGTGCAGCGGGTCCTGCCGGGCCCCGGCGTCGAGCGGCGACAGGTCGGGCGCGGGCAGTTCGGCGCCCTGCTGGGGCTGGCTCGACGCGCAGTCCTGGGCAGAGTGTTCCGCGCTCTCGGGGGCGTGGTGAGCCGGTGCGTCCGCGGTGCTGTCGACGGCCGGTACGGCGAGCGGGGCGGCGGCGCCGCGGGCGATGTGCTCGGCGACGATCTCACCGCTCACACCGTGCGTGTAGAGCACCCCGAGAAGGACGGCGGCCAACCAGAGAACGCGCCAAGGGCCCACCCGGAAAGGGTGTGCCGATGGCGGTGTGGAAGTCGGGTTGGCCGTGACCATGCCGTGATCGTAGCGGCAGCGTGCGGGATTCGCGCAATCAAATCGATTGCACGTTGTACGAATTGTCCGCACGCCTCGGGAATTGGCCGGAACGGCATGGCTGGTTGGCGGCGAGTGTGGTGGTCGGCGCTGGAATTACGGAGAACGGGGAGTGTCCAGGAGTTCCCGGGAATTCGCGTCGACCGGGTCGTCCAGAAGGGGGCACGCACCCTTTTCGCGGGCGCCGTAATAGCCCCTCAGCCCCTCAGCCCCTCAGGCGCCAGGCGCCAGGCGCGCGGGCCCGCGAAGACCGGAGCGACGCCCCTAGGGGACGTCTCCCCTAGTGCCACAGCGAGGCCGCAAGGCCCAACCCGCCCAGTGCGATGCCGATGCGGAGAGGCTTCTCCGGGAGGCGGCGGACGAACACCGGGCCGAGGCGGCTGCCGGCGAGGCAGCCGAGGCCGAGCGCCGCCGCGGCGCCCCAGTGCACCGGGGCGAGGAACGCGTAGGCCACCGCGGCCGTGACATTGGCGGCGCCGGTTGCGATGTTCTTCACCGCGTTGGTCACCGGCAGGGGTTCGTTCGCGGAGAGGGTGAGTACCGCGAGCATCAGCACCCCGGCCGCGGCGCCGAAGTACCCGCCGTACAGGCCGACCAGGAGCACCGTGCCCATCAGTGCGGGGGAGGTGTGGTCGTCGTCGCGGGGCCGTAGCCGGGTGACCAGGCGGCGCAGTGGCTCGCGGGCCAGGATCAGGACCGAACCGAGCGCGATCAGCCAGGGCACCACGGCCTCGAAGGCCGCCGCCGGGGTGGAGAGGAGCAGGGCCGCGCCGAGCGTGCCGCCGACCGCGGCGAGCAGGCTCAGGCGCAGCAGGCGGCGGCCCTGGCCGCGCAGTTCGGTGCGTGAACCAGCCGCTGTACCAACGGTGTTGGTGAACAGCGCCACCGTGTTGGTGACGTTCGCGGCGACCGGTGGCAGCCCGGCGGCGAGCAGTGCCGGATAGCTGAACAGCGAGGCGAGCCCGGCCATCGATCCGGCGAGCCCCGAGGCCACCCCCGCCGCCATGAGCAGCACCGCCTGTCCGGCACTCACCCCCGTACCACCCTTCCTTCTCTTACGTATGCCGGAGTTCGGTCAGCGCACCAGGCAAGGCCGCTTGGCGTCGAACCGCCAGCCTGGCACGAGGAACCGCATCGCCGCGCTGTCGTCCCGCGCGCCGAGGGCCTTCTCCAGGTACAGCTCGTGCGCCGCGGCGAGGCGGTCCGGGTCCAGGGTCACACCGAGGCCGGGGGCGTCCGGCACCGCGATCTCGCCGTCGACGATCCGCGGCGGTGCGGTGGTCAGCCGCTCCAGGCCCTCCTGCCAGATCCAGTGCGTGTCGAGGGCGTTGTACGCGCCGGGGGCCGCCGCGCCGCAGTGGGTGACCATGGCGAGCGAGATGTCGAAGTGGTTGTTGGAGTGGCAACCCCAGGTCAGGCCCATCGCGTTGCAGAGCTGGGCGACCCGGACGGAGCCGCGCATGGTCCAGAAGTGCGGGTCGGCCAGCGGTATGGAGACCGACTGGAGGGCCAGGGCGTGGGTGAGTTGGCGCCAGTCCGTGGCGATCATGTTGGTGGCGGTCGGCAGTCCCGTGGCGCGCCGGAACTCGGCCAGGACCTCACGCCCGGAGTACCCGTCCTCCGCGCCGCACGGGTCCTCCGCGTACGCGAGCACGTCGGTCAGCGGGCGGCAGAGCTCCACGGCCTCGCGCAGCGACCAGGCGCCGTTCGGGTCGAGGGTGATCCTGGCCTCGGGGAAGCGGTCCTTGAGGGCGCGGACGGCGGCGACCTCCTCGGTGCCGGGCAGCACACCGCCCTTCAGCTTGAAGTCCCGGAAGCCGTACCGCTCGTACGCGGCCTCGGCCTGCCGGACGATCGCGGCGGGGGAGAGCGCCTCCTCGTGCCGCACCCGGTGCCACGCGTCGGCGGCCTCGGGCTCACGGACGTACTCCAGGTCGGTGCGGTCCGGGTCGCCGACGTAGAAGAGGTAGCCCAACACCCGTACGGAGGCGCGCTGTTGGCCGTCGCCGAGGAGCGCGGCGACCGGTACGTCGAGGTGCTGGCCGAGCAGGTCGAGCAGGGCCGACTCGACGGCGGTGACGGCGTGCACGGTGGTGCGCAGGTCGAAGGTCTGGGCGCCGCGCCCGCCCGCGTCGCGGTCCTTGAAGCGGTCACCGATCTCCCGCAGGACACGCTGGTAGTCGCCCAACTCGGCGCCGACGACCAGGGATTCGGCGTCCCGCAGCGTCCGCGTGATCTTCTCCCCGCCGGGCACCTCACCGAGTCCGGTACGGCCCTCGGAGTCGGTGAGGACGACGACGTTGCGGGTGAAGTACGGGCCGTGGGCGCCGGACAGGTTCAGCTCCATGCAGTCGCGCCCGGCCACGGGGTACACGGCGAACGCGGTGACGGTCGGCTGGGACGAAGTGCGGGTGGTGCGGCTCATGAGGTCCTTCTGTTGTTCGGTGCGGCGACCGTGATCGGGCGTGAAGTCCCGTACGGAAGAGGGGAGTTGAGGGTGTGTCACACGTTGAGGGCGTCGAGTACGCCCTCCATCGCGAGCACGCCGCCGAGGCCGAGTACCGCGAGGGTCGTGGTGTAGGTCGTACGGGCCTTGATGGCGTCGACGACGGAGAGGTTGAAGTACTCCTTGAACATCCAGAATCCCGGGTCGTTCACATGGGAGAACGCGATGGATCCGCAGGAGACGGCGAGCACCATCATCTCGGGGTGCACTCCGCTGCCCGCGAGCAGCGGAAGCACCACGCCCGACGCGGTGACGACGGCGACCGTCGCGGAGCCGAGGGCGACCCGCAGGATCGCCGCGATCAGCCAGGCGAGGATGATCGGGGAGATGGACCAGCCGCCGGTCGCGTCCTTGATGTACTCGGAGATCCCGCCGTCGACGAGGACCTGCTTGAACGCCCCGCCCGCGCCGATGACAAGCAGGATCATCGCCATCGCGGAGGCCGCGGACCTGCACGAGTCGGCGACCTCGGTGAGGCTGCGGCCGATGCGCGGCCCGAACACCCACATCGCCAGGAGCAGCGTGAGGAGCAGTGCGATGGGCGCGGAGCCGATGAACTCGATGGTGTGCAGGACCGGGCTGTTGCCCGTCCACACCATGTCGGTGACGGCGGCGCCCGCGATCAGGACGACCGGGAACAGCGCCACGAACAGCGACCAGCCCATGCCGGGCATCTCGGAGTCCTCGAAGACCCGCTCGCTGACCAGGCCCTTGGGCAGTTCGGGGTTCATCCGGCGGACGAACGGGAGCCGCGGCCACACCAGGGCGATCAGCGCGCCGGCCGGGACGGCGATGAACAGGCCGTAGAACAGGGTGAGTCCGGCCGAGGCGTCGAAGGTGGCGGCCACCGCCGTGGGGCCGGGGTGCGGCGGCAGGAAGCTGTGCATGGTGGACAGCGCGATGGACATCGGCAGGCCGACCCAGAGCAGGTTGGCGCCGGTGACCCGGACCAGGGTGAACGCCACCGGGACGATGATGACGAACGCCACCTCGTAGAACATCGTCACGCCGATGAGCATGGCCACGACCACCATCGCGACCTGCACCCAGCGCGGCCCGAAGGCCTTCAAGAGCCGGTCGGCGATGCGCTGCGCGGCGCCCGAATCACCCATGACACGGCCGACCATGGCGCCGAGGCCGATGGTCAGCATGGTGTCGCCGATCTGGCCGCCGATGCCCTCGGCGAGCACATCGGGTATCTCGGCCACCGGTATGCCACGGACCAGGGCGACGCCGACCGCCACCAGGAGCAGCGCGGCGAAGCCGTTGAGTTTGAGTCTGGTCATGAGCAGCAACAGGACCAGGACGCTGATGCCGACGACGAGCAGAGGCAACGTCAGTTCTCCTTCGAACCCTAGGTTCCATCCGGATATCCGGATGGCGTCCACGTATGAGAACGGAGGTTAGGTTCGTGAATCCCGGTGGGTCAATGGGTGTGCACGCACCGATTTACGATCGGTGGCATGGCGCAGAGCAGCAGGTCATCCGGGTCGGACAGCGGTGAACGAGGCAGAGGCGCGCGCGGCGTGAAGTCGGCGGCGCGCACCGTCGCGCTGCTCGAACTCCTCGCGGCACGCGGCGAGGAGCCCTCACGCCTCGACGAACTGGCCGCCGCCCTGGACGTGCCGCGCAGCAGCATGTACGAACTCCTGCGCACCCTCGCCGACTGCGGCTGGGTCCGCACCGACAGCACCGGCTCGCTGTACGGCATCGGCATCCGGGCGCTGCTCACCGGCACGAGCTACCTCGACAGCGACCAGCACGTACGCGCCATCCGGCCCTTCCTCGACGAGGCCTCCGACGCCCTCGGCGAGACCGTCCACCTGGCCCGGCTCGACGGCGCCGACGTGGTCTACCTCGCCACCCGCGAGTCGCACGAGTACCCGCGCACCCTCAGCCGGGTCGGCCGCCGGGTCCCGGCGCACGCCTGCGCGCTCGGCAAGGCGCTGCTCGCCGAGCGGCCCGACGCTGAACTCCCGCTGCCCGCCGAGCCGTTCACCGCGTACACCGGACACACCCACACCGGCCGGGCCACGCTCCTCGCGGACCTCGCGGGGGTGCGCGAGCGCGGGTACTCGGTGGAGCGCGAGGAGACCGTCACCGGCATCGCGGGCTTCGGCTTCGCACTGCGCTACGCGAGTCCCGCGGGCGACGCGATCAGCTGCTCGGTGCCACTGGCCCGGCTCACCGACGACCACCAGGAACGCGTCGTCGCCGTCATGCGGGAGACCCGCGCGAAGATCGAGAGCGTGCTGCCGTTCGCGCCGGGCGCGCCCGACTGGCGCTGACGGTGCACGTGGCCAGGGTGCGCCTAGCGCCTGGCGGCTAGGTTGCGCCTCGCGCCTAGCGGTCAGGTTGCACCTAGTGCCCTCGCAGCCAAGTTGCGTCTAGCGGCTCCGCTGGGTCAACTCGCGGTGCTTCGCGACTTCTTGACCTTGTTGCCGCAGGTGTTCATCGAGCACCAGCGGCGGTTGGCCGCGCGGCTGGTGTCGAGGAACAGCCCCGCGCATCCCGGGCCTTCGCAGTTCTTGATGCGGCCGCGGTCGGGGCCCCCGAGGATGCGGATGGCATCCGTGGCCAGGACCCCGAGGGCGTCACTGACAGGGGTCGTCTCCGTCAGGTGCCATCCCGCGCGTCCGTGTTCCAGCGCAGCCTTCGCGTGCCCAGCGGCAGCGGTCGTGTTGAGGGTGCGGACATCCTTGGGTTTCGGCTTTTCACCCGCGGCGATCGCCGACCCGATCCGGTAGATCGCCTCGCGCAGTCCGACGGCGTCTTTCAGGCCGGTCGGCGACACCTCTGTGACGTCGAGCCCCGTGGCCCCCAGCCACATCCTCAGCTGTGCGGGATCGGTCAGCCGCTCCCTCGGCGTCCGGCCGGTGCGATTACTGACGGTGGCGGTGAACCGGAACGCCAGTACCTCGTTGTCCATCCGGAACACACGACGTACGTCCTCGGTCATTCCAGCCTCCGCAAATGAGTAGCAACACGCGCCGAACCGCTTCAGACGGTTCGTTGCGATCGTAACTCCGTGGCATCCTTGAACCACTTCAGACGGTTCAACGGAAGGGGTGTTCAGCGTGAGCAGCATCGCGGTCATCGGTCTGGGAGCCATGGGGAAGCCCATCGCACGCAACCTCTTGAGGGCCGGCCACGACGTCGTGGTGTGGAACCGCTCCGACGGGCCCGCGGACGAACTGGCCGCCGTGGGTGCCCGTCGTGCCGTCTCGGTGGCCGAGGCCATGCAGGCGCCGGTGGTCTTCTCGGTCCTGTCCGACGACCGGGCCGTCGCTGAGACGTTCATCGACTCCGGTGTCCTCGCTCAGACCCCGGCCGGGACTGTTCACGTCAACCTCGCCACGGTGAGTACGGGCCTGGCCGGCCGGGTCGGCGCAGCGCACGCCGAGCATGGTGTCGGATATGTCGCGGCACCGGTCTTCGGCCGTGTTCCGGTCGCCGAAGCCGGGGCGCTCAACGTCCTTGCGGCCGGTGAGGATGCGCTGCTCGACCGCGTGCAGCCGTTCTTCGACGTGATCGGCTCGCGGACCTGGCGACTGGGCGACCGCCCGGAGCAGGCCAACATCGTGAAGATCCTCGGGAACTACCTGATCGCCTGCGCGATCCAGTCGCTGGGCGAGGCCGTCAGCGTCGCGGAGGGCGCCGGTGTCGACTCCGGGCAGTTGGTCGAGCTGCTGACTTCAACACTCTTCCCGGGACCCGTCTACACCGGCTACGGGTCGATGATCGCCGAACGGCGTTACCAGCCGGCCGGATTCAGCACAGTCCTGGGCCGCAAGGACCTCCACCTCGCGCTCGACGCGGCGACCGACCAAGGCATTCCGCTCCCGATCGGTCAACTGCTGCGTGCCGTCTTCGACGAGGCCATCGCCGACGGTCGCGGGGCGGACGACTGGGCGGCCATCGCGGAACAGCAGCCACGGTGACCACCTCCAGCGGCTAACGCCCCGTCGCCGGTGCCGAGCAGCCGTGGGCCTCGGCCGCGCGGGTGGCGAACTCCTTGAGCGCGGCGTGCTCCTGGGCCAGGTCGGGTGCGGGCCGCCGGACGCCCTCCTCGACGGGGCCCGTGGAGACCGGGTTGACCGTGAACAGGGCGAGCCCGTCGGGGCACTTGGCGGTCGTCCAGCCCTGGAGGTCGTCCTTGCCGCGCCGGTGGAACGGCAGCTCGGCGGACGGCTGGTCGTCCGGCTCGCGATCGTCGACGCCGCGGAACTCGGCACGGGCGTACGGGCCGAAGGACGCGGTGAGTTCGGTGCGCGGCTCGCCCTCGGCGGTGGTGAGGAGGCACCGCTCGTGCGGGGCGCCGTCGCGCGCCGTCTCCAGGCCCATGCCCGCCGCGCGGCCCGCCGGCACCCCGGCGCAGGTGCCGTCGGCGGTGCGCAACGGCCCGTACGCGTCCGGGCGTACGGGCAGGGCGAGGCGGCGCACCGGTGTGCCGAGGCGGGCGCCGCAGCCCCGCGCCCGCGACGCCTCAGTGGCCGTCGACGTGGTGATGGCCGCGTACCGGGGGCGGTTGGCGGGGTCGTCGAGCGGGGTGCAGGTCTGCTCTGACCCGCGCTGTGAGCAGGGGGTCGCACTGTTGACCTCAGCTCGCGGGCCGCTTCTGGTCCTCGATGTACTGGCGGACCACGGTCAGCGGGGCGCCGCCGCAGGAACCGGCGAAGCAGGGGCGGGGCCGGGCCGCCGAGTAGGCGACGTGACGGCCGGTGCGGATATCGGGGTTTGGTTCCCAGCCAGGCGAAAATCACCATATGGTCGCCGGAACGGCCTTGGGAGGGGGGTGGGTCGGGTGATGCGTGCGTACAAGTTCCTCATGCGGCCCACCGTGGGCCAGACCGCTGCGTTGGGCGCGATGCTGGCCGATCACTGCTCGCTCTACAACGGGGCGTTGCAGGAACGCCGCGATGCTTACAAGCACGCCTCCAGGACGAGTATCAAGTACGGGCAGCAGTCGGCGCAGCTCAAGGAGATCCGGGCGTTCGACCCGGAGCGGCAAGGGCGTTGGTCGTTCAGCTCCCAGCAGGCGACCTTGCGCCGGCTGGACAAGGCGTTCGCCGCGTTCTTCCGCCGGATCAAGTCCGGTGACACACCGGGGTATCCGCGATTTCGGGGCGTCAACTGGTTCGACACGGTCGACTTCCCCAAGGACGGTGACGGCTGCCGCTGGGACTCGACCCCGCATGACCCGGTCACTCGTGTCCGGTTCCAGGGTGTGGGGCACGTCAAGGTCAACCAGCACCGGCCGGTGGTCGGCAAGGTCAAGACCATCTCGGTCAAGCGTGAGGGTAAGCGCTGGTACGTCGTCCTGACGGCCGAGCAGGCGCAGCCCGAGCCGCTACCCAAGACTGGCAGCGTGGTCGGCATCGACCTGGGCATAGCCAACTTCCTGGCCGACTCGAACGGCGAGTTCGTGCCCAATCCCCGCCATGGCCGGAAGGCTGCCGCGAAGCTCGAAGCCGCACAGTAGGCCCTCGCCCGCTTCCCCCGCACCCGCCGGGACAAGCGAACAGCCAACCACCGCCGGGCCGTCCAGAAAGTTGCCGACCTGCATCGCAAGGTGCGTCGTCAGCGGCTCGATCACGCGCACAAGACCGCCCTTGATCTGGTCCGTACGCACGATTTCATCGCGCATGAGGACCTCAAGATCCGCAACATGGTCAAGGCCCCCGCGCCGAAGCCCGACCCTGAGCTGCCGGGTAGCTTCCTGCCCAACGGGGCCGCCGCGAAGGCCGGGCTCAACAAGTCGATCAGCGATGCTGGTTGGGGGGTGTTCCTGACGATCCTGTACGCCAAGGCTGAGAGTGCCGGACGGGAAGTGATCGCCGTGGACCCCCGCAACACCTCCCGGACCTGCCCTGAATGCGGGCACACCGCGAAGGAGAACCGGCCCGCACAGGAGAATTTCCACTGCGCCTCGTGCGGGTCATACCGCGCACGCGGACACGGTGGGTGCACGCAACGTTCTACGGGCCGGGCTGGTCCGTCGCGAAGCCAACCCGGCATAGCGAGAAGCCCCTTCCTTCAGGAGGGGGAGGAGTCACGGTCGCCGAGACCTGGTGGTATGTGCGGCCCGCCGCGCACTCCGCACGGGCCCACAGGGCGGGTCCGAGGATCTTGGACTCCGGCACCTCCAGGGTCCGCCCGCCCGGAGCCTCGCCCTCGCCGTCGTCCCCGTCACCCCCTGGCGCGCTGTCCTCGATGGCCACGAGCAGCAGCGCCACACCCAGTCCCACAGGCTTGCGCAGCCGCGCCGGAATCCGGCCCACGGAGCCCCCTCCCCCCACCGTCGGCAACGATGCGTTCATGTCAGGTCGCGCGCGTCGGGCACGGAACCTATCAGCCGCATCGACCGATCGGACGACCCGGCCGTCGGCCGTCAGGCCTGCTCCCGGCAGCCGGTACGGCGACGGAGTCCGCGCGCGCGGCCGCCAGGATGGAGGGGGACAGAGCACCGAGGAGCGTCGGATGACCAGTACGAGAACGACCGAGCACGACCGCGCACTGCTGGCAGCCGCCACCCGGGGCGACACCGAGGGCGCCCGCGCGGCGCTCGCCGCCGGAGCGCGCGTCGAGGCCCGCGACGCCGAGGGCCGCACCGCCCTGCTGCTCGCCGCGAGCGCCGACCATGTGGACACGGCCCGCGCCCTGGTGGCCGCGGGCGCCGACCCCGACGCGCAGGACGCCCGCGACGACAGCCCCTGGCTGGTCACCGGCGTCACCGGCAGCGTCGACATGATGCGCGTCCTGCTCCCGGCGAACCCCGACCTCACCCTGCGCAACCGGTACGGCGGCATCGCGCTGATCCCCGCCGCCGAACGCGGCCAGGTCGACTACGTACGGGCCCTCCTGCGCGCCACCGACATCGACGTCGACCACGTCAACTACCTCGGCTGGACCGCCCTGTTGGAGGCGGTCATCCTCGGCGACGGCGGCCGGGCGCACCAGGAGATCGTGGAGCTCCTCGTCACCGCGGGCGCCACACCAGGACTCGCCGACGGCGACGGGGTCACCGCCCTGGAACACGCCGAGCGGCGCGGATTCGACCGTATCGCCGGTCTGTTGCGGGCCGTCCGATGAGCCTCGTACCGCGCCGACAGGTGCGCCGCACGACCCTGGTCCTCGCGGCCGCGACCGTCGCCCTTGCTCGCCGGGTGCACCAGCACGCAGGCCGCGGGGCCCGGCGAGGGTGACGAACCCGCACGGGTGGCCCCCGGCTCGGAGCCCGACGGCCGTACGCCCGAAGGCACCCTGCTCGTCGTCGACTTCGGCTCCGACACCGTCACGTTCGTCGACCCCGACAAGGGCCCGATCGACAGGGTCGAGGTCGGCGAGGCCCCGTACGGCCTGGTCGTCGGCGAGGACGGCCGGGCCTGGGTCGCCACCGCCGAGGGAGTCGCCGTCGTCGACACGAAGACCCGTGAGCGGCAGGACCTCATCCCGTACGAGACCGATTCAGGCCCGGTGGCCACCGGCGAGTACCGGGGCGGCGGCATGGGCATCGCCCTGGCACCCGACGGCGAGCAGGTCTATGTGGGCGTCAACGTGCCTGGCGGGAACGGGGTGTTGGAGACGATCGCCACCGGCAGCCGCGAGGTGACCGACACGACTCCGGTGGGCCGCAGGCCCTTCGACGTGGATGTGTCCCGTGACGGCCGCGAGGTGTACGCGACCAACCACGACTCCTTCGACGTCACCGTGGTCCGCGCCGACGGCGAGGGGAAGCCGCGCCGGTTCGAGGTGGCGCCCTACGGCACCGAGGGCGGCCTCGGCTCCTGGCTGAAGCCGCACTACGCGGTCGTACGGCCATCCGACGGGAAGCTCCTCTTCCCCTTCGAGGGCGAGAAGCTCGTGGTGCTCGACCCGAGGACCGGCGACAGCCGGATCGAGCGGATGACGGCCGACACCCTCCCCCAGCCTTCGGCTGGGGGGTGCCCCCAGGCACGGCGCCACGATCACCGAGGACGGCACTCTCTTCGCCGTCGGCACCGGGCCCATCAGCCCGTCCGACGAGGACCCCTCGCTCACCATCCGCACCGCGGACGGCAAGGAGCGGGTGATCCCGCTCGACGGACCGCACGAGGATGTCGCGGTGTCTCCGGACGGCCGCACGGCGTACGTCTCCGGCGGCTTCACCCGCTCCGGGTACTGGCACGGCATCACGATCGTCGACGTGGAGAGCGGTGGGACCAGCCGACTCACCGCGGGGGAACGGCCGTTGGGCATCGCGGTGCTGTGACGGCGAGGCCCGGAAACGGGAACGCGGCGGCCCGTGGACACTCGACCGAGCGCCCACGGGCCGCCGTATGTCATGCGGGTGCGTGATTCCGTACGTCGTGCCGTACCGCATCACGTACCGCGTGCTGCTGTCCCGTGTGCCGTCAGGGGCGGCGGCGGGTGAACCACAGCCAGCCCGCGGCGATCAGCGGCAGCGCGAGCTGCACGGCCGTGACCGTGTCCACGACCGAGGGGTTGGGCGGGTCGATGAAGTACACGGCGATGTTGATGCCGATGGTGGTGACGTAGGCGACGAAGGTGGCGATCACCTTGTCCCGGATCTTCCAGCAGGTCGCCATCCAGAGCAGGACGATCCCGGCCACGCGGCCGATGGTGCCGAGCGGCAGCCACATGAGGCCGAGCGGCAGCGCGGTCGCGGTCAGCGCCACCGGGAGCCAGGCCGGGATCTTCTGCCGGAAGCCCGGCTTCTTCGTCACGCCGGACCCGGCACCGGGCCCCGCCTCGGCGAGCGCCGTGGCCGCGATGGAGCGCGGGTCGCCCAGCTCGCGCAGCACCTCGGGGAGCGCGTCGGGGCGTTCGGCGAGCGCGACCTGGATGTGCTCCGCGAGATCCGCGACGAGCTCCTGGCGGCGCTCCGGCGGAAGTGCCGACGCCTCTCGCTCGACGGCCGCGAGGTAGGCGTCGATCTCGGTGTTCTCTGCGGCCTTCACTGTGCCCCTCCAGATGACTGTGTCCGCCCTTGTGGCGGCACGAGAAAGTGATCCACTGCGTCCCGGAATCCCGGCCAGATCCGCGCGAACTCGGCGAGCGCGGCACGTCCCGCGTCGGTCAGCTCGTAGTAGCGCCGGGGCGGGCCCGACGGCGACTCGCGCCAGTTGGTCTCGACGAGTTCGTCCCTGCGCAGCCGGGAGAGCAGCGGATAGACCGTGCCCTGGCTGGTCGCCAAGGCCCCGGAATCCTCCAGCTCACGCAACAACTCGACGCCGTACCGGGGGCCTTCCCGCATGAGCGCGAGTACGCAGTACTCGAGTACGCCCTTACGGAGCTGGCTCTCGGCTTTCCCGGCGGAGCGGTTGCTCGCCTTGCCTGGTTCCATGCAATGCACAGTACCTTGCGTCGCGAGGGTTGAGCCAGGGGGTGTAGCGGGGAATACCGG